>JAFLUY010000004.1:43043-44915 GCA_022508565.1 Erysipelotrichales bacterium | reverse complement strand
TAAAAGTACCCAAAATAAAAGTACCCAAAATAAAAGTACCCAAAATAAAAGTACCAAAAATAAAAGTACCCAAAATAAAAGCGATAAAAATAAAGGTAATGGATCAACTGCCAAAAAAACTAAAGAGGAAGTTAAAGAAGACGTTCAAAAAGCAGAACAAGAAAATCCTACTCAAGCTCCAGATTTATATAATATTTATTGGGATAACATGCTTTTGGATCTTTATGATAATAATTACAATTCTGAAGCAGAAAAGGATTTATTAGAGAATTTAGATGTCCAGCAATTAAGTACCGAAAATACTATTGGTCAACAATTAAATAGTATTAATATAAATCACATTGAAAAAGAATTAAATTTTGATCCTCTTGAAAATCTCCTTATTAATGGTCAAAGTGGCCAGAAAAATGGTTTATGGGGTAATGATTTTAGCATCCGTGATTGGGGTATTAAAGATTATCTTAATGAAAGAGGAGCATTCCAAAAAGGATTAGGTTCGATGCTTGGGGAACCTACTTGGTTTTATTTTAAAATCTTCTTTAAATTCAATACTAATTTTGGTTTATTTGGTAATATTATGAGAGGAGACGTCCCGAGAAGAGATAATACTAGTGCCGAAAGATATTTGTCAAATATTCGCACAAGATATTATCAAGAACAACCTGCTAATAGAAGAAATGCTTTAATTAAGTTTGTTAGAACATTATCATATATTAATTGTAAAGCTCCATGGATGTTTTTTTCTGTTAAAGATCTTCATAATGCCTTAGTATATGATTTATCTAAAGCCGGAGCCCCTAAAGCCATAACATTAGAGTTTATGCAAGAAGCAATCGATATGAGGTTGACAACTCTATTTGATCTATACCGATATGCTGCTTATGATTTTGCTCATGATAAAGAAGTTATTCCTGAAAATTTAAGAAAATTCGAAATGGATATCGTTCTTTTTCAAGTACCTATAAAACGCCTTCAAACTGCTATGAAGACTCTCACAAATAGAAAAGCTTTTTATAAAAGTTTTAGTCCTAATATTAATTATGGAGAAACTTTATCGTATCAATTATTTAGTTTTCAAAATTGTGAATTTGATATCAATTCATTTTCATCATTAATTCCGTCTTCAATAAATAATGATAAACCTTTTGGGTTAAAACCTTCAATAAAAATAAATTATGATAGATGTTATCATCATACATTTAATGAATTCACACAATTTTTAATTGGAGATTCTAGGTATCTATATATTGGTTATGGCGAAGATCAATTAAATCTTGCAAATAATGATGATAAAAAGGGTAGTTCACCTCCTCCGGAATCACAATTAGCTAAATTAAGAGGAGATAATAGTTTTGTTGAAGGATCTCAACAGAATCGTATTAAAATGCTCCAATATGGAATGGATAATGCGAATATACATAATGAAACTTCTAATAATTATGCTGCATTAATCGAAGCCTCTGAAGATATTATCGGTGAATCTTTAAGAATGATTTCTCCAAAAATAGCCCTCGGAAATATATATCAACAAAATGGCTGGAATGACATTTGGAAAAATTATGGAGATCTTGCGGCTAATACATGGGATAAATTCGCTAAACAATGGAAATTTTCTAAAACAGATTTTGAAGATTATTTAGGTATTACTAGAAAAGACCATCAAAAAACAATAGACGAAACGGTGAAACCTCCAACTAAAGATTCGGAAAGTATTAAACGGCCTAACCCTTATAATCCCGATGATATACGCAAACAATGGGAAGAAGATGCTAAAAACTGGAAACAAACAGAGGAAAATAAAATTAAAAACCTCTATAGACTTATGCATCATAGTGATTATGGAGAAGACTGTACTCCAAAATATACTCCTAA
>JAFLUY010000004.1:0-42943 GCA_022508565.1 Erysipelotrichales bacterium | reverse complement strand
AGGAAAATAGAGTTAAAGATTTATATCGACTTATGCATCATAGTGATTATGGAGATATTTGTCAACCTAAATATAGCCCGAAAAGTAGAAAAATCGATGACGCCGAAAAATATTTTGAAAATATACAAAACGTATTTAGGAAGCATTCATCTTATGATGCTGAAAAACATAGACAAGAAGATGACGAAAAGTTTGAAGAAATTATTAATATTCTCAGAAAACGTTATGAATAAATCGTAAGAGCTTGGCCAGTATATCCCACACAACGCCCAGACTAAAATAAAACTCCAGATATATATTTTTATATCTGGAGTTCTAGGATAGCACAGAGGGCTTTATTTTGAATATTTTTTAATATTTTTATGTTCGAATTACAATATATGCCCATTGAATATCAGCAAACCGAATATATATTTCAGATTGTCCATTAGGTTTTATAACTAGTGTCATGATTCCACGATCTCCGTCTTGATCATAGAAATTATAATCCACACATTCTGCTCCACTATCATAATATGAATTCGAATAATTATAAATTTGATAATATTGTGTACGTTTTGAATAAATTATAACTTGATCATTATTAAGATTTATAGTAATAGGAACATTACAAGATTCCCAATTAGACCACGATGACCAAGATCCATAAGAATTAATAGTTTTTTGGCAATATGCCTGACTTCTAAATGTCAATACTTGGGCATTTGCTGAGCATATTCCAATAAGAGAAAGAATAAAAATAAATAAAAATTTTTTCATAAGATATTTAATTTTAAATTTTATTAATTGAAAATACTTACTAATCCACACAACAAGAGTATCGCTCCGAGAATATAAAAACATAACTTTAAGCAATATCTATCTGATAACCCTTGGTTATTAGTATCTAAATATTTTTTACTATATCTTTGTCTCATATTATTTGATTAATATTAAATACATTTAAAATATAGAAATATTATGAAATATTTCAAAATTTCATTATAGAAAAAATCTTGATTTTTTCAAATTTTCTATAGAAATATTATGAAATAATTCAAACTTTTGTATTAAAATAATACAATATATTTCAATTTTTTTCAAATTGTCTTAACATTGTAATTTCATTTTTCCAATTTTCAGAATTTGGTGTCTCAAGAATAATTGGGATATCATCAAATCTATCGTCTTGCATAAATTTCTCAAAAAATTCTAATCCGATAAGACCTTGACCAATATTCGCATGTCTATCTTTTTTACTTCCAAGTGGTTGAAGAGAATCATTCAAGTGAATTCCACAAAGATATTTCCAGATACCCATATCATTAATTGTCCACCAAGTCCAATCATAATCTTTATTCAAATCATATCCAGCTCCGAAAGTATGACAAGTGTCTATACAGAATCCAACATTTGATTTATTATCAATGTTGTTTATTATTTCTGATATCTGTTCAAAATGATACCCAACATTACTTCCAGATCCTGCAGTATTTTCAATAACTAACTTTACTTCAGGAACCGCTTCAATAGCTTTATTCATTTCTTCGGCTATCAATTTCAAACTATCTTTCATAGTCATAGCTTTAAGATGTGCTCCCGGATGGAAATTAAGTTTATCTAATCCAAGTTTAGCACATCTTTGCATTTCCAATATAAGTAAATCTAAGCTTTTTTTTCGTTTATCTTCATCTGGATTGCTAAGATTTATTATATAAGAAGCGTGGGGGAGAATAAATTTCTTATCAAAATTAAGTTGTTCGCATTCATATTTAAATGTCTCTGCTTCTTTATGTGAAATTTCTGATGCCGAATAAGATTTTGGAGATTTTGTAAACAATGCAAAAGCATTAGCTCCAATTTTTGAAGCTCTTATCGGAGCATAACTAAATCCATTTGCTACTGATACATGCGCGCCTATGTGTTTCATAAATTATATATGTTTTGATTTCATCATTTCTAAAAATTGTGAAAATGAGACTTGACAACCAGCTGCTCCTAAATGGCCCCCTCCTTTGTAATTAGTTTTCAAATATTCTCCACAATGAAAATCTTTGTCATCTTCATTTATATTATATAAAGAGATTACCCATGCATTTTCTTTACAATTATATTTGAATATTATTCCATTTTTTATATCAGTATTCTTAAGTGATTCAAATATTAGAGAAGATGATGGGCCTTGCATAACTAACATAGCAGCTTTTCTATTTTCTTCACCGATTGTCCATTCGATATCAGCAGAAGATTCAACCAAAGAGTTATTTATATAATCTTCATATTCAACTATGCTTTTGCCAATAGCATTGCATTTTTCAATAAATGCATCCATTTCATAATCTTCATAGTCGATAATTTCGGAGGCTTTAATTATATTTAATTTTACTTCCTGATTGACTGCTTTATTAAAGCCTCTAACATAATCTAATTCATATCCATTTTCTTTATATGTGAATGAATCCCATGCTGAAAGAATTCTAAGAAGTTCCGGAATATATTTATGATTATAGCACTCATCGAATGGATCATATAGATATTTATAAGCACATAATATTGCTGATCTATCGGTTTGACGAACGCCTGTCCATGTTTCGCTTGCTTTATATTTTTGTTCGGCTTCTTTAATTATGGGAGCATGGTGGTCTATCCATACAAATTCATTTCCAAACAGATTGTATATATAATTCATCAAATCTACTGGTAATGATATGTCGGTTATGACAATGTATTTAAAGAATTCTGAAATATTGTCGATATATTCCTTGTCAATCTTTTTGACATCATTATAATCTAAACCTTGACAAATGACGTTTTCATTTTCAAGTTGCAGATCATATATGAAATAATTTCTGAATAACGCTCCAGAAAAAACTCCATCATTATCTTCTTTATGGTATAATACTAATGCTTTATCTTCCATATTTATTTCTTCATTTACTAAAAATGATCATCATGAAATTTTATCATTCTCTGTTTACCAAGAATGATCATAACACTTCTTTAAAAATTCTTTCGAAACTTTTGTGGTAGATCCATCCTCATTAGGAATAATCCAATATTCTATTCCATTCTCGTCTGTATAAGATTCCCAATTTTCTTTCGACATGATTATGCGACTTTAAGTTGTTCTTCAACAAATTTCTTACTTATTTTAAATTCTTTTTTACCGCTTCCGGGAAGTTCGTACATAGGTTTCAACAAAACTCTTTCAATTATATTTCTCAAACCTCTGGCCCCAGTTTCGGTTTTTAAAGCAGTTTCTGCTATATAATCGTAAACTCCTTTTCCGAATTCTAATTTTATGCCATCAATTTCAAATATTTCTTTATATTGTTTGATAACAGCATTTTTTGGTTCAGTCAATATACGAACTAAAGATTTTTTATCAAGTTTATCAGTATATGTTATGATTGGCATACGTCCAACAAATTCTGGAATCAATCCATAATTTTTTATATCTTTAGGAGTGACATGATGCAATATATTTTCTTTATCGATCTTTTCTTTATTTTTATCGATAAGCCCATATCCTAAAGTTTTTGTATTCATTCTCCTAGATATAATTTTATCAAGTCCAACAAATGCTCCAGAACATATAAATAATATATTTTCAGTATTCACTTTAATCATTTCTTGGTTTGGATGCTTTCTTCCGCCATTCGGAGGTACCATAACTTCAGAACCCTCAATTAATTTCAATAAAGCTTGCTGAACTCCTTCTCCAGAAACGTCTCTTGTAATACTCGGATTTCCGTTTGAAGAATTTGCTATCTTATCGATTTCATCAATGAAAACTATTCCTCTTTCAGCGGCTTCGACATCATAATCTGCTGCTTGTAGCAATCTTGTCAAAATAGTTTCAACATCATCACCAACATATCCGGCTTGAGTCAATGAAGTAGCATCAGCAATAGCAAATGGCACATTTAAATATTTAGCAATCGCTCTGGCTATCTCGGTCTTACCTGTACCAGTAGGACCTACTAAAAGACAACAAGATTTTTGAAGCTCTGTTTCGGAATGATGATTGATTCTTTTATAATGATTATATACAGCAGTAGCGATAACTACTTTTGTATGTTCTTGTCCAATAATATATTTATCAAGATGTTCTTTTATAGATTTTGGAGTAAATGAAATTCCTTCATCATTTTCAGTAAGTTCATCTAACATTTCTTCTTCACTCAATAGAGAACTCATTCCTGATATTTGTTCTGCACAATGTTTACAAATATATCCATATACACCTTTAAAACGTACGTCTTCCTCATTTATCGGACGAGCGCACATTAAACAAGTTTTATTTTTTCTTGCCATTTAGTTTAATATTTAATTTTTAAATATAATTAATTCATATTTTTAATATAGGTACTTTTAAGTAGATTTCATGAAAAAAGAATCATATATAATCGGAGATAAAGAAATTTTTGTAAATAAAGATTACCGAGTGATTCAATTTACAAAAGAGGAACTAGAGCAGCTTTTAATAGGTAAAATCGTTAGATTTTGGACCAAAGATTGTTCAATAATGCCTGATTTTGATATAACTGCTCCAGTAACTCAAGTAGGATATTTTAATAATGGAGAAGTGAATATAGTCATACTTAGAAAACGAACCGGAGCAAATTTAAAAGTACTTAGTCTATCTTCTAATATGGCTAATCTTAAATTTCGAATTCTTTCGGATTGATTTTTTCTATTTCTTTTTTAGCATATTTTGTCAAATACGGTAAACAAGTAAATTTTTGCTCAACATTATTTTTTCCATATCTAGTCCATATATTGTTTTTATATACTTCATATATATTTAAAGGTTCACTTTCCATTGTGATATATGAGTATTTACCATGAATTTTATCTAAAATGCTTTCATAATATATGTGACTATTTGTTTCTTCTCCTTTAATATTAGGAGCCACAAATTCGATAGCTAAAAACCTTTTTCTAAATAAATTAAATATTATATATGGACATCCTTCAAAACAATAATCTGTATATTTCGTTTTCCAACGTAAAGGATATATCTCAAAACTAAATAATTTATCAAAAAGACAATAAAAACTTAATGAGTTTTTCTTTTGCCAATATATATTTATTTTTGGAAATTTAAACCATTTTCTTACTCGCCACCATTCTCTCCAGCATTTCCAAATAGAAGGAAACATTATATATATTTTATGATTTATTCGATCTTTCATAAAATTTCTGCTAACATTCTTTTTTGATTATCATTTAAGTTTTGTTGTAATACTAACATAGAATCTCTAAGAATTCTTTTCACTTGACCAACTGAAATCGATTCGGCTTCAGATATTTCATTAATCGTCATAGCATAAGGATATCCAATTCCATATTTTCTTTTAATAACTTTTCGATCTAATAAATCTAAACAACTTAACATCTCTTCGATAACAGGTCTTAAAGTTTGTTGTTTTTCTACTTTTTCGATAGCTTGGTCTTCAATAATGAATTCTTCATTTGCAATAATCGATAAATCAGCATCAGAATAATTATCATCAGTATATGGATTGATGCTATCTAATCTAATTATTTTTGCTATATTAGAGCCCTTTTCATCATCATCGGTTTTTGATTTCTTAGGCATTTTAATGACATTTCCGGATTTTGTAATTTCCATGATGATCGCCGAACGTATCCACTGAAATGCCACTGAAGCAAATACTGCTCCTTTAATATTTAATTTAGCCCAATTGATAAATTCTTGTTTTGATTCAAATCCTGTTTGTGGAAGTTTTTTAAGAGTTTGATCTAATAATTTCCCATATATAAATCTATGTTTGACTATTCTTTCACTTTCTTCATATGTAAAGTTTTCAATTTCTTCATTTTTTATATCCTCAATAATAGCATTCCTAAGATTAGCTCTATCGGTTTTAAAATTATCGAATGCTGCTAATAATCCTTCATTACCGGCTTGTATTAAATCTTCAAACGGTAATCCTAAATTTTGATATCGTTTTGCGCAATTTACTACTAATTTGAGATTATTTTTGATGAATACATCTCTATTTTCTGGTAAAAATTCTAATTCATCTGATTCTGATTGTGGATGGAGTATATATTCTCTCTTTACTTCATTAAAATATATATCAATATTATTATCAAATGATTTGTTAGTATATATCCCTGCTAATTTAGTTCTTACTGCAATTTTAAGATTTTCTATAATATTTTCCTTAAAATCTTTTATATCTAATGGAATTCTGGATTTTTTCAATTTTTCTATCCAGACTTCAATGATCATCTTTTCAGAACAATCTTTCATTAGATTTTTTATCTCATTTTTAATCTTCTCAATTAAAAATTCGCTTAACTCAGTATTATCTACATTCGGCCAATTTTCCTGGGCCCATTTAAAAAATTTATTTAACTTTTGTGTATTTGTCTTATTTAAGACAACTTTAATTCTAGGCATTATTTATTCCTCTCATATACTTATTATTTTATCTAAAGAGGATTTTAGAAAAAATAGAGCCTTTTGAAGTAAATTTTCAAAAGGCTCTTAGTTAAAAAATGTTAAATTTTATTTTAAAGATATTCTTGTACTGCTGTTAATAAATTATTGAAATTTTCTTTAAAAGCTTCTGCTAATTCTAAAGTTTTAAATGATAATAGTTTAGAAATTCCAATTCCTTTCAATATTGTCAAATCTTTAATAGATAAATCGTATTTTATGTGATATACTTGATCATTATATTCCGGAATCCATCCTTGTCTATAAATATCTCTTAAAATGATTACTCGGCCTAGATAATCCATTTTTGTATCTAATTTTCCGTCTTCTCCATTCATATATTTTTGAAGGGATTCATAATTAGCATAAGCACTATCCCAATCTTGAGGCAATTCGTTTATAGATGTCAATGGGCATATTTTTTTCCAACATGTAAGAATTTCGCTTCCTAAAACTGTATCTTTATTAATAAACTTAATTAAATTATCTTCAAACCAATCTATATAAAATATATTATTTTCATTTGATAATTCTTCTTCAGAAAATTCATTATCATTTTTTCCTCCTATTTTTTCTAATGTCGGTATTATTTTCAAACAATAAGAATTGTTACCTAAAATATATACTTTTTTCATAATTTTTATAAATTAATTTTAATTCTTTCCGTTTCTCCTGTAAAAATATTTACAAGTTTACAATCAATAGTACTTAAAAACGGATTATCAAATATATAGTCAACTGCCCCGTCTTCTAATTCAGTAAATTTATAATTTTCTTTTATATGAGTCAAATCTAAAGTTCTATAAATAGGTTTAAAATTATCTCCTATTCCTCTAAAGAAATAAACATGTACTTTACCATTAGAATCTTTATATAATGAAATAAATCCCGGAAACATTAGTCTATGACATTATTTTTAATATTAAAATAGGATTAATTTTATTCTATATTCATTGTAGAATTATTTTTTCCAAATTTTTCAGTATTCCAAGTAATAGTTGCTCCATTAGGACCGTCAAAATCTACATCTGGTTGATTATTATATTTCTCAACAATATATATAGTATTTTCTCCTTCTTTATAAGAACCTACAATATAATCATCAGGTACGTAATTTGTACCAGCTCCTTCTGAAGCATTATTTTCTGGATTGAAGTTTACAAATGTACCACCACGTACTTCAATAAATTCTATGGGTTTCTTATCAGTATTAGGTTCACGGATGTTATCTTTTAAATTCAGTAAGAATGAACTGTCATGTCCGTCTGTAGAGAAATAACCTCCTTCAATTATAGCTTTACCTCCTTTTTCTACATATACAGCTACACCTTTATCATAAGGACTTATATATGTACCTGATTTAATTGTACATACAGGATTTATAGCATTATTCAAATATACAGGATAAGTAGCTTTAATAGTCATATTTTCTAAAGTGATATTGTTTCCTTTAGAAGAATTTACATAAATACCAGCAGACGCTCCTCCTCCAATAACATTATCAATTGTACCGTTTTTAAAAGTGAATTCTCCAGCACCTAATTGAATAGCGTCTCCTCCGGGAGTTTTATTTGTAATTGTGTGATTATTTAAATCGAGATTAGTAGGTTTTGCTAAAGCAATTTTTGAAGTGATATCGATATCTTCTGGGAGAGTATAATCTCCTCCAGCAACAATTTCTTTTAAGATTTGTGCGGTACGATCTATTACTACATGATATAAAGTATCTTTACCTTTAACTTCAGATTTAACTTTATATCCAGATGCTAAAAAACTAACAGGAGGGTTTTCTGATTCGGAATGTGATGGATCAAAATTATAGAAAGTACCACCTTTAACTTCAATAAAATCAGTAGCTTTCTTATTAGAATCTTTCAATAAATCATCATTTAAATTCAAAAGATATTTATTCGTATATCCAGTTTTTCCTTCATATTCTACTTTGAATTCTCCGTTATTGATAACTACTTTACCTCCGTCTTTACCAACATAAATAACAGGGGCTTCACTATAGAATGTTGCAAATTCTCCGTTATTAATAACTACTTCGGCCGCTGAACCGTTAGCTGTGATTGCTCTAGGGCCAATAATTTTAATATTTTCTCCATTTTCTGTAGAAGCTCCTAAAACCTCTTCAGATTTACCAATTTCTAATTTTCCGTTGGTCACCTCAATAGCGGATACTCCAACATCATTTCCTCCATTAAAAGGAGATGTTATTGTTCCGTCTCCTGTAATCGTAATAGTTTTACCATTTTCTACAGTAATTACATTATTGTCGGGTTTAACTTCAACATCATTATTATTTAAATTGAGATTTAAATCCGATTCAGGAATAATTGATTCTTCTAATGAAAGGTTACCAACAAAATCAACATCGCCTCCTTTTATTAGTTCTTCGATAATCTCTTCAACAGTTTTATCTGAAAAATAATTTTTACGAATTTCTTCAATTAAATAATCTCTAAAATCTGAAAAAGTTTTTCCAGTTTTAGGATCTTCCATAGCTCCACTAGGAATATGCCATTTTATATGTGATAATACTTTTTCTTTTGCCTCTCCTTCAGATATTTGGAGTTCTTCTAAAAGTTTATCAACAATATTTTTTGCGAAACCGGTTTTATCGCACAATTCTTGTCGGATATCCATATACTAAAATAATATAATTTAATTTCTATAATTAAAAATAGAAAACGGGATGACTTAACTTTGCCATCCCATTTCATTATATAATATTGTTTTATATAAATATATAAAAATTATTCTTCGATTTTTTCTTCAGCCTGTTCGGGTTCTTCATTTTCTTTAGATTCTTCCTTTTCTTCTGGTTCTACTTGAGTATCTTCACCTTTTTCCTCAGTTTCAGGATTCTGTTCGGGAGTTTCTTCTGATTCTTTAGGATCTTCATAAATATCTAATTCGCTATTTTCTTCTATCGCCGGTAGATTATTTTCTTCCCTAAAAGTTTTCAATATTTCTTTTTTGTTTTCAGTATTTACAACTCCACTAGGAATCATCCAAGAAAGACTGGTATAGAATGTCTCTTTTTGCTCATCTGTTATTTCTTCATTATTTAGTATTTCGAATTTACTATCAATAAAAGAATAAGACAATCCAGTCGCGTCATGTAATTTATCTTTTATAGTTTTTACTTCGTCCATATTAATATATTAAATTAACAATGTATTTTTTAATCTTCTAATTTAGACAACCCATAAATTTCTCTTATCGCTTCTAATATTTCTTTTTTATATTCGATTCCTTTTTTATCTTTTGGAAATTTAGGTCCTCCAGTAGGAATATGCCAAGCGATATGTGTATATAATCTTTCTTTATCTTCATTTGATACGGAGTCATCAAATCCTGCTAATAAACTATCTATAACATTATAAGAGATATACGTAGTTTCATGCAAAGCTTTCTTCAGTTCTTCTATAGACATAAATATAAAAATTATATACAATTTTACTTTTTTTATATATTTAAAAATAGATTCTTTATTAGGTTACTTATGAATTATGTTTGTTTATCATTTTTATCGATATTTTTTCAATTTTCATCATATTCTTTATCAATAAACTTTACATTTTTACGTTTATTTTCTAATAATTTAGAAGTTAATTTATTTACTATACTAATAAATCCTTCCGAAGGTTTTTGAATCGAATTTATTGGTATATATTTCATTGGGTATGCTACTAATGATTCTTTTTCTTTTTCAATCTTCAAAAAATAAAAACCAACAACTAAGGATGCTTCTTTATCTTTTTTATCCTTTTTAGTAGAAACCATTAAAATATAAGGTTTTGTCAATAATTCTCCTTTAGATCCTAATTTTTGTTTAGCTTTATCTAAAAATGATTTTGAATTTTTTGAATTGTTTAAATGGTTTTTATAATATTGATAAGCATTATAAAATTGTCCTTTTGGATTTTCTGAATTAGTCTTTTTTATAAATTTTAAAAAATTACTTTCTGGCATATCCGCCACAGTAATAGAATTAATATTTATAATTCCATCTTCAATATCATTGCTCAATGATTTTGGAATAATATATTCTCCTTTGTTTACTTTTAAATTTTTATCAGCAGTTTTAAAAACTTTATTCCAAAGATTTTTTAACCAAGACCATAAACTTTCATCTATCCTTTGTCCTAAAATTTCATTTTCATATTGATAAAGTTCTGTTATGGTTATTATATTATTTTCTTTAAGGCATTCTAAAAAACTTTTCATTTAAATTAAAAGATCTCTTTATATACAAAAATAAAAAACGACAATATTTAATTGTCGTTTTATATATTATCCAAAATCTTCATCCATAAATAATCCTATCTCAATTCCTCCAATATTAGCTTTCGGAATTTTCATAACTTCTAGGAATCTATTTATTGGAGTTATGATAGTTTTTTCCCATTGCGTTGGCAAATCGATTTTAGGTGCCCAATCAGGACATTCTCCGAATGGATACGCAAAGAAATCAGTAGTCTTATCATTTATCCTAATATTATAATATTTCATTTTACCACTATATATCCTCTTATCATCAGCTCCTGCTTTATGAGCTAAATAATTATATCTTGCACATCCTTTTACTCCTGGAGTAGCATGCGGACGAAATTCGAGAGCGGTTTCGTCATTAATTACATATTTCTGATATCCGTTTACCCCAATACTTTGAGAGATCTCATCGATAGGCGCTGCATAAAATTGTTTCTTAAATTCCATCAATTTATCCGCGAAGAAATATATAAATTCAGTATGTCCCATTTCTGAATATTCATAGATAAGAAAATTGATAAGTTTTGTCAAGATCTCTTTACAAAGTGGTGGAGTAGTTGACTTAATCAATTCAATACCGGTTCCTTTAGTTTTTGGATGATCATATAGCTTACCTTTCTCCCAAATGACATTCTTCATATATTTCTTTTTTTGGAGATTTATTTCACTATGAGAAACGAGTTCGGTCTCAAAAAGATGCACAGAATTACCATTACGTTTTTTATACATGTCATCTATCCATTCTTTATTTTGGTTATCCATAAATTCTTGATTAAATTTAACCATCCACATTATTTTATCTCTCATATTAGGATAACGTTTATGCCAATCTTCTGTCATACATTTAAAAAAATCTCCATACTGATAATAACAAGAATCGGTATCACTGTAAATCCAAACAGGTTTATTTTGGTACCATTCTTTTTTAGACTCATCTAAATCTATATCATATTTTTTCCATAGATCTTTTCTATCCCAAATTTCTTTATGAAAAAAATCTTCTCCTTTATCTACCATGAATTTAGTCAATGCTCGACATTCTCCTGTTATGTCGCCGGCTAAAGCTTGGTTAAAGAAATAAAAACCAGGATTAGCACATGCTCCGTAAGCACTATTGGCTCCCGCCTTGTATGCGTCTTCAACGCATCTAACTTGCTGTCTAGCCGCGACTACTTCTTCTTTTAATATTTTAAGTTTATCTAATGATAAATTATCTATATTTTCAACTTTTATTTCAGGCCAATTTTCATTAAACCATTTTTCAACATTTTCACTAAATTTAGACATATTATTTTCAATTAAATTATAATATAAAATATAGGATTTTATTTATTGATCTTCAAACCATTTTTTAAAATCTTTTATATTAAAAAATTCTATCCAATTTAAGTTATTTTCTTTTGCTGTATTTCGTTTATTAACATCTTTAATAGTCCATACTTCTATAGCTTTATTATAAAATTTAGTATTTTTAGATTTCCATTTTTCTAAAATTTCTAAATCTTCTTTAGAATTTTCTCTATATGGACGATTTCCGTGTGTCCAATGGTAATTACATTCGATATATAGATCTAAATAAGGAATATAAAAATCACAAGAATAATTATATAATTCCGATTTATATTCTCTTATTACCTCTATAAATTTTTCTTTTAATAAATTATAAGTTTCATCTTCTGGTTTAGATATATTAAAAGAATTATTTTCTTTCATTTTATTATATCTACGATTTTGTAATAATGGATCACTCATAACTTCAGACATATGTTCCTTTGCTTCTTTTGTCATACGATGATGAGGTACTCCATATTTATCTAACCATGTTTGTTTAGCTTTTTCTCTATTACCATAATTATTTTCTCCAAACCTTTCTAAATTTGTTTTCACTCTTTTAGCTATTGCTTCTGGAGTTTGGGAAGATTCATTTGCTTTTTTCTGTTTTACAGGATTTTGGCAAGTATATTTATAACCATATCTTTTAAGATTCGTTTCTTCTCGTTTTCTTTTGGCCGACGGAGTATTATTAGTCGCTTGACACTTTTTTAATATTTCAGGAATTTGCATTGAATATTCAACTCCATATCTATTCATCATAGATTCTTTACGTTTCTTATCTGCTTCTGGAGTATGACTATTTTTAATAGCTTTTTCTAATATTTCTTTTTGTATTATAGGTGTAGTTACTCCATATCTCTCTAAACATGTTTTACGAATTTTATCTTTTACTTCTTTAGTATTTCTAGAAGCTTTAGATTTTTCAATACCTTCTTTGGTAGTCATTGGGGTTGGAGAACCATATTTTTTTAAACAAGTTTGTTTACGTTTTTCTTTTGCGGATTCAGTATGAGCTAATTTAATTGATTTTTTTCTGATTTTATCTAAAGTAAGGACATTATAAGTTCCATATCTCTCTAAACAAGTTTTTTCTCTTTGCTCTTTAAAACCTTCTCTTTTATTTGCACAAACTCTTGAACAATATTGTTTAAATCCTCCGTATTTACGATATTCAATAGATCCTCCACAAATTGGACATTTTGGCCTTTCGAATATTTTATTTTTTATTCTATATATAGTTTCTTCTGGTCCTGTAGAATCTTTAAATCGATTATTTAAATATTTCAATTCATCTTCTGATACATGTCCACAATTATTTTGTCTAGTAAATGTTGAGGATTTACCTTTCCAAAATTTTTCTATAATATATTCATCTGTAATATCCTCTAATTTTTTATAAATAATTTTACGGCCCATCTGATAAAATAAAAAGTATTTTAATTTAAAATAGAACTATTTAATATAAATTAAATAAATCTACAGAAAATTATTAAATTTTAAATAGAAAATATTTCAACTTTAACTAACCATAGAATAGATCCGTATATTTTCTGAATGTTTTCTTCCTATTACAAAGCACATCAACAATTCATCGATTTTCTTTTCAGAGTTTTGCTCCCATGCGACATAATAAACATATTCTAAATTTTCTGAATTTTCTAAAATTTCCTTTGCTTCTCTTTTTAAATAAGCTTCTAATTGTTTAATCGTCATCGGATCCGAAGTAATATTTTTCCCATTAGATAACATAGAATGCTTATGAATTTCTATATCAAATTTATATTTCTTTTTACTATTCATAATTTAATTGTATAATCTGCTTGTAAATAATAAGGTAATCTTTTCTTTTTAGTTTTTAATAGTTTAAAAAATAATGTAATTTTATTCTTAAATAATGGACGCCGATTGCTTTTCAAACATCTTTTATAAATTTTCCATAATGAAGTATCTAAATAAATAACTTTACCGGAAAATTTCAGTAAATTGATATTATCAAAATAACAAGGCAATCCACCTCCACATGATATTATGATTTTTTGATTATTAATAACTTTATCTACAATAACTTTATCTACTGCTAAATTTAAAAGATGCTCTCTTTCTAAATTTCTAAAATAGCTTTCTGAATTTTCGGATATTATTTCTTCTATTGTCTTGTTTTCTTTAGTTTCGATATAAAAATCTAAATCGATAAAATGATATCCAAAAATATTTGCAAGTTTTTTACCTAAATAAGTCTTGCCAGAACCAGGCATTCCGATAAGATATATTATATTGTTATTTTTCATATTCTTGTAATTTCTTAAAAACTCTTTTAAATAATATTACTAATGCAATATCATTAATACACCATTTATTTTCATCTAAATTCATAAGAGTTTTCAATACTTCGGGACCTCTATTCAAATCATATAAAATACTTTCTATTGATTGATTTAACATATTTTCGATATTACAAGATCTAAAGGTGTCTACATCTAGGAAAACAATTTCATCTTCTTTTTCTAGAGAATCTATTAAATCAAGAATCTGTTTTATTTTTTCTTTATCTTCCATCACTAATCTAAATTAAATTCTTTCCAAAACTCGGGCCATGACTTATTGACTACATCAGGATTTTCTATTTGAGATTTAAGTATACCACATGAAGCAAAAGCCATTGCAATCCGATGGTCATTATAAGTTTTGATTAAATTTTTTCTTACATAAGAATTATAGTTACTTTCTACAGATTTTTCATCAAATATTATATTATCATTTAAATTTTCTTTCAATACAGCTAATCGATCACATTCTTTATTCTTTAAAGTTTCACATCCAGTAAATTTAAAAGGTATATTTACATAGACTGATGCAACGACGAATGCAGGGATTTCATCAGGAATATTCGAAAAGTCTTTAAATATACAATCATCGTGCCAAGGCATACAAGAAATATAAGCTCTATTATTTTCTTCATCAATCTTAGTAATTACTCCATATTGTTCGGCTAATTCTGCTAATTCAATAGTGAATGAATTTATCTTATAATTGTTTATAGTAATTTCCTCTTTATGGTGAGTGATGATATAACTATATATAAAGCTTAATGCTGACCAATCAGGTTCTATATTTTTATTCTTAAGAAAATCAATTGTATGTTGTAAATATTTTTTTGATGTACAATTATCAAAATTTTCTAATATTACTTTTCCTTTAAGTCTTGGTTCAATTAATAGTATTGCTGAAGCAAATTGCGAAGATTTTAATTTCGAGCAATCGATGATGGTACCATATAATTGTTTTCCTATAATTTTCCAACCTTGTCTGATTTCTCTGATATCAGCTCCCATTGAAATCAACATATCAATAAATTGTTGCATAGGACGTTGAAGCATTCTTTCAGAACCTGTTAATATTATATTGCAATTCGGATCTGAAGCATATAAAGCCATAAGAAATCTCATCGAAGTTCCGGAAGGTCCGATGTCTACTATACCAGATTTTTGATTCACATATTTCAATAAAGTTTGAGTATCATCACACGATGATAATAAAGATGGATTGATTTCATTATTATTTACATACGAATCAATAATATATCTTGCACAAGAAGATTTACTAGGACCTAATTTAATATTCATATTTCTATCATAATATATTAATAAATAAAATAGATATATTTTTAACTAAATTTATAGATAATTTCATTTATGAAATCTATTGTACAATTCATTTACGAATCATCTCAACAAAAACCTAATGGGTTTGTAATTTTAAAACCGGGATTTTTAGAATATGAAGAAGAATTTAGAAGACTTTTAAAATTAAACGATTGGAAAATTTTAAATTCAAAAACAATAAGATTATCTAGAAAGCAAGCAGAAGAATTATATGAAGGACAACAAGATAAATCTTTTTATCAAACTCTTTGTGACTATATGTCTTCTGGAGATTGTATTTGTATGACCATATATAAAAAATGTATAGATCCTATTAAAGATATGGATATTTTTAAAGATAAAATTCGAGCCGATTGGTCAAAAGATGATATGAAAAACGCAATGCATTCTAGTGATTCATTAGAAAATGTTGAAAGAGAATCTAAAATTTGTTTTAAGGGAAAATAAAATTATATATTATAAAAACGAAAAATGGTGGCAAAAGCCACCATTTTTATAGATTCACAAATCCAGGAATTTCCGGAATTTCTTGTTGTTTATCAACTTTTTTATTATCTTCTATTGAAGAGCTTAAAGGGACTTCTTTTTCTAATTCTTTAGTATTATCAGTAATTAGATTCAATTCTTCTGTTTTATCTTTAATTTCTTGAATTTCCTCTTCTGTAGCTCCTAAATTTTCTAATTTTTCGGTAGTCTCATCTTCCAAAAAGTTTGTAATCATTGAAGTTAAGGCGAGACAGGTGATTGGGAGGAGTCCTCCTAGGAGATATGAAAGTATAACATTACATTGATCATCTGGAATATCTGTCCATATAAATATTGGTTGTTTAAAATATATTAACATATCTCCTGAATATTTAATCAAATATTCATATGAACTAAATACATTACCTAATATTTGTACTAATGTAAATATAAACATTAAAACCCAAGGCAATATTTTAGACCTATCTTTTTTAGATGTCAATAATGAAAATAATACTGCCGCTTGTCCAACTTCAAATGCTCCTGCAAGCATAGTTGCAGTAAATGGGTTATTTGCTAAACCAAAAAATGCTATAGCATGATAAAGACTTACTCCAGCACATATAAGATAAAGTAAAGCAAATAATCCAATATATATTGTTCTTTTATTTAATATTTTCTTCCACATGATATTCGATATCTCATTTTCTTATTTAAAATTAATCTCTTTAAGTTTTATAGGAAACGCCCAAGGATGAATTTTATTAGATTCTGCTGCAGTAAATAAATCTTCTAATATTTTTTCTAATTCTAAATTCTCTCTATTATTGATTTCAAATTTTTCAAATAATATATGATATTCAAAATTATTTAATGAATATACTATCAATTCAGCATTTCTATCCTCATGATTATCATATCTTTTGTTCCATTCGATTTGGGGCTTAGTCGTAGAATCTTCTGGTAAAGTCAAATCTTCATATTGGAAATATGCATCAGAAAGATTTTTAGAGTTATCACTTCCAAATAATTCTCCAATATTTTTAGGATCTGAAGGCATATCGGGCATACATGAATCATCTAAATACATGTGAATATTATCTTCATTATAGTTATTAGGTACTTGAACTAATAAATTTTCAGTATCTGGAATATATATAACTTCTAAATCAGATATTTCTATAAAATCATTTCCTTCTAATTTTTCTCGAATGAATTCAGATAGACTTTTCATCTTTAAGGTCCCATTTATAATTTTTATTCGCTAGTAAAATATCTACGATTTTTTTCATCGTATATAATTGATCAAATTCAATAGTACCATCTACATTATCTATAGCGAATTGTACAAATTGTTTCCAATCTAAATTATAATCTTTTAATACTTTTTCAAAATCTTTTAAAGTTACCGCCGGAGAATTCGCAAGTACATTCATCATAGAATAGAAAGAATTCAATTCATCCTCTCTACCCATATACCATGTATTCATTTTCCAATAAAGCATTTCAGAATCTAAAGATTCGGTAACTATGAAATTTTGTAATGATACCATATTTAGATTTAGAAATCTATTTCTTTTTCAGGATATCTATTTTGTTCTTCTAATTCTTTTTCAACTATCCCATTAACATTTTTATCTAGATATATAGGACTATATGCTTCATCATCATTTTCATTTCTAGATTCTGCATAAAGAGTATATATTTCTCTAAGTATCTTACTAAGTTTAGGATCTTTCATCATGAATGATTTAATCTTTGAATTGTTATTCGATATCTCACTCTGATTTTTAAGTCCATATTTCTTCATTACTTCTTTACCAGACATACTTTCTTTACCAAATACTCCTAAGAAATCCGTAAAGATGCCCATTTGACGGTCTGTAAATTTCTTATCGAGAATCTTTTTAGCATCTGTCCAAAGTTTATCAATATCTTCTTGATCCATATTTTTATGTCCATTTTCAGAACCAGAAATAGTATCAAATAAAGATTTAGAATTTCCTTCTTTATCTTTAGATATCGAAGTTTCTCCGGAAATCGACATAGATTTAGTATTTTTACCAGTTTCTTTACGTTCTCTATTTTGCTGAGATACCGGAATACGTACTAGATGAGATTCATTCTTAATAGCTTCAAGTATTGCGATACGGATAAAATATCCAGCGTATTTTATAAAAGTATATTGTTTACGTGCTTTTTCCTTTTCAGAATTCAATATTTCATCGAGTTCGCTATCCTCTTTATTTGCAGTTTTCTTTTTCTGAGTCTCTACATGAGATTTTCCATAATTGTTCATCGCCCATGTAAGACCTTCAAGTCCTATTGAATAAAGTTCATCTAAAGTAAAATTAGATTTTCCTTTGAATGAACGAACAATCTTCCAAACTAAAGCATTATATTTTTTGGCAACTTCATTACGTCCCTTTTCTGAAGTAAGATCTAGGAATACTTCATCGGGTGCTACTTTTTTGTCAAGAATTCCTTCAAGTTGATCTTTAGTCTGAAATACAGGAATTTGAAGAATAAGTCCTGCTTTATTCAACAAACCAATTCTTTTATAAAGCTCTTTCATATTTTGATCTTTAGGAACTCCTGCATTATAAAAATCAGCTAAAGCATTATTTACGGAACCTGAAGGAGCAGTCAAATCTTTTACATAAGTATCATTATGTTCAATAAGCCAACCAACTACATATTTGGCATCATCATTGATGAAATTTTTACAAATCTCTAGATATTTTTCGAGATCTGATTTGTTTACGTAATTTACTGTACCTTCTTGGAGATTAAGTCCTTGTTTTGCTTCGTTAATTAATTGTGATAATTTTTTCATTTTAAATATTTATTGTTTAATTTTCTATCTTATAATAATTTATGATATGAAATTTAATAATTCCAATCAATTCTATTAAAACATAGAATCATTCTAAAAAATTTCAAAAAATTATTGAATTTTTTTATTATGAAATTCTATTTTTATCATATATTTAAAAATAGTTTTTGTATTAGTCGATAAAATTTCATTATAAAAATGAATTTCTTATAGAAAGTATGTTTTTGTATGACAATACAAAAATAATAAAAATTTTTGAATATAAAAAATTTTAATGAAAAAAGATGAAAAAAATTTGGCACAAAACATGGATATACAAAACATATAATTTATTTAAAACTTATTTTGAATATAAATCAGACAAATCAAAAATAAGACAAATTTTTTATAGTAAAGATTTTGCATTAATCCTAAAGAAATATCTAAATATAGATGTCAGAAAAGATTGGATTGGTAGATTATATGGAGTGATAAATCCAGTTATAAACCAAGAAGGATTTTTAGATATATCAAATAGTATAATCGAAATAGATGGAGACAATACTAATTCTAATACATATACACAAATATGGGTATATAAGCAATTAGAACTTATTAAAAACCTATTTAATATACATGATTTATATAATTATATCGATGTAGACATTCAAAAGGTAGGGCCTATAAACTTAGATAATTATTTAGTGATATTTGATATAGTTGGTAGGAAAGAATATAGTTATGCATTGAAACGATGGCTTAAAATTTCTATATTTTATATTATATTGATTGCGGCTATTATTTGTGCAATCATATTTATTTAATTTAAAATTATATATAATTTTTACAAAACATGACAGCAGAAGAATTTAAAAAAGCTCAAGAAGATTTTAGAAAAGAAATTCAGGGTAAATCACAGAAAGAATTGGAAGCACTTGAGCAGGAAATCATTAAAGAAGCAGAAGAAGTAGATAAGGATCTTGCTAAAGCAATGATGAAACTTCCTAAAGTTAAAAATTATAAAGAGATAGCTGAAGGAATCCGTTATTTCTTAGATAAGCAGACTATTCAGTGGCAATATGCTCAAGCGATGGCTTCCATGTATGATTTCTGGAATCCTGAAAAAGCTCCTAAAGAAATTGCTTATCCGATACTTCACCAAACACTTACTGATCTTGGAAGCATGCAATTTACAGGACATGATGAATGGAATAAAGTAATTGCTATAAATAATTATTTCGAACCACTTCGTGCGGAATATATTAAATTGGCTTCTCGTCCTTATGAAGTAGCAAATCGTCATGATATGGTTATGAGTGCTCTTGGATTGGGAAATCCTGTAAATTTAGCTGATTAAAAATTAACAATGAATTATTTTTGTGGCTATGATTTTTAATAAGTCATAGCCAATTTTTATATATAATTTTGTCATGATACATTTTAAATTTTCTGAAAAGGATAATAGATTATTATTTTTGAAATTCGATACAAACGAAGATTATCAACATTTATTAGATTTAAAAGAAACAATGAATCTAGTAGATCCTGTATGTTATCTTCCAACATTTCAGGGCAGGGAGCCATTTACTCAAGATTTTCTATTTGAATATCGACAATCTTCAGGAAACATTATATTCTATTGTTCGATAGGATTATGGCATGTTATATATAAATGGTTAAAGAAAAATAAGATTGAGTTTGACGGACTTAATCCCGATGATCTTAAAAGAAAATTACCACATAATTTTGAAGATTTTAAAAAGATAGTGGACTCTTGGAATTTGAGTAAGAATCCTCGACCTTATCAATATGATGCCGCATATAAAATCTTAGAATGGAATAGAAGCGTTTCAGAATTAGCCACAAGGGCAGGTAAGACTTTAATATCATATATAGTATTTAGATATATGATGGAATATATGGGCGCTAAAAGGATTCTGATGATAGTTCCTTCTATAGATTTGGTAAAACAAGGTTTCCAGGATTTTTCTGAATATGCGGAATTTTTCGATACTGAATGTATATGGTCTGGAGGTAAAGTAGTAGAAAGTTCTAATCTATCAATCGCAACATTCCAAAGTATTATAAATTATTTAGATCCGACAAATAAAAAATACAATCCGAAATTTTTTGAAAAATATGATGTAGTATTTGTTGACGAAACGCACAGAGCTACGGCAAAATCTATAAAGACAATTATATCACAGGATTTTGTAAAGAATTTAAAGTTGTTATTTGGGATGACTGGTACTTTACCTAAAGAATGGACTATTGAAAATTATACAGTCCATGCGTTATTAGGAGCTAAGATTCAAGAAATAACCGCTAAAGAATTACAAGATCAAAATTATATATCTAATATTAAAATCTATCAACATCAAATAGAATATAGAAATTATAAAAAACAATTAGATACTTGGATAAAATGTGCCGAATATGCAGTTTCTACATTTGTCACGAAACCTAATGAAAATAATCCTAAAAAGAAAGACCAAATTCCTTTACAAAATCCAGAATTTCTTATAGCATTTAAAAAGGAATTTCCTAATGCTTTACAAGTTGCAAAAGATACTATCTTTCGAACATATTCGGATGAATATGAAGCTAAATTAGCATATCATAAAACTATAGTAGATTTTATTAAAGCTATTCCAAAAACTAATTTATTACATGTAGAAAATATGATGGTACATTTTTTCGAAGAAAGGATTGACTATCTTATTGATTTATTACGATTCGACTGTGTTAATGGTAATACTTTAGTATTAGCAGAGCATCGCGAATATATCAAACATGTATATGAAAGAGTTAAAGAAGCATTTCCTGAACGTAAAGTATTATATGTCATTGGAGGCTCTAAAGATCGTAAAACTGTTAAAGAGCAATTGAAAACAGAAAAAGATGCTATATTGATCGCTGGATATAAATTAATGTCCACAGGCATAACACTACCAAATCTCCATCATGGAGTATTGTTCGAATCTTTTAAATCTGATGTTATTGTTACACAAAGTTTAGGTAGAGGTCTTGGTTTAGTAGACGGAAAAGATTATTATGAAGTACATGACATAACTGATACATTTTCTCCTAAATATGCGACAAACAAAATTTATCAACAAGGACAAGAACGACAAAAGATATATGAGAAAAGATGCTATCCATTTGAGGTTATAAAGAGAAAACTTTAATATTATTAAGTTTTGTATTTTGATTAATTATTTTTAATCAAATCATTCTCATTTTCAATGAAAGTTAAAAATCTAAAATATAATATAGATTTAGAAATAACTGATTTTTCGAAGGCAGATTTTAAAGGAGAATTAGGAGAATCTGATTCTGTATTAATTTCTTCAGAAGATAATTATTATAAAGTTAAATATAGAGATTTCTTTAGAACCGACGTTTCTTTTATTCCTGATAGAAATCAAATAGCTTATATGACTTTAGATAAGCTTCCTATATCTGTTACTCATTCGGAGTTAGAATCTAATGTCATCAATCACCAAGGAATAGGTATATTGACATTTAAATCAAATAATTTTGAAAATATTTCATTAGCTAATAATGAAAATTTATATTGGGTATGGTTTCCTGAAGGAATGACAGCACTTACAGGTAAAGCTTTTCAAAATTGCATTAATTTAGAATCTGTACATTTACCAAATACTATTACAAAATTTACTGGTAATGATACATTTGATAATTGTCAATCTTTAAGACATTTAACCCTTCCTAAAAATCTAGTATCTACTGGAGGATATACATTTAGAAATTGTAATTCATTAGAAGAAATGTATTTGCCTGACACATTGACAAATTTACCGATGATGACAGGCTTAAAAAGTTTAAGATTTATCAAATTCCCGGATAATTCTTCTTTTACTAAAGTAGGAGAATTAAGTAATTGTATTTCTATAGAAAAAATTTATTTACCATCTAAAGTTGATACAATTAACTCTTCAGCATTTTCTGGATGTACAAATTTAAAAGAAATAAATTTAAATAATGTTAAATATATAGGAGCAGGAGCATTTAATAATTGTACATCACTTAAAGAAATAATTATTCCGGCTACTCAAGAATTATTAGGACAAGATATAGTTTCGAGATGTAAATTAGAAAGGTTGACTATTAAAGCTACTAAACCACAATTTCATCAATTTAGTTTTTCAGGAACTACTACAAGATATTTAGATTATTATGGAGAATATTTACCTTCAGAATGTACTTTACCACTAAGTGAAGCGGAAACTATCATTTTAAGAAATACGAAAAATGTTTTATGTACACAAGAAGGATTATATAATTTAGATGCTCAAATAACAACGGTCTATGGCTGGTTAAAAATTTATGTTCCTAAAACTTTAGTAGAAGGATATAAAGAATCTTATCCTAGATTAGCAGATTGTTTTTATGGATTAACTTATTAAAAAGCTCAGAGAAATTTCTCTGAGCTTCTATATTATTTAAAATCTTCAATCCATTTCTTGGCATCTGTCAAACAAGTTTCAAAGCTATATTCACTTTTATCGTTCCAATCTCCATTAAAACCTACATGATATCTTTTCTGACGATCAGAATAAATGAAAATACAGAAATCTCCTTGATTTGTTTTTCGATCACGAAAAACTACTTTAAGATTTTTCTTTTCCGCTTCAGCCTTCAATTCATCAATAGCCCTTTTTACATTATTCTTATCAATATAAGATTCGTCTAATGAAATTTTAGAAAATCTATAATTCTCTAATATATATTCAGTAATTTTTTTCATAATATTTCATATAATTTAATTAAAAATATCTTTTTAATCTTCAAAATTTCCTTTCATATATACACTGAATCCATAGTAAAACATAAACCATCCTGCTTCTTGTTCTGCCCTATTTTCTTTATATTGATATAAATTTTGAAAAATTTTAACTACTTGTTCTTCGAATGTTTTTCTTTCTTTTTTAGATCTGAAATGATATTGATACATCCATTTTTCATTTTCTTTACATTCTTTAATAATTTTCCAGGCTTGACGATTATCTCCAATTCTTCTAAATTGCTCAATAATTATTGAGTAGATTAATGAATTCGTTTCAAATAAATTATAAATATCAGTTTCAGATAGTTCTTCACTAATTAAATAATCTAATGAATATATTTTACAATCAATATGTTTGTTTTTTGCCATATCTATAAATTATTTATTTACTGAATTTTGAGTTGCCGAACTATTAATTACTAAATCTACATTTCCGATAAAATCATCAAGAGACTTTTTATCGGTATATGACATCGCGGATCTAAGATAAGATTCACAATTTTCGGACCATTGTTTCATCGTATGTGTAGTTATAAGGGTTTTGTAACATCCTTCTGAAGTTTTACATGCAGTACTTCCCATTTCTTTCTGTGCTTGTTTTGTTGACATCCCATAAAATTCTCTTTCAATAGGGTTATCATGTTTTTCATGATTCTTAATAAGTTGAATCTTATTTTCTTCAGATATTGTCGGATCCCATGGAATAAGATTGAATCCATAATTTTTAACTGCTGCTGCCGATTCAAAAAGACTTGCGAAAACTGAACCTACCATCACATAATCTGCGCCAAGAGCTAATGCACAAATTATATGCGAATAGTTACGAATTCCTCCATCTGCGACTATATATGGTTTACAATTTCTTCCTCGGATCTTATAGCATTCATCGATAAGAGAAGCCATTGGATAATATGTATTGACATTAGAGGCAGTAAGACAACCGGATCCTCCACCTATACCTACACGAACATAATCAATGTCAGCTTTCATATATTCACGAATAGTTGCAGGATTCGCGATATTTCCTGTCATGATTTCACAATCAGGATAATGAGTCTTAATAATTTTACATGTCGATATAAGATCTGACATATGTCCATTCGCAATATCTATACAAATTTTAAACTTCTTACAACCCGATGTAGAATTAATAAAAAATTCTTTGGCTTCAAATAATGAAAAGGCCACCCATTTATCTTCTTTAAGAAATTCAATTCGTTTTTCTATATTTACTGTCCTAGGAATAATTGGATTGATCTTATTCATTTCATAGTTTACCCAATTTTCATCATTAATAACGGCACTCATGGGAGCAGTAAATAGAGGAAGCATATCATTATGAAATGGATTTACTTCTTTTCTTGATTTAATTTTAGAAATGACGGCCGGAACAATTGTCAAATCATTATACGAATACTTTGTCTCTTTAAGAATCATAATATTTTAATATTTTATAAATTAATTATTTTTTAAAATCTAAAAATCTACCTTGAATCTCTTTATATTTCCAATATTCATCATCGTCGGATGCTTTATTTGAAATTTCCATAAGATATAATAAATTTCTATCAAATTTCTTCCATTTATCATAATCAATATATCCGATAACAGAACCTAAAAACACATCAGGATTATCCGAATATCTTTTCATCTCTTCAATAATTTCTATTTCAGGACGATATTTTAGATTTGATATCAAATTATGAAATTCATGATATATTTCAAATTCTTTATCTCTTTCTCGATATCTTTTTAAAGTTGTTGTTATACATAAATCATATTTATTTGAAGTATTATAATTAGAAATTTGATGATTAGTGTCGAAAATCTTATCTACACATTTATACCAAGAATGCGGCCAACCACTATGATTTTCTATATATTTAGTATTATTTTCTAAACTTTTACGTATTTGATAAGAATTCAAAATATTATCTAATGCGATATCATCACAGATCCCTTGATATATCAAACAAATACCATTATGCAATAGATTTACAATATCATTTTTACTATATAATATTCCATTTCCTCTACGGTATATAGATAATGGATATGGAGCACAAGCTTCACTTAATGAATATAAATCAGCTCCATAATATTTTTTTTCATCGTATATATTATTGATAAATAAATTCAATAAATAAGTATTTATATATGTCGATGTATTTGTTCGAAAAATGAAATCGAAATCTAAATTACGATTTATATAATGTAAAGCTAAATAAGTTTTTTTATAAGTCCATTTTAAATCATCTTCACAAGCTAATGTTAAGATATTATTTTCAAATTTGGTTTCATTTCCTCCTTGATAATATATTACTTGAATATTTTCAGGTAAATTCTTAGCCCATGTTTCTAAGATACATTCCTTATATTCTCGATAAAAGAATGGGTCCGTTTTTTCATTAGTACCCATTATAAGAATTATTATCTTTTTATTTTTTGTGGACATTTTATATAATCTTACTTATTAATTTTAAATTTAAAGCTTCTTCGGTATTTATAAACCAATCTAATTTTTCTTTATATACTTTTTCTAATTGCTCTTTTGTGATATCAGTATTTTTTAATATGATATCAGTCAACATATCATTCAATCTTCTAGTTTCTTCCACATCCTCTTCTAATTCTTGAAGTTTGCCAAATTTACTTGTATGGGCTTGATGGATCATAAAACTAGTATTCTTAAACGCAAATCGATTTTCGTACGGTACACTCAACAATAAAATAATGCCCATCGACATTATATGACCGGAACATTTAATATTAATATCAAACAAATGTTTATTTACTTGTTCAGAAATAATATCATGTGTAGCAAATCCATCATAAATAGAGCCTCCGTAAGTTTGTAAATAAATATTAATATCTTGATATTTATTAGGACTTTCAATTCCGATTGTATTTAATAATGCTTTATTCTTAGAAATCTCCAAATCATACTCATTAATCGTTTTTAATAGTTCTTGATTAAAATTTGATGTAGATTCAAGAGTAACAATATTATTAAAATACAAATCAGTTGATTTAGGTATTTTTAAAGTTATATCAGTAAAATCCATTTTTAGTATTATTTTAATTAATCTAACAAATCAGAATCTTTATCTATTTCTTTACAATCTGAAAATATTAATGGCATTGCAATTAAAGAAATACCATAAATTATTCCAATAACTATCAAAAGCATTTTCATATCTATTAAAATTTAAGTAAAAAATTGTAATCTATTTTTTATATTCATAGGAAATTGGTCTTTAGTCTTATTGAATAGACTACCAAAACAACCATCTAAAATATAAGTAAGACACCAATCGTCTTCAGATCTATTACCTCTACCTATCGCTTGAATGACTGTTTTTGCAGTTTCGTTTTCGTACCAACTTTCAAACAATTTCATTTTAGCTTTAACTAAATTGTCTCCTATATAAGGATATGGCATCTTCATCATTATTATGAATCTACATTCATCTCCTGGCAGGTCTATTCCTTCATTTAAAGTTGGACCTAAAAGAATTGTGGACTTGTTTGATTTTTTATGAAATTGCAATAATTCTTGTTTAGCTGTACTACCGTTATACAATAACATTCTTTCTTGTATCTCTTCCGGAGCATCTTCAAAAATCTTCTTAGCATTATCATAAGTCCATGTTTGTATTATTCCTTTATAATCTTTAAAACGAGTACATAATTCATAAATAGCAGATTTCACATATTTAAAATTTTTATCTTTTTCAGCTTTAGACATTTTCCATCGACTTAGATAATATATAGGAGATTTAGTATAATCAAATGTTGACGGTAATACATCATATAAATGTGCACCTATTCCACAATTTTCAATAAATGATTTATGTCCTCCTACTGTAGCAGAAGTCATAATTTGATGTTCAGAAGAATTTAAGAAATAGTTTTGAACTAAAAAATTTTCTAAGGCACATCCAAAAGTAATACTATAAGGATATTTAGCAATGCATTTTCGTCCAAATTCATCTTCATCATAATCGTTTTTTATAATGTTTCTGACCAAAAATTTCTTTTCTACTCCTTTATCTTCATCAAATACTTTTAAATATGTTGATAAATCATTCGCAAACCTAATAATTTTTTCACATTTTTCATAAACTATTAGGTTTTCTTTTGTTATATATTCTTTATTTTGGATTTGTCCAGAAAACATATCAACAATTTCATCTGCTATAGTAACAATTCGTTGAATAAATATCGAAAAGTTAATTAAATTCTGATATGTAGCTTCTTCTGAATTATTTTCTATTTTAAGTCCTTCGAACAATTCTATGAATCTATTATTTAATTCCTTTTCAGTATTCGCCAACGATTCACATTCTTTTACAATTTTTTCTGTTTTGTTATCTCCAAAAAGACTATTTGCAAAAGATATGCCATATTTCCAAATCGTCAATATATCTTCAATACGTTTTTGTCTAACCGTAATTCCGAATGTATTTTGTACTACGTTAGGAATATTATGGCATTCATCACAAAATAATACATCACGTTGATTGAATGTATATGGATTTTTACTATCCGAAGCTTTAATAGTACCGACAGATCTCACATATAATTGATATGTCATTAAAGTTACTTTTGAGTTGATTGCCTTTTTACGAGCTTTGACATAAGGACAATATGAAGAGCATTCAAATTTCAATTGTTTTGCTTTATAATAATTAAAAAGTTTATCCCATGAAATTTTTGCTAAACGACATTCTCCATATCTTACTGAACGCTTATTTTTTAAACATTCATAATTATTGCCCGATTGTCCTTTAATTCTACCAAATTTATCATCTATTTTTTTATGTCCTTTAATAAAATCTTCATATTGTTTCCATAAAGATAAATCGGAACAAAGTATATAAGATGATAAATCATAATATTCCGCTAAAACTCCAGCACAAATAATAAGTATTAATGATTTTCCTGAACCTGTAGGAGCCTCAATTATATGAGTGGGCTTACTATCTTCTTTATCAATAACATTAGAAATTATACTATAGATAATTTCAAATTGGTTTTCTCTGAATTCAAAATCGTTATCAATATTATTTTTAGTCCATTCTTTGATTTCTTTTCCTAATTTTGTAAATTCTAATCCTAACTCTTCTTGAAACATATATATAAAATGTTTAATATATAATTAAGATAGGAAATCGAATAAAAAAATTCTAAATCAATTCCACTTACATGGATCCATATCATTTAATTGTTGTTCCAAAGAATATTTTGCATATTCGTAGCCTATTTCGTCCACAGAATTTTCTATTTCGCTTTGGAGACTCAACCATCTTTCGAGATTTTCATTTTCTTTATCAAGCCAATCGAGAAATTTTTTCATTTTGTATTTTGTTTTAAAAGTTAATAAATTACAAATTAAATATAGAATCTTAAAATAAAATTTCAAGATTTAATTAAAATTAATTGAGATTTTTTAATTGATTTTTTCATATTTATCTAAAAGGTCTTGAATAGGGCCATGAGTCCAATTTTGTTGCAAATATTCTTTTATAAAGTCACTTTTTGATATTTCTTTCATAAAGAAAGCGTCCGCAACATCATCTAATTTTGGCAGACATAAATTAGGATAAGCTATTTTAAATGCTTCTACCATTTCTTCTTTATTTGCATTACCTTTACCAGTAGCAAATTTTTTAATGTTTGCAGGACTATAAACTAATAATTTTCCTCTTAATTCATTAACTATATTTCTTAATAAATAATTCAATCCAGCTAGATCGAATATAGATTTGGTGCGTAACGAACTTCCATAGGATATTCCTTCTATACAAACAAATAAATCATCAAACTCTTCTAATTCTATTATTCTTTTTATATTTTGGCAAATATAAAATAATTTATATGTCTTAAAAATTTCTTCTGGATGATTTTGTGATAAATCTTTAATAATTTCTTCAAAGGTTACATATTGGAAATTATTGTTTGATTCTTCCGCTGATTTTTCTTTTTTAGTTAATTTATGTGGATGGATAATATAAAATTTTGTAAATTGTTCTTCAAAATATTCATTAAATAATGTCATACATACACCAGTACTATTAATAGATGGATCAATACCGACACATAATATTTTCATATCTTATTTTTACATATATATATTAAAATAGATTTTTAATGTTTAGTTTAAAAAGAAGAAAAGATGCTTTTAGGTTGTTGTTTCCGAAAGAATTCATTCCTGAAGAGATCAATAAAAAATATACAAGGATATTGAAAAGCGCAAAATCTTTTTATACTAGGCCTATAGATTTTCTTAATGAAACTATTCAAAAAGTTGAAGTATTAGGATTCCAAAATGCTACGACCCAACAACAACAAATTACTAGAGGAGTTCCATTAAGAGACGCAAATCGGTTAGAACAAAATAATTTTGCACATCCTGCTGCTGATATTAATTATCGTTCACCGGATTCAATATTGAAATTATTAGATAGAACTTTAAATGTCGAATTTCGTCATACATTAGGAAATGTAAATTATTTCTTATTATTAGAATCTTTCATATATCAATTTACGAGAGATTCAATTAAAGAACCAAACTATAATTTTAGAATAGATATATTGAATCAAAACGGAGCAGCTTATTCTTCTATATATCTTTATCAACCTTTATTTAATGGTATAGATATGTTGTCTTTTGATTCAGGATCAACTATTGCACAAGCAGAATCATTTAAATGTGAATTCAAATATAATAATTTTGATTATCAATTTATTGAAACTGATCCGTTGACGGAACAAGTTGATTTTGATGAATATTTAGAAGGAATAGGACAGCAAAGACCTTGGAATGATCCAAAACAACCTGGCCACAAAAATCGACATCGTTGGCCTAGATGGAGACCTGATTCTCCATGGGAAAATCTTCCAGGTAATTTTCCTTATGATCCAAATGTTCCTGAAGGAGATGATGACGATGATCAAGTAATATTCGATGATGATGGAGGAGGAGTATTAGAAGATATCGTACATCACAAAAGAAAACATTCTAAACGAAAAGTTTATAAACGTAAACCTAATCCCGGCGATCCAAATGATCCAAATAATCCGAACAATCCAAATAATAAAAATAAGAAAGCTGCCAATCTTTCATTTGATGTTGTAAATATTTATGGAACGGTAGGTAAAAATATTGCTGAACCTAAATTAAACAATCCAAATAAACTAGATGTATTATATTATTCTAGTAATGAATCTATCGCGGAAGTAAATCATCTTACCGGGAAATTAGAATTAAAAAAATCTGGTACGGTTTCTATTGTTGCTAAATCTAATGAGACTGAAAAATATTATGCAGGATCTGCATTTTATTATATAATTGTTAATGAAGATTTTTCGGCTGTTGATCCAACAAAGAAAAAGTTTGCTAATCTATCATTTGATAAATCTTATTGTTCGGTTAAACAAAATGAAGATTTCGAAGAACCTAAACTTATTAATCCTAATAATTTAGAAGTATTATATTATTCATTTGATGATTCTATTGCTAATGTAAATCATATAACCGGAAAAGTTACTTTAGTAGCTCCTGGTACAACTTCGATATTAGCTAAATCACAAGAAAATGAAGAATATTATGCTGATTCAGCATTTTATTCATTAACTATATATAAAGCAGGCGGCTCTGGAGGAAGTACTGATCCAGATGATCCGAACAATCCAAATAATAAAAATAAGAAATCTGCAGAATTATCATTCCCTGGATTATCTTATTCTACAAAGATTGGAGAAATATTTAAAGAACCTATGTTAAATAATCCTCATCAATTAAATGTACGATATTATTCATTTGATAATTATATCGCGAATGTAAATCAAATAACTGGTAAAGTAGATTTGATAAATCCTGGATCAACTACTATTATTGCTAAATCTTTAGAAGATGATGAATATTATTCTGGAGACGCTTCATATAAATTGATTATCGATAAAGCAGATAGTTCTGGAGGAAGTACTGATCCAGATGATCCAAACAATCCTGATAATCCAAAAAATAATCGAAAATATCCGGAAATATCTTTTGATAGTCTATTATATAATACTAAGATAGATGAAGATTTCGAAGAACCTATTTTAAGAAATCCAAATGGATTAGAAATTATATATTCAACTATCGATAACGGCGTAGCAAATATAGATTCTAAGACTGGTGAAATTGAATTATTGAAAGTAGGTACTACAATTATAGTTGCTAATTCAATTGAAACAGATGAATTCTATCCAGGTACCGCGTCATATATGTTAAATGTCGAAAACTCTTCTCAAGGATCTGGAGATGGTTCCGGAAATGGTAACGGAGGAAATAATGATGAAGATGATGACAATAATGGTAAAGATAAGAATCCAGATCCAGGATCTTCATTTGAAGATGCAGCAGATTCTAGATATGAATATAGTAGAGGATTAGCAGAGAATGAAAAATTCTTATTCTATCCATATACTGAAGAAAATGCAAAATTATTGGCTAAATTTGGAAGTAGTACTGAATATGGCAAATTAGTTAATAATTCCCAAACTTTAGTAGATGAGAACGGAAATCCTATTGAAGGTTCAGATGAAGATTCAGAAACATTTGCTAAATGGCAAGAATTAGATTTTTCTAAATTTAAAAATTCTAAAAACACTGAATAAATTAAGAAGCTAATAGGGATATCCTAGAAGTCCGTGGTTGGAGATTAAAATATAAAATAAGTAAATATATATCTTATTAATTAATCTCCAACCACGGACTTTATTTTGTAAAATTTTAAGAAAATTATTTTTTCATTTTTTGATTGAATATTTCTATCATTTCTAAAATATCTTTATCTAAATAATTATCGATTATTGGATTGAAATCTTTATCGATTAAAGTGAAATTTATTTTAGAATCATCTTTATTCTTTTTATCTTTTATTAATCTTGATATGATTTCTTTTGGATTATCTATTATATAAGAACCATAATTTTTCTTTATATATTTTGAAAATTCATCTATAATTTCCATTGAGAAATCATATAATAAATTTGATATAATCATTTCCAATAATATTCCATATACTACACAATATCCATGATATAAAGGTTTAGAAATTTCTAACTGATAAGATTCTATTGCGTGGCCTATTGTATGTCCAAAATTCAATAATTTACGTTTTGAATTTTCTTTAAAATCTTCGCTAACAATTTTATCTTTATATTTGACACTATTTTTGATGAATGAAATAAGTCGATCATCATATTTTGTTATGTCATATTTTAATAATTTAAAAAATTCTTCTTTATCAAATAATATGGAGTGTTTAATCATTTCTCCATATCCTGATAATAATTCTTCTTTTGATAGAGTTTTATAAAATATCTTTGAAATTATTGTACAATAAGGAAGATTGAATGTGCCTATTTCATTTTTATTATTTTCGAAATCTATTCCGTTTTTGCCACCGATTGAAGCGTCTACTGCTCCTAAAAGAGTTGTAGGTATATTGATAAATCTTATTCCTCTTTTATATACTGAAGCACAAAATCCTCCAATATCACTAATCATTCCTCCTCCAAAATTAATCAATATAGAATTCCTATTAACGTTTAAATTATCTAATTGGTTCCATATTTTACAAGCAGTTTCTAAATTTTTATTTGATTCACCAGAATTTATGGTTATAATCGTTTTATTATCTAATCCTAATTCATCAATATACTTGACAGTATTTTCATCACACAATACAAAAGGATTATCACATTTTAAATTATTTAAAATTCCTTTTAGTGATTCTTTAAGATTTTTTGCTATAATTATGTTTTGTGTCATATATTAATTAATAATTTTTTTGGAATTTCATTTATATTATTATATTTTTTGATTTCATTAATCCAAATAATAAAATCTTGTTTATTAAAAAAAGCTAAATAATTTAATTTATTATTTTTTGCAGTTTTTCTTTTTAAAAGGTCTCTATCAGCCCAAGTATCGATTACTCCTTGTCTATTAATACCATTTTTTGTAAGTTCTTTTAAATGATTTAATCTTTCTATATGTTCAGGATTATTTTTATCAAAAAAAGTTTCTTGATGAGTATAATAATAATTAAGTTCAATAAATAAATCTAATTCCGGAACATATAAATCACAATTAAATGGATATCGTTCTTTTTCTCTGTATTGATGAATTGTATTAGGAAAAATATTTTTTAATAATTTAAAATGTTCGATTTCTATTAAAGATTTTCCTAATGTACCGTTTTTCTTTTTAGTGATATATTCTTTTTCTTTATTTGACTCTTTCCATTTTTCTCGTTCTTCTGGAATCGCTATAAAAGATGTATATCCATATTTTTTCAGACAAGTTTGTTTAACCTTTTCTTTTATTTCGGATAATTTTTGGATATTATCAACTCCATATTTATCTAAAATAGTTTTAGTAACTTCTGGTCGCCCAAAGTTATTTTCGGTACCATAATGCCTTAAAAAAGTTTGTTTTTTCTGTTCTTTTATTGATTCTACTTGTGAAATATTTTCAACTCCATATTTCTTTAGACATCCTTGTTTATGTCTTTCAGCCATATTTGTATTTTTCTTTTTGCATTCCCAAGAACAATATCTACGATATATTTGATCATTTTTATTTACAAACTCAGTAAATTTGCCACAAACAGGACATCTATGTCTTTCTTGGATATTATGTACAATTCTATATAACGATTCATAATCCGAAGAAGAGTCAGTCCATCGATTTTTAATATATTCTTTTTCTTCTTTAGAAATAATTTTTGAAATTAAATATTTAGATTCTGATGATGGTTTGTTTTGTGATTCTTTATCTTTCTTAAACTTCAAATAGTTTTGTATAATTGTTTTGTCGTCCATTTTTATAAGAATAATTTACTTAATATTAAAATAGGCTTTAATTAATAATAATTCAAAATAGATTTATGTGATGAATTTTTAGCCTTTTTTAATTTAATTAAATAAAAATGGCACAAAATTAATGCGCCATTTTTTTAAGTAGTTGATAATCAATAAGTTAGGCGATAACCTCATCCCACCAGTCAGCCCTAAACTTAACAGTGAGTTTACGAGCTTCATTGTTGGTGTATTCAAGGGCATCCAAACCAGAAACTTCAACAGGGAAACCACGATGGAATGTGATAGTGCGCCAAACAGATCCGTCACGGTTAGCTTCTGAAATTCTAAGGAGTTCACTCATGTATTCGGACATCAATGTACGCTGTCCAGTTGCTACGTCATAACAAATTTGTGACCAATTTTTGAAAATCTTAAATACCCAGTTATCTGTTACATTACGTAAGTTAAGATTGAATACTATAGTGAATTCACAATAAGTTTGGTCAAGTGATGGGTTGCTATAAGAAGCATCAACACCAAAGAATTTTTGTGTACCTGCTTGAGCGGTTTTTTGAACAGCATCTAAACCAGAAACTGATACCACTTGTTCTGTGAGGATCGCTTCATCATCCGGCTCGGTAAGTTTTTCTTTTACTCTGCTAGGAAGTGTGAAGTAAACCTCAAATATCGCTTGGTGGTTAGGGTCGTGCATGTTCTGAGCGCTTCTAACGTTACGAACGTGAGGTAAATGCGGTAATTTTCCTTCTGCCATATTATTTTATTGTATACAATATAATTTTTTTAAAAATAAGAATTAATTTAGTTTTGTATATCAGAGAACAGGAATTTAAAATTCCTGTTCTCTGTAATTTAATATTTATTCTATATTAATCGATAGTAGTTGAGGACATTCCTCCGGAACGATGGATAGTAAGTTCATGTACCATCTTACCCATTCCGCGGCCTGGTTCAATATAAGTACTAAGTACAGCAAATTCGTTATCGATGATATCATTATCATTGTTAGATTCATCCATAACATTGAGGAATGCTTGGAGACCTCCATTTACTTGTACTCTTGTACAAATTGCATCTGCACGATCTTTAATAGCGGCACGTACCTGAGCATTATTGAATTCCCATTGATATGCTTGAAGTACATTTTCAATTTCATCCATGAGATAGATAACTAATTCACGAACATTAATTGAAGATAATGCTGACTTCGGAGTTTGTTTAGCAGTTTGGTTAGCATTGATAAATGTACCAAATCCGGAACGATAAACCATACAGTTGACTCCATAAGGTTCAATAATATTCAATTCTTCACGAGAATAGTTGTAGTCAGGGCCTACAAGACCTGCAGCAGAAATAGCTCCAGAATTAGGACCGGCGATGATGAAATAAGGCTGACGACTACGATATTTCTCCATAAATAGATTAGATACAAGACCTGCTGAAGGAATATATGAATCTACATATCCGTCAGAGAATCTGAGAGGAGTATAGAATGCACAGTATGAAGCTCCTTCAGTTTCAGTAGGTAAGCTGAACGTAGTTGAAGATGCTTTCTTCTTATTCTTACCATCTACTACATATTGAATGTTGAATACACCTCTATCATTTGTGAAAGAAGCATAAGGACATTTAACAAATGTACGAATAGCTGGGAAGTTAAGAATCGCAAATGCTGATTCTTTATCTTTACAAAGTTGTGAGAAAGTAGACTTAATAGAAGAATCTACGAATGTTTCCCAAGTATCGATGATATAACGGAAATCGATTTCGGACTTATTTAAAAGAGCAGTACGAAGTCCTTGGTATTCATCTAATGCGCCAAGCATGAATTTTTGCCAATTTAATTTAGCCATCATACCAGTTCCATTAGGTTTCGGATTTTCATAAGTATAACCTTCAAGATAAGTTGGGTACATAGTACCAATTTCTTGATTAAGTGGTTTATCTATACGCACTAAATAAGTCTTGATTTCGTCTTTAGCAGATGCACCAAAGATATTATTTTGAACATATTCAGGAGTATTATCATCTGAATTTACAGTTTCAGAAATACCATTCTTTGATGCTTCAAATAACATCGGCTTACCAGTGAATTTGATTTCATGATACAAAGGTACCCCATATTTGTCAAATTTAGTTTCAACACTCTGAACAGCAACTACATCATAAAATCCATTTTGAACTTCGTCTTCATAATCATTATCTCCATCCATATCAACAGTAGCATCTCCTGCTAAGAAACGATCTCCTTTAGTAATTACAGAAAGAAGTGCGGAGTTATCAGAAGCTTTCGCATACATAGTATAAGTATGTACGTCATCAGGATCTGCCGTATATTTATTAACATCTTTATAGATTCCCCATTCAGGTAAACATTGGATAAATGATATAGAAGAACCATATACATTCCAGCTAGAAGAAAGATCATCTTCTTCGATAAGAACACTGTTTTCAATATCAACCACTTCTTCAGTTGTTCCGTCTTCGCTTTCGATAATCATTTTAGGAGCACAATATTCAAGTGAAGTTTGAATATATACTTCTTCAACTGCTGCCTTAATTATTTTTCCAGAAAGTTTGATGATATTATCTTCAGCGTCCATATCACGGTTGATTGAAGTGATGATTTTCTTAGGACCTTCTAAAGAATGATAAGTTTCATAAGGATTCTTACCTGTATAATAAGTACCTAAACCATCTCCTTTTAATGTACCAGCTTCAGTAGGATATGTTTTACCAACAAATTCATATTTTCCGTAAGGAATATATTGTACATTATCAGGATCAGTAATATTATCCATATAAGCGGCGCCTAATTGATAAAGTACATAACCGAGATCTTCAGGATCATTTAACTCAACAATGATATCTTCTTGTTCTTGGGCTTCTTGTAAAGCCTCTTCAATTGGTTTGAATGCCTCTACGGCTTCGAGATAATCATTATAAAGTTCTCCATTTGGTTGATAAGGTTCTAATTCTTTTGAAGCCTTATAGAAATCGCTGTTACCTTCTGATTCAAGCTCTCCAGTTTCTTCATTATATTTACCATATTTATCCCAATAAGCTTGTCTAGCATCATTCCATGTACTTTCAGCATTTTCAAATGTTTCATGAGCTTCTTGGAATTTTTTCTGAGCTTCTTGGAATGCTTCATTATTAGTTACAGCTTGATGATATTCTTCTTCACCAATAATTCCGGCATTAAAATCAGAATCAGCTTGTAAAGCTTCTTTTACAGCATCGTTATTTGTATATTCGTCTTCGACTACTTTATATTCGTCTTCAGCTGCTTTATATTCCTTCTGAGCTTCTTCTAATACTTCAGTATCTTTATCATATTCTACTTTGGCCTCTTTATATTGCTCATCAAGTTCAGCTACTTTATCAATAAGTTTGCCTTCTTCAGAATCTTTAAAATCGTTATAGTCTCTTTGAGCAGCTTCAAGATCTATTGCACCGATTTGTTTGAGTGTAATAGTATTTTCGTCGTATCCGCTTACATAAAGAGTACCAGAAACTTTCTTAGATTTCTTATATTTAAGAGGAGTCTTAACGATACCGATTTCTTCACCATTAACTTCTTTTTTATCTTTAAATACTGAAGGATTAAAAAGAATAATATCGGCAACGACAGGAGAATTAGCATTAGAAAGGAGATTAGTCTTAGCAGTACCATTCCAAATATCATCAATACAAACTACAGAAGATCCGTAAGCTTTATAAGTATTTGCTAAAGAATGATCATTAAGACAATCTGCAGCAGTAGCAATATAACGTGAACCAGAAAGATCGATATTAGCAATACCTTCTTCTTCAAGCATATCAGTATTGAAGCTCATCATCATATTGTGAATATCCTGATCAAGATTGAAAAGAATATCAAGAGCCGCATAAGAGCCATTAGAATCGGTGAAATAAGGAATCAAAGATCCTACATAGTGACCAAGAGCACCACTCGATTCATTCATAAATAATTCATCAAGAGTATCACTATAATCTCCAAAAGCATCTACAATATAAGGACGCAATGCGAGATTGCCTTTCTTATCGATTTGGAAATAAGGACGAAGGGCTTCAGAAGCAAGAACTTGTTCTGCTATGAATTTTCCTTTAAATACATAGATTTCTGCCATGAAATCACTCATGAGAGAAGTTTCATAACCTTGGAGATATTCGGGAATATCTTTATTAAGTGTCTTATACCAATCTGCAACAGAAATATTATAACCATTTACTTTAGGTCCACAAGCTTTACGGATAAAATATGTACCTGAAGTTTCTTTAGTATTTGTAGTTGCAATATTGATATATTCAGCTCCACGAAGATCATTCAATTTATCAGATGAAAGAGTCCAAAAACGAGTAGTATCATAAATATCTTCAACAGATACTTCGATAGTATCAATAGGATTCTTTACATTAAAATTAGTATCGATCGTAGAAGCATTAACCGTTTCGTTAGCGAACTTCTTAAGATTCAAGCAAAGAATTGCGGAATCCATTAAGCATTGTTCGGCAATACGATGGAAATAGCAACCTCTCTTTTCGAGAGTTTTCGATGCTGTACCATAAAGTTCACGGAACTGAGAAATACTAGTAACGTAAGCAGGTACATTGAAAGGACCTTTAGGAGAATAACCAACAACTAAACGAAGAGTTGACGCATCGACTCCAATAATATTGGACTTATCATAAACGAGGCGGTATACTCCGGCACTTTTGAATTGCTGAAACGCTATAGGAATTGCCATATTTTTATAATTTACTTTATATAATTTTTTTATTTATTTCTTAATAAAATTAAAACGATGAATTAGAGACTAATTAGTTCTAATTCTAATTATATAAAAATAAACAAAAAATGAAAAGCGGTTTAAAAAATATTTTAAGCGATTATATGTATAACAAACAAAGAGTACTATTAAATAGTACTCTTTTTATTAAATTAATATGTTTATCAAATTAAAAATCAATTTAAATATATATTATTCATAAATATTTTAATGATGACATCCATATTCATTTTACATTGCTCATAAATATCGATTTTCTTACCTTTATCATTAGGGATAATTGGTGTTCCTTTTTTATATTTTGAAGTATCTTCATCAAGTTCATAATAAGGCCATTGAGATAATACTAATTCATATTCGCACCTTCCCCAATATCTATATTTTAATTGATTATCTACCCATTTCTTTATTTCTTTATAAGTTCTAGGAAATTTCCAATATTCATTACCTTCACTATCTTCATTAAAATCTGATTCTTTACTTATTTCATCATAATTTTTAACAAATTCTTTCCATGTATTTTTAAGATAATTCATAATATTATATGGTTCGAATTTACCATTATTTTCAATTATCACATTAAATTCTTCTATATTAAAATCTTGCATATTATTTTTGTTTTTTAATAAATTTTACATAAATTATATCCCAAAGCATAATTAATAAACATATAGCATTAGAAGCGATTAATGGAATATTTTTAGTCATAATTCCATTAACCATCCAACAAAGATTTCCTATTGATACTAAATATTTTACGAGATCTGCTGACTTTACCAGCATACCTGCAGACCTAAATATTGTAGCAATCCAACCAATTATTTCAGCGATTATTATCATAATAATGAAAATTTAAATATAATATCTTAATCTCCTTTATAATTTAAAGAATCATAAAATTCATTAATTCTTTTCGCTTCACTTTTACGATTTTCTTTAATTATATTTTCATAATCTTCATCGAAAACCATTGCGATTTTAACTCCATAAGGAATCTTTTTAGTTCTATCATCAATATCATATTCGATATTCCAACCTTGTGCTTTAGTAAAGTTTTTAGATTTTTTAATTGATTCAAAAGCACGCTTCGATTCTTTAATTAAATTATCGAAATGAATAACTCGAGACAAAGGCTGCGGCGAATAGTCATAATCGATTTCTACGGAAACTTTATTTACGAAATCTAAACGATTTTCAGATTCATAATCTTTCTTAGCTCTTTGCAGATCTCCTTTAAGCATATTTGCAAATGATTCTGAAGTAAGATTATTAAAATCAAGATATCTACGGCATTCAATGATAGTTTTCATAATTGTAAGATTTTTGATTGTTTTAAGAATTAATTATTTATAGAATAAAGATAGGATTTTATATAAAAATTTCAAAATTTTTGATTGATTTTTTTCTAAATCTACAGTATTTGTATGAGTTCTAAATAAATGTAAATTATATAATAAATTATGAGCAGCCCATTCACTTACCATATCTTTAATAGTCCTACCGGAAGGTAATTCATTGTTTTCACTAATTTCTGTTAAAATTTTATTGATATCTTTTTTAGATTTAATTTCACATGAATTATATATTACCCATATTTCTTTAGAGCATGAGTATTTATATAATTTATCATTATAAACAAATTCTTTCATATCTTCTGCATAATTATATTTTTGACAACTAGTAAATAAAAATAATAAACTAAATAATATCAAATAATTAAATTTCATATATAAAAAACAATTTCAAAACATGAAATAGATAGAATAAAGTATTCGATTTTTCAATGTTTTGAAATTGTTTTTGTTTATTCAAATTCTATGATATTTAATAAGCGTTATAATACTATTTTTTATACCAACAAAATTACGTTCATAATCACGAAGTCATATGAACGCTATAACACTCTTTTTATACCGACAAAGTTGCGTTCATAATATCCTTGTAATTCTGAAATAGTTACTCCTTTTTTACAAGAGGCGTGTATGAACATTATCTTATCTCCTTCTATTGCATATACAATTCCGACATGTCCTACTCCTTTAGGATGTTTTCTACTATGGAAAAATATCAAATCTCCGGGCTGAGCATTTTCTCTTTTAACTTCTGTACCTAAAGTATATTGATTTCTAGAAGATGGGCTAAGAGTCATTCCGAATTGTTTGAAAACATAATAGACGTATCCAGAGCAATCAAAAGTTTTCGGTCCACGAGTGGCCCAAACATATCGTTTTCCAATATGACTTTTAGCTTCTTCTAATACATCAGCAATTTCTATAGACGGATCAGGAGTCTCCTTTGATAATACGTCTTGTTCGATCATTTTTTGAAGTTCATTGTGATCGAATCTAGATTTATTTTTTGCTATTTTTTCATGTTTTTGATGAGAAGATCTATGTGTTCTCGCTTGGCAATATTCATTACCAAAAAATGATACGAATAAACATAATAGGGTTACAATTAACTTTTTCATGGTATTCTTCATAAAAAAGATGATTTGTTAGATTGTTAGTCCAACAAATCATCGTAAATATTTATTTTGATTTAATCAATCATCATATATTATAATAATAGATATTTAAGATATTAATAACTAATAATTTATGTTAAATACTATTAATTCTATTATATATAATTTAATAAATAATTGACTATCAAAATATTTATTTCAAATCTTCAGTTGTTATAAGAGTGTACGTGAAAGTATTACCAAATCTATCTTTTGCTTTATTTATGACATCCATAAAATGATTGAAATCAGCAACTTTCTTAAATACTTGACATCCCGCTGAATAACCGCCAATTAACTCTGATCCAACGCCTGCTTTGTGAATGTTTATTCCAAAATATCCCTTTTGAATAGTTTTGGGATCCATATCTAAAACATTATTTCTATTCTTATCACGATAGACAGAGACTAAGCCGGATCTCTGACAAAGAGCTTTATATTTGCCATTATGAAGATCAATCTTATAAGTACTTCTATATTGTCCGGGAACTAAAATAGCTGTCCCGTTAGAATTTGATGGATTTTTAAGAAGCTTCAACCCAGGATCTGTAGTATTTTCAAAGATTTCTTTTTTCCATTTTCCATCAACTTTATATATAAGTACAAGAGCATCATCAAATTGATCTCTTTGAACATTCTTATAGATATCTCCAGATTTTGTTGCAGAAAGAAGATTGCGAACACCTATGATATTTACATTATAATCTCCATTTGTAAAGAACGCATACCCTTTCTTTGCAAAAAGAGCTTCAAAATCTGTTTTCTCGATCAAAGTTTTTAAAGTTTTATCCATATTATAAATGATTTTTATATTTTTATTCGTTTTCTTTTATTGTTTTTATCTATTACCCACTTTTGACCAAAAGATCCTATCATATTTGAATTAATGTAACAATTATGATTATTTATAAAATTAGTTTTATTTAAAAATCTTTTAAATTTTC
>JAFLUY010000037.1 GCA_022508565.1 Erysipelotrichales bacterium | reverse complement strand
GATAATTTGGAGTTATCCATTGATAATAAATTATATAATCAGGTGAGGGTCATGCTCCTACTTAAAGTAATAATTCAGCTTATAAGTATATATCGAGCTGTTTCTATATTTATATTTGTTTTGTTTTACACAGTAATCCCAAATGAAATAAACTCATTTTTATTAATCACATCTATCCTGTCGGATTTGCTAGACGGCTATTTGGCTAAAAGATTCAAACTAACCACTACCGGTGGCAAACTGCTAGATTTGTTCAGCGATAAATACCTCAACTGCATATCAGTTATATTTTTGATTATTGAACAATATCCGCTATTACCATTACTGATGATTCTGACCAAAGAAATTTTTGTTCTTAGTTTCAGAAGTATAGAAATTAATGGAAAATTTATAATATCTACAAACAGAATTATAGGTGGTTTTATGTCTGGAATTCTTTGGTCAACTGTTTTCTTACATATAAACCATGTATCTTCGTTTACGATTAACGGAATAGTAATTACACTAGGCATCTTTAATTTTCTATATCTGATTTACAAAATAGTTGTCAATATATCTAGTTTAGAAGAGTCTTTTAAAAACTGAAATACAATTTTAAATAATGTAGGTATAATAGGGGAAAAACTTGTAATTATCGCTTTAATTACGAAGGGATATTTGTTTAATTTCTCTATTCTCTTTTTTATTTTAGACAAATATTTTTCTTGATGCAGGTACACTTCCAGTTCATTTTTGCTTTTTTCACCATATTGATAGTTAACTACATATTTATGGATTTTTGCTAATTCACAATTTATATGATTAATATTTGTTTTCATATATTTTATAATACTAACACGAAAGCTGTTTACCAGCATAACATACATACGTAAACAAACTAAAGTAGCAACAAGAGCAACTATAATACTTGTAGTAGATATTACATCTAATCTATTATGAATAAAATAAATGCCAATCGATATAAGTATGAATGCCATACACATAACGACAAGTAAATTGAGTCCATAGTTGCATAGTGCATTTAATTGTTCATAATTCTTTATGGGATATTCGTCCATTTCCTCATCTTTAATTACTATTGATTTAGATAATGCTTTGACTGATACATAAACATAAATTAGAATATGCGGTATAAAATACGCAAATAAATAAAATTTATAAAATCTACTTGCAATATAACTGTCCATATATTTAACAGAATCCCAATAGTCAAATGGTAAATTATTTATTATTTTTGCATTTTGTAATGAATTAGCTATAAAACAACAGAACCCAACTGCTGTAAAAAAATTAAATAATACTGTCGTAAACTTCAATTTCGCAATCATACAAAAGTTTTCTTTAAAACCAATCCGAGTGGTTGGATCTACATCTCTTTCAATTTGTTTATAAATGATACTTATTGCGATAGGTATAATAGCATTTGCTGCTAAAAACAGCCAAATATTTATATGCTCCAATAGACCAAATCCATCGTTTGGAAGAAATAAATTGTTTTCAAATAATCCGATGACTATGAATGACATAGTAAAAAAAAACACAATAATTATATCCCTTTTAATATATTTCATATCAATTAATCTTTCAAATTTGATAACTTCTTTTTGAGTATTCAAAGTAGTATCCCCTCCCAATTGCTTTCAATGGATAACTCCAAATTATCCTTACACCATAGTGCTAGTTTTGTAGTTTGTT
>JAFLUY010000036.1 GCA_022508565.1 Erysipelotrichales bacterium | reverse complement strand
AGTAAACCCAATTTATTTAATTTTTAACCATGTCCATTTTTAGTGGACACTTATGATTCCTTATAATAATTAATATAATTTTATAGTTATAGGATTAATATTGTGGATTAATATTCAAAGAAAGGACAATCAATTGGGAATTTTTCAATATATTTGTCTATTAAAATTATTTTATGATTCCGCCCTTCGATCATAATCATGTAATACCACCTCATCTAGGAAATCCAGCTGACCCCACTCAAATTTCACCCTATTTGTGTGAGATTTCTGAGTTTTGTCAACACTTTTGCTTTTCTAAAGAAAGAATAAATATTCTTATCGGATTTGTTAGCTTCCGACTAAAAATGATTCAAAATGGTATTGTAAATGGCTTTCAATGGGTAGATGGTAGTTTTACTGAAAATGTTGAAGCTAGGGAAAATAGACCACCTCATGATTTAGATGTTGTTACTTTTTTTAAAGGAATAGATCTACAACAATCATCAAAAATAAATAGTACCTTTCAAGAATTTAGTAATCCCCACTTATCAAAACAAAAATTTTTCATAGATCATTATCCTTTCCCTTTTGATGCTAATCCTGATTTTACAGTGGAATATACTAGATATTGGTATCAACTTTTTAGCCATAATAGACGTGGAGTTTGGAAAGGTATTATCAAAATACCTCTTTATGTTGATCCTGTAAAAGACACAGATGCATTAACTTTTCTAAAAAACATTAATCATGGGTTACCATCAAAATAAAATATTATTACAATCACAAATAGTTGAGACAGAAAAACTATTAGAATTGGCTAATGGTAATCCTTTTATTGAAATTTCTTTAAATGAAAGGTTAAAAAGTCTTAAAGAACAACTAGAAAACTTACAGGAAGTTGTTGAACCCAAAATTACATTACTTTTTAGTGGTGATATGGTGTATGGATCTAAAGGTATTAATACGAACTTTGTAAGTAGAACCATGATGCCTATTCAGAATCTTATAAAACTACAAACTTCCATAGAACGATATGGTAAAGAACCTGGTAAAAGAGGAAAAATTAAAGGAAAAAAACTATCAGAATTATACCTTACTTCTTTAGAAAAAGGATCATTCGGATATGAACTTTCTTTATTAAATCCTCAAGATATTTTTGAAGAACAAGAAGTTGGGGAATCTATACAATCTGTAATGGATATTATATACGATATTTCAGCAGATGATTCTTTATATGAAAAACATATTCATAATTTACCGCCAAGGGGGGTAATTCTTCTTAATTCATTTTTCAAAGAACTAGCTGATTCTAATTCTATTTTAAAAATGGAATCTGGAAGTAAATTTAAAGAAATTTCTAAAGATCAAATTAAAACGGCCTTTACACGCATTTCGTCTACCATATGTGAACAGGAAGAAATAATTATTAAAGCAATATTTAAAGGAGCTCTTATTGATACAGGAAAATTTGAATTACTTTCAATAACAGGCAAAAAGTTAAATGGCGATATATCTCCTAATTTGTCTCAAGAGGAAATAGCTCAATTAAATAAAGAGTTTTCAAATGAAGAATGTGAAATAAAAATGATAAAATTTATTACTAAATATAATAATGGAACAAAAAAAATAACTTTTGAATTATTGGGAATATCTAAAAACTGAAATTAATATATTCCTGTATAATATAAAATGAAGTTATCTATTTGATAAAATTCAATAAGTAGTTGTTATTTAATACTTTTCATATTAATTGTGAATAAACCCAATTTAGTAGAAAGTAAATAACATCATGTACTGTAAATTCCATGATTAAAAAATAATAAATTTCAACTCTATGGCAATCGAATCTCACGAATGGAATAAAACCGGTGACCATCTTATTCTTTTTATGGATATTATGGGGTTCAAAGATCGAGTAACGCGAATGAATCATGAAGATCTCCTTGAAAAAATGATTGAGTTTAAAGAAAAAAATGACCGTCTTAAACCATTGCTTCAAGATAAACATGGAGAACTTCTACGAATGATTCAATTCTCTGACTCAATTATCTTAGCATCTCTTGACGATTCTAAATCGGCCTTAAATAGAATTATCAAAGCCGGAGTAGTACTTATGCATAATGCATTAGAAACAGGCTTTGCTCTTAAAGGTGCGATTGCAAAAGGACCATTAACATTTGCTAATGATTTAGGCATATATTTTGGGCTACCACTTGTTGATGCATATCTTCTTGAAGAGGAACTGAAATTTTATGGCGTGGCTTTTCATCATTCGGTGGAAGACCTTATCCAACAATACCAGGGAAATCCTCCAGTAAAAGGAGGACACAAGCAATATATACCTGTATCAGAGCATCCAATCCATCTTAAATCTGGTAAATGTTCTCATTATTGTATTTTATATCATCATCTTAAAAGAGATTTGTCTCAAGGAGACTATTCATCAACATTAAAAAAACAGCTTAAACTGTTTAGTAAAACAGTTTCTGGTAGTCCTAGGATATATCTTGATAATACTTTAGATTTTATTGATCATGCCAATGAGTAACCGAGATGCTCATTTATAGGGATAAATTTGTTTGTACAATTTGTACGTCATTAGGGTTAAACCGTTTCTCATGGTGCGGTTTGTTTGGCTAAAATTCAAAAGTAAATGGCTAAATGCTTGATTCCTTGGATTCTAAATTTTTTTTAACGAAGATGAATACTAAAAAAGAGGCTTCGATCCTCTTTTTTAGTATCGCCGAAATGACTTAGCGTACGTCAGCGGCTTTTGTGGAACGAAGTGACGTAAAAAACCTGCTGAGTAGCGGTTTACGAAGTAAAAAATCATGAGGCAATATTACCATCTTATTGAATATATTAACAACTTACAGAAGAATCCACATCAAAATTGGGATGGATTTTTCAGTTTGTATAGGTTCAAAAAGTGTAATTTAATCTTATATTTCAACAACCACGCTATCCCATCGCTATCCCAAGACTTTG
>JAFLUY010000035.1 GCA_022508565.1 Erysipelotrichales bacterium | reverse complement strand
ACGTCGCTTCGCTTTGCAAAAGCCACCGACATTCTCTAAATGATCTCCTCGAATTTGCTACGCTTATTTACTTCACTTCTTCTAATCTAATATCATTTGTAAATCAATTACTTACAAAACCATGGTACAAATTTGGTACATTTATAAGATAGGAAAACCATAAACATCCATAAACAAAAATAAATATCTTATCTTATTGTATATCAAACTTATTAAATTCACTATGGAAAAATATAATAGAGATAATGTAATACAATAAAAGATAATAACTAAATTTGTATTATTGTTAACTTCAATTCAAGTTCTTTATAAATGGGTGGAATAAATTATAAATCAAGATTATACGAAAATTCTTATGTACAAGGCATACAATGTGTGTTCATTAGTCATCAAAAAAATGACTCTAACGCAGCAAAAAAAATAGCTGATTATTTATTAAAGGCGGGTATCAATGTTTATTTTGATGAATATGATAATACTCTTGATTTAACTGATCCTTATTCTGTAGTTTCAGCAATTAAGAAAGGATTAAATCATTCAACACATTTGCTTGTTATTCTTAGTGAGAATGCTTTAAGATCAAAATGGATACCCTGGGAAGTCGGATATGCTTATGATTCAAAGAAAATAATAAGTTTGAAATTAAAAGATATAGCTTCTAAAGAACTTCCTGAATACTTAAGAATTACTCAGATTATAAGTGGAACTACGACTTTGAATGAATTTATCTCTAATATGTTAGGATGGACTGAATCTTATTTATTAAAAGAAGCAAGAATAGTAGATTCCTCTCGGGCCCACCCATTAGATGAAGTATTACAGTGGAATCTATAATTTTAATAAAGATTTATAAAAATGCAATTTAATACCCCAATATCTGTGCATTTCCTTATTCATCATGAAATGGATAAGGTCAATGATATACGAAAATATCTTTACAAATTGTTATGTAGAGATTCTGAAAAGGTTCATACTGATGGATTAGATATACCAGTTTACTTTCATGTTGGAGGGCAATATCAAAATAACTTTCCCAAAATAAAGGATATAAAGAGTGATAAACCAATAATTATACCTTTATTAGACGATAGGATGATTTGCGATAGTTTTTGGGGAGAATATTTAGAGGAATTAAATAATGAATATAATGATTCAATTTTTCCAATTACATTATCGAAGTATTCTTTTGATATTAATGAAAAGTTAAGTAAAAAACAATTTATCAAATTAAAAACATTTTCATTATTAGATAATAAATTAGAATTTCAAATAAGGTTGTTTGAAATTCTAATAAGAATCATATCGGAAAAGCCTAATTGTAAATTAAGATTATTTATAAGCCATTCAAAAAAAGATCTTGATAAAACAGGAGAACTTGTTGCGGAAGGACTAAGAGATTATATAAATTCAAAGACAAAATTGTCAACTTTCTTTGATGCAAATGATATTTTAGATGGTCAATCTTTTGAGGAAGTAATTTTTGATAATGTTGAATCATCATTATTTGTATTAGTTCATTCTGATACGTATTCGGATAGAGAATGGTGTCGTAAAGAAATAATAAAATGTAAAGAAAATGGGATACCTGCTATTATAGTTGACTTTTTTAGTCATCAATGTAACAGAGTGTTCCCATATATGGCAAATATTCCAAGTATAAGATTTAAAGATAATAATTGGGAAGATATTATTAATCTTATGTTACGTACAGCTCTTGATTGGAGATATCATGAAAATTATTTAAGATCACTAAGTAAAAAAATTGGAAAAGATCCAAAGATCGTTGAGCCAACGGTTCCAGAGTTAATATCCATACATTTTAGACATAAAGATGATGATTTAATTTTATATCCAGAACCTCCATTAGGATTAGAAGAGTTGGATATACTTACTAAATCCTTTGAAAAAAAGAGATTTGTCACTCCTATGCAAATTTTGACTTCAGATATTAATATAGAAGGTAAAAAAATTGCAATTTCAATATCAGAACCTAATGCTATAGAAAATAACATAATTTGTTCTGAAAGCTTAAAAGATTTAGCTATTGAAATTGCTCGACATCTTTTAGCTGCTAAAGCTCAATTAGTTTATGGCGGAGACTTAAGAAAGAACGGTTTCACTGAACAATTAGCAGAATTATCCTATCAGTATTATAAGGATCAACATGATACAACAAGATATATATCATTTCATAATTTTTTTGCATGGCCAATATATAATGGTGTATGCTTAGAAGATAAATTATTCTTTAAGAAAAATAGAGTAAACATAATTAATGGTCCAATCCCTGAAGAGGTAAAGAATGATGAAAAGGACCGATTAGTGCCACCTAATAATCAAAAAAATAAATATTTATGGAGCAAATCTCTGACATTAATGCGACAAGAACTTGAACGATTTGCGGATGCTATTATAGCAATTGGAGGAAGAACTAATGAATTTAAAGGATGTTTACCTGGAATAATTGAAGAAGTATCGATTGCCATGCAATATAATAAACCAATTTATATTATAGGTGCTGCCGGAGGAAGTGCACAGATTTTGAGAGATTGTATTTGTGGATCAATAACACCTGAAATGGCAATTGAAAAATATGAAATAGATTCTGAATTGAAGAAAATACTTCCCAGGGAACAATTTGACCAATCATATGAATTTTTTAAAATATTAAATACAAAAGGGTTTTCTTTATTGAATAATGGATTAGATAAAGAAGATAATTCTACACTAATGAATTCAACAAATTTAACAGAGATTGTGGCTTTAATTCTTAAAGGACTTAAAAAAATTTTTTAACATGCATAGAGTTTTTGTATCTTATCATCATGCAAATGATCAATGGGCTAAAGATTGTTTAGTCAAGTGGGCTGAAGAAAATGAGGTTTTTATAGATGGTTCAGTTGATACTGGAGACATACCAGATGAATGGCCTGATCAAAAAATTAGGGAGCAAATAAGAGATGAATACCTCCGTGATACTACTGTAACAATTCTTCTTGTTGGAGAAGAAACTATGAGTCGTAAACACATAGATTGGGAAATATATTCTTCTATGTATGATGGAAAGATAAATAAAAAATCAGGTATAATAGTCATATATCTTCCGAGCGTACAGGATAAGGCAGCAGTTCATATTGGACATGGAGAAAAAGAAAAAAAATTAATTCATCCAACTATTAATAATTGGTTCACCATTAACACAAGAGAAGATTGTATAAAGAATTATCCTTTTCTTCCCGACAGAATTATTGATAATTTGCTTGAGCCAAATTCTCATATTTCAATTTTAAAATGGAAAGAATTGACACCAATTGGTCTACGAGAACTAATTGACTACTCTTATAATGATAGAGTTAATGCTTCTTATAATCTTTCTCGACCAATGAAAAGAAAAAATGGATAGTCCTTAAAAGAGAGAAATTTTCAACAGAGTAATGATATTATATACTTAAAAATTTTATATGATAACACTATCATTATATTAAATTATGAAATTTTATTTTTGAGGGAACATAAATATTATGTATTCTCATGATCAACTTTATCAATGATATTTGTGTCGATTTCTATATTGTGGCGACCTCGGGTGTTTCGAAGGTTCTTGGCAATGGTAGATGGCTCTGTAT
>JAFLUY010000034.1 GCA_022508565.1 Erysipelotrichales bacterium | reverse complement strand
GCTTCGACAATACAAGAACTGACGAAACATTGCGTAATGTGTTTGCAAAGACATCTGAAAAATCTAAAAGTCAGGAAAAACCTGAAATGTCAAAAGAAGACCTGGCAATAGAACTTCTTCGGGGAATGACTCCGGAGCAAATAATGTCAATAATTTCTGCTATTAATAAATAAATTTTTTGAATATGGCAATATATTTAAGACATTGTGTATTTCTCAATAAATTTCCAACCATAAGATTAAACCAATTTATTAAGTAAAATTTTCACATTGACTTTAAGACGTATTAAACAAAATAGATAATTGTGGTAATATTCACTACTATAAAAATTATTAATTTTATGCACTATTGATTACGGAAAGAAATGAAACTAATAGGATTAAATTTATCTTCAAAAACAATACAAGAACACTTAAAATGCCTACCTCCCAAGTGGTATCCATTTGTTGAATCAAAGATTGCTGGATTTGACACACTAAAATATCCCGATATTAAAGGCACTCCAAGTGATTTCTTTAAAATCGATAGATCTAACGATGTAGACCTAAATATTTCCGCAATTGTTGGAAAAAATGGTATGGGAAAATCCTCCCTAATAGAACTCATTTTAGCAATAATTAATAATTTTACTTTCACATTGATTTCTAATGATGAACGGCCTGATCTTTACCACATTTCTTATACGCTTGGTATTTATGCTGAATTATTTTTTGAATTAGATGATAAAATTTATAGTATTAATGTGGAAAATACTCAAGTAGACCTTTATAGATATTTACAAGATAACACAAGAGACAGATATAATTTAAATTTTATAGATATAGCACAAATACGTGAAATTCTAAGTAAAAATTTCTTTTATACCATAGCAGTAAACTATGGATTGTATTCATTTAATGCAAATAATAATAGAAATTTTAAAGAAAAGTCTAATAATAATCACTTAAATATATGGTATGATAACTATTTTCACCGTGTCGATGGTTATTTAACTCCATTAACTATTGTTCCAAATAGGAACAATGGAGTCATAGATATAAATGCAGAAAATGAGTTAACTCGTAAAAGATTATCTGCTATATCTATATGGCTTAAATTAAGAAATAAAGAGCAATTATTGGAAAACTATACCCCTAAAAGATTATTATGGGCTTTTAAAGCTTGGGATGTAGATACGACAAAAATGTTGATGCAAAGACTTATATATTTAGCAGATGAACCTAATGGAGAATTTATTAGCAAATTATATGAAGCCTTATCTCATATTTGGAAATCTTATATTAAGTATATATCTAATAATTTAACAGACAGTATGATAAAAACAGCCTTTAATTATATGATATATAAAACTATTAAAATCTGTGTAAATTATCAGGAATTTGGGAATTATTTGACTATTGATAAAGAAATTGATCTAAAAGAGTTAGATGAACTGATAAAGAAAATAATATCAGATAAAAGCCATATTACAAATAAAATTAGGTCTACTTTGCATTTTCTTGAACATACGACATATCATAAAGACAGAGGCGTTGTAGAAGTAAATGATTTGATTGACAAGATTGAAGGAAAAACATATGAAGATTTATTAGGCATTTTACCACCTCCTTTCTTTGCTTATGATATGGAATTTGTGCGTGATGATAATAAAGAATCAATAACTCTTGATAATTTAAGCAGTGGTGAACGACAACTTTTATTTTCATTAGGTGCAGTTATAGATCATATAACCAATTTATCAAGTATTTCAACCAATGATGAATATAGAGTAGCATATCATCATATAAATATTATCTTTGATGAAGCAGAATTATACTTTCATCCAGAATATCAACGACAATTTATCAAAAAAATCCTAAGACTAGTAAACTGTGGTATTATAGACAGGAGACGTATAAGATCACTAAATCTAATTATGGCAACCCATTCGCCTTATTTACTTTCAGATATTCCAAATAGTAATATTCTCTTTTTACAAAAAGATATGAATACTGAAAGAAAGAAAACTTTTGCTGCCAATATCTATGATATGTTAAAAAGTAGCTTCTTTATGAAAACATGCATTGGAGATTTTGCATCATCAAAGATAAAGTCAATACTGAAGATATATCACGAGGAAAATAAAGATAAAAGGAGGAAATTATTTCATGAAAACAAAAATAATATCGAATTTACTATAGATACTATAGGAGATGTATATTTGCATGATGCTTTATTACATGTTTTTAATGAAATGAATGTGGAATATTCAACTGATAAAGATTTAGATGATAAAATTTCAAAGTTGGAACATGAACTTGCAATTTTAAAACAAAAGAAAAATGCGAAGAATAAATTACCCAGATAATTTGATACAATTTAAGAAGGAATATTTACAGTCAACTTATGGTGATAACCTAAAAAATATGCAGAAATTTTGGAAAGAGATTCGCAATTCTAATCCATATTTAAGAAATAATTTTCCAAAAAGAATTTCAAAGATTCTTTTATCGAATTATTCTAAACTGATAAGATATTATCAAATATATGTAAATATCTTCTCCAAACTTAATGATGTAAAACATAACATTATAGAACTTTTTAACTATGATAAATATCAACCTCAAATTGCTGATTTTTTCATGAAGAATTCAGCCAAACTTGATATCTCAACATGCTATTATTGTGAAACCGCATTCATCAATACCTATACTGATGATAGTAATATAAAAAACTGTTTATCAAAACTCAATACACTCCCCTTTGATAAATTAAAGGAGCTTCTTAATGTTAAATGTGACGAAACAGTTAGGAAAGTAATTGCAAAAAGGCCTTATAAATCTATTTTTATGTTTAATGATACATGGAAATCTATAAAAAAAGTACATACTGCAAATAAATTTGAATCAATTTTTAAACCACAACCTTTGAAAAATCATTTTGATTTAGATCATGTTCTAGACAAAGGATCATGTCATATCTTATCTTTGTCATTAATGAATTTCGTACCTTGTTGTCAAGTATGTAACGAAAAATTAAAACGTACCTTAGTTCTTGCAGATCCTTCAACCGGAAGTCTTAAATCTTATTTAAGTCCGTCTTCGCCGGATTATGACTTTGAAAATAATGTTAAGATAAGAATAGAGCCGACTATTCCAATTGCTGGAGATGATTCAAGTTTTGATCCGGCATATGCAATTGATTTTCCTGAAAAATTTAAATTAAGGTTTGATCTTATTGATTCTTCGTACGAGAGTATTATTGAAATATTTAAACTTCGAGAAAGATATGAATTCCATAAGCTAGAAGGTCTTTACTGGTTAACAATGAAAAATAAATATAATGATTCTTGTTTAGAATTTATGGAAAAAGTTTTGGATGATCCAAATTTTACTAAAAGTAAAATTAAAGAAGACATATTTCATGAAAATTATGATAAAAAAAGACATCCTTGTTTTTTAAAATTTAAGAAGGATATTATTAATTAATTTATCTTAATATCCTTTAAGTCTATGAAATAAATGCTATTTCTTTATTCGGTTCATATAAATTGAATTAGCAATAATCTTCCAGAACATTTCCTCCTGTCCATTCGCGACCAAGGGAAATCGCAAAATATTTCTGCGCCCCTTCCTCTGTGAAAAAGGTACGGATACTTTTGTGGATAAAATACCCATCAGCAA
>JAFLUY010000033.1 GCA_022508565.1 Erysipelotrichales bacterium | reverse complement strand
ATAGCTTTTCACATGCTTCAATGAATCCACACCTATCATATTCCATCATAAAACTAATGGCATCACCACCCTTACCACATGAAAAACAGTGCCAAACATTTTTTTTTGATGGATGGAATGAAAGACTGGGAACAGATTCTGAATGCAAGAAACAATATGCCTTATGTCTCTTTACCTCAATTCCAAATCTACCAGCAAGTTCTTCACAATCTTTTTTCCGAAGGAGATCTATAATGTAGTCAGGTATAAACATAAGGTTTAGAATAAGGATTTATCAACATAAAAGGAACGTAAAGTTACTAAATTAATAGTAATTCTTCCTTTCTTAAAGAATAAATTAAAAGTAATAAATCTTAAATATTTTAATTTTAGTAAGTTAAACTTGAAGATTTAAGATAGTAAAATTCATATACTGGAGATTTTCTCGGATTTTTGATAATGATATCATAGATTTCTGCATAAGGGAGAACTCAGAGTTTGTTGATTTCAACTTCGATTTCCTATCTATATCCCGTATCTGTAAAGTTATCCTAATCTATATAGTCCCTTACTTGACCTCCTTAAAGGTTCATAGTATATCATTATAAATTAAGCGTCTTGTTACCAAGAATATTTGGTAATTAACGTCACTGATAGAGTATGTTTATCTGAGAAACCAAATTCATACTTTTCACTTTTCAAACCCTAGATTAAGTTTACAGTTAAATTTATCATTTTGAATGGAGTATCAAAGTGAGATAAGACACTCACGATGTAATTGAGTTAGTCGGGAAATATTTTAAAGAGTCCTTATAAAAAGTAGAATTTAATAATGGATCTCCTCAACATAAAAGACAAATACCTAAAGAAACTTCGGGATAATGGTTACCTCGGTTATTCCTGAGAGGGTGATAAGTATTGGTACACCCAAGAAGACGTTGATCGCTTCCTGCAACGCTTCCACTTTTCAGACTTCACCTCCCATTCCGACCTCCCACCACCGTAAAATCTCGTTTAAAATCTCAGTATCCATAAGTATTATTTTGTAATTTTGTATGTGTTTTTATAAACAAGTCCAAATAACCATATGATTGAATTAAGATTCCATTACATAAAAGAAATTTATGGATAAAAAAGTATATTACGGAGAGTATACCCTAAAACATTGGATTGAGCTTCTAATTAAAAAAGATTTAGTTCTTCCACCTTATCAAAGAAGCTTTGTTTGGTCAGAAAGCCAAGTAAAAGGATTTATTGAAGGATTACAGACGGATGTATTTGTCCCTCCTGTAACAATAGGAGTATGTAATATAGGAGGCGAAAATCATAATCTGATTCTTGATGGACAGCAACGTTTATCCAGTATCCTTTTATCTTATTTTGGTGTATATCCTAAAAAAGACGCATTCTTGCGGGATATTGAGGATAGTCCAATGGCAGATGGTTCTGCAGAAGAAGATGATGAAGAACCAGATTTAGAATATATTAACTGGTCATTACGAATGTTTGCTAATAATGGTCCAGTAGAACAAAATATAAGAGATTCTATTTTAGATTCACAATACAATAGAATAAATTATGGAGTTGTAGAAGAGTTTTTTGAAACGAGGTATATCCCATTTTCTTATATTATCCCTAATATTGATGATGAAGCAGAACAACATGAATTTTATTCAACAGTATTTCGCAATATAAATATTCTAGGAATACCTTTAAACCCCATTGAAAGTCGACAATCTCTTTATTTCCTTAAAACTGAGTTAAATAATTTCTTCGATCCAGAATGTTGTAAAAATCTAAAAATAGAATTAGTAGGTAAGAAACAAAATTATGATTTTGTAAGAACAATCTCAATTCTATCACAATATAAAAAAGATGGAAGATTTAATAGACTTGCGCAAAGCTATAAACCTAAAATGGAAAAATATTTCGAGGAATATATATATTCAGTAGTCAAAGATAAATCTGATGGAATGTTTGCAAAATTCTCGGATATATTCCCAAATAAAGAATTTGAACCTAGACTTGAAAAACTAGAAATGACTCTTCAAGCACTTGATTATAACCGATTACATTTCCGTTCTATTATAGATGCGGATATATATATGTTTGGTCTTGTATGGATTATCGTTTTGGAAGGAAAAGAATTAGATTTTACACGCAAGGATGAATTAATTAATCGTCTCCAACGGAAAATCGATAATATAAAAAAGGATGAAAGTCACAAATCTTCACCTTCTCTATTAAAACATATGCGAAAACGAGTTGAAGACTCTATAAATATTTTCAGACGCTATGCCTTACATACAACCTAATAACCACATACAATTTATTTTAAGACCCGCTACTAATATAGTGAAAGAGGCTATTTGGTCTCTTAATGCCACAAGTGGTGGAATAGAGACTTATCCAATTAGTGAATACCTCCTTCATTCTCTATTTTTAAAATTAACTGGAGCGCAAGAACAGAAATTAAAATGTATTTGTTGGGAATTAGCTTGTAGAGATTATGAGTACCGGTATACTCGGTATGAGAAAAAACCATACAGTGAATGTTCAGATTATAATGATAAATGTATGGTATATGTGGATCTTTTAGAAGCTATAACAAAATTGGATGATTCTTTTGAAATCTCTGATGATTTTAAGGATGAGATTATTAGCGAATGGAGAACATCAATACAGAAACTTTTTTCAAAAAGTTTATTGGCGTATAATTTCCCTAAGCTCTACAAAGAATGTATGGTTATTATAACCTCTATTAAAAAAAATTGGATTATGGGGACATCTCAATTACTCATTAAAAAAGAAAATATCCCAGCAGCTGAAAGGAGCAATACATGTAGTTTATCTTTGAATGACCTGTTTGTTAAATATGTATATGTTGAAAGGAATCGATTGGCACACAATACTAGATCATATCAACATAATTTGCCATCTTTGAAAGAAATGAAATCTGATAAATATATTTTTCAAAATTATTTCATATTAATGGCTATAATTGTATTGATAGATCTGATATTTACATCTTTATTTAAAATTTATTTAGATAAACTTAAATGAATTAATTATACTAAAATAAATATATTTTTTTTAATATAGATATTTTATTTATTAGGATGTTTACGAGCTCCTGGAATAATAATTAAAGCTGTCCGAATAATAAAAACATAGAATCAATAAACCAACACTTTTCTGCAATTATATTTTCTTAAACAGTCATATCTTAACAAGACGGTACTGGTATTATATAATTTCAGATGGCGTGGTTTATTTGGCTAAAATACAGAAGTATATAGATAACTCATTGATCTAGTGGATTTCAAATTTTCATCAACGAAGAAGCCAAACTATTTCTTTTGTATATGTACTCAATCTCGCTAAACCATTGGACTTTAGACATCTAATATGCTCAAATATCGTATGACATCTGCTATCCATTGGCTACTCCGCACATTTCCCACTCATACAAATTATACAATATCAGGGACTTACGAAATTGCTACGCAGTTTTAATGAAGATGAATATTGATTTGATAATCAGATAGTTAAGCCTCAATTATCAACAGTTTACAGGGAAAATCATCTAATTGTATAGGTGATTTTCCCTTGTTTTTTGGGGCCTGAATGTGCTCATCGACAAAGTCGCTTTGCGCCTTAATATACAATCAATTAGCAAAGAATT
>JAFLUY010000032.1 GCA_022508565.1 Erysipelotrichales bacterium | reverse complement strand
ATTGTTTTAATTAGCCTTGTGCGCTATTTGAAAATAAAGGATAACTATGAATTATATTAGTTTTAGGTGAAAACATGAATAATCCGTTAAACATTTTAGATTTTACTTACAAATTTTTGGCAAGTATTGTATCAATAATTACAATTACAGGTTTTGTAAGTAAATTTGCAATTTTAAAAACTAAAAAACAACTTTCTGAATATAGCAAATTTACTGATAGAGATAAACAAATCAAATCACTAATAGAAATTTTAAATAATGATAAAAAAATAATAAATGTTTATGGTAAGAAAGGCATTGGAAAAAGTTATTTCCTAAAATATTTTTCTGATTTTGTCAACAAAAAAATCCCAAAAGCATATAGGAAAAATATTATTAATATCAAATTGAAATCAAATACGAGAGTAATATATTATGAAATAAATGAATATTCAAAAGACAACGAAATATTGAATGACTTCCTTTTAAGCTATTATAATAAGAATCTTAAAAATAACGAACAAGCAATTAAACGAATCCTTATTCAATCACTATTCTATAAGAAAATAATAATAATATTTGATAATATTGTAAATGAATGTATAGAAAATACAGTTGAAGATATTTTAAACAAACTCTTACCTTTGTCGAATAAATTTGTATTTGTTTTAGGTTCAATCGAAAAATTGACATTACCAAAATTAGGATCAGATAAAAGCCAGATTAAAATAGAAGAGTTCAGTAATGATGAAATTATAGAATATTCGAAAAACTGCAAAATAAACTTGTCTACAGATGAAATAGAGAATATTTTAGATGTATCTAATGGCTTACCCATCATGGTAGATCTAATGATTTCAAACAATGATTATTCTAATAATGAACTATACAACAATTATATAAACAGGTTATTTCTTAATCTAAAACAAAATGACAAATATTTAGCAGAAGTTTTAATGTACATCGCCTTATTAAGTTTAGTTAATTCAACCGTCTCGTTAAAGTTATTAAATAATATTGATGAAAGTTTTAAGGTAAGAAAAAACTCGATAATAAAACTTCATATGCTTTCACTTATAAAATATAATGAAAGTGAAAAAGATATAAAAATGCATGACATCATTCGTGATTATTTGGTAAATGAATTTTCACAAAAGGATTTCTATGAAATAATTAAAAACATTTGTTCCTTTTATTATGGGATAAACGATATTTTTAATGGTGCAGTTTATTCTGTACAATTAAGTAAAAAAGATTTTAATAGCCATAAAGATTCTTTGGTGAAATGTGTTAACAAAGCAATAAAGGAAGAAAACTTTACTTATTCAATTTCATTGGGAAATCGCTATTTTGAAAGTTATCGTAATTCTCTTAAAGATGAATTGTATTATATGATTTCTTATGGATACATTTTATCTTTATTAAGCGTTGGGGATTATCCAACAGCCAAAAAATTTTCTGATGAAGAAAATCTATCTATAACTGATACAATAAAGTGTGAAAAAATCGATATAGCTATTCAAATAGCCGATTTATATCATTTACAGAGCAATTACATTACTGCTATCGATATGTATAATATAATACTAAATACCTTGACCGATATTGATAAATTGAATTATTCGGTTGTTTGTGAAATGAAGATAGCCCATTCATATAGACATGTGGGAAATTACAGAGATTCAATAAAGCATTATTTAAATGCTATAAATATAGCTTCTTCTTTAAATGACTACAATATAATAGCTTTGTCCAATTTAGAATTGTCAGTAATATATTTATCGGATTTTAGTTGCATGAAAGATGACCCGAGATATAATGATTTAGATGAATTGTTTGAAGACACATATAATCATATAAACAAAAGTGAAAACAAAACAACTGAATTGCTTTACTATAGAAATTATGCTCGTTATTTAATTTCAAAATCAGACGAATATAATTATTATCTCAAGATTGAAGATAATTTAAATTTAGCATTAAAGGGTTATGAAAATTTAAAAAAGCGCTTAATCTACACTATGTATTTTGAGTTTGGAGAATTTTATAGAGCTTATAGCAATACAAACAAAGCAATTGAAAGTTACGAAAAAGCAATATCCTTTTCCCAAAAAAACGGTGACAAAAACCTAGAGACTATGTCATATTTAGGAATTGTGTTACTAGAATTAGATTTAAATAATTATATTTATAATCATGATCGCATTGATCAGAAAAATCTCCTTGTAAAAACTATTGAACTCTCTGAAAAACACGATCTGATTATAAATAAAACACTTGCTGAATTATTAATAACAGTATTGAATAAAGAAAAGATAACAGATGAAAAACTTAATTATCTCGAGGCTTGCGGTCTAAGAAAGACGGCAGAAACAATACGAAACAATAATTACAGAATCGGGAATATACAATTATTTATGATGTAAAAAATCATATGTTTCTTGTGGATATGTGTATTTGATTTCTTTTTTAGATATATTTTTCAAATGGCTATTGAATAAATCTAAATTTAAGTTGTTGTCTTTTAGTAAAACCAATATATCGGCAATAATTTCTAAATCTTTATCAGTCCAACCATACCTTGTTATTTCTTGAGCCCCTAATCTTATCCCAAATCCACCAAATAATTTTCTCTCTTTTTTATTAAGTGTTACACCCGTTATAATAGCATTTTTATAAATTGTATTCATTTCATCCTTGCTACATTTTATAAATAACTGATGCGTAAGTGTATATTTATCATTAATCTTAGCTATGTGGAATGAACGATCTTCGAGAAGTTTTCCTAATCGATTTGCGTTTTCAACTATGGAATTCATATATGATTTGCCATATTCTTCAAATTCGGTTAATGTGAATAGTAAACTTAATATTTGATTCATCTGTGTATTCCGAATATATTTAGGACTAATAGAATTCTCTAAAATGTTATATATTTTCTTAGAATTAGTCATTATTAGACCATGTGTAGGTCCTGGTAATGTTTTATGTGTTCCTCCGAAAATGATAACATTTTCACTTTTATCTAATGGATTAGGTATTATTTGACCGGCAATTAGTCCTAATATTTGACTAGCATCATACAATAAAATTGTTTCATTAAGATCGATTTTTTCAACTGAACAAGGGAAAATAATATCTGAAGGAGCAAAACAAATATATTTTGGCTTTTCAATTTGTATTAGTTTATTGGTTTTCTCATAATCAATTGTGTAATTAGTGTAATCGAATGGAATAAACATTATTTCCAATCCTAAACGTTTGCATATTTCAATAACAGATGGATGTCCGCCATCATCCTCAGATAGCAATAGTATTTTATCTCCTCTATCTGTTAGAGTCATTAGTAGAGTAGAAACACAATTCATTCCAGAAAGAGTTTTTGAATCAATATAGTTTGCATTGAATAAAATTTTGCATTTCTTATTAATAAGTTCATAAAATGGTAGTAAATATTGGCTTCCAATGAAATTTTCATTAATATTATAATTTGAAGCACTACCCATGATATATCGTTCTTGAAAATCTCCATTTAGTGGCAGTTTACAGAATGGTGAGATAATATTTTCTGCTGCACATAATGGAATTGTTTTGCTATGATATTTGTTAAATTGTTCAATTATTCTTTTTAATTCTTGAATGTCATCATTAGAATTCATATTAACCTCCAATTTAATGATAATTCATAGTTATCCTTTATTT
>JAFLUY010000031.1 GCA_022508565.1 Erysipelotrichales bacterium | reverse complement strand
TCTAGAAGAGCTTCAAAACTCTTAGTCATTTCTTCATTCATATTATTTAGTTTTTAATTATATGCTTCTTCCGAGGCTTCAATAAGAATTTGACAATTTTCTTTGTCAAGTACTGACCAAAGTTCAGCTGGAGAGCCTTGCCATGATTTTTCCATGCATTTCGAATACTTGTTCCAAATATGAATTCCAAGATTCTCTCCGAAAAGTTGCTTTGACATTTCGAGATCAAATTTATTCCACATAAACATGAAATAGTTGTTGATTGTCTTATAAGCTTCTGTTTTCATATTATGATAGTTTTTTAATTAGTTTTGAGATAAGATAGAAAAGCAAAACATATATGACCGTTATGATTCCAAGAACCAATAAACCCTTAAGAAATGGAGTATTTTCTGGCCAAACATAACCATAAACGAATATTGGAGTTGTTTTCATATTCTTTTAATTGTTTTTAATATCAAGTTCTGACCATTCTCTAACATTATCAATAGTAACAAAACAAGCGCCTATTCCATCGATATTAGGATCAGTGTCAAAGAATGTTAATTTATCATCGACAAGATAGACAAAACCGGAGGTTCTACTATAGAATTCCATTGTATTTAGAATATTCTTCCATTCTTCTTTTGTTATTACTCTACTTATCATAATGATGATTATTTTGTTTTTACATATTATATATAGAAACTTTCTAAAAAATTTCAAAAAAATGAGTAAACATTTCACAATGTCTACCCACTAACTTAAAACAATCAAAAGTCAAAATTTTTTTTATCTTTGTTTATTAATGTTTTCAATTTCTTTTCTAGCTCTATCGATATATTTCTTTACATCACGAATTTCCGAATCTGATTGATTTTTATAATATTCTTTTTCGAATTTATCATCTTTAGCTTTATCACTTCTATTTCCATATTTAAGAGCTTTATAATATGTCTCGTAAGCATATTTAACATAACTCATAAGATCTCCCAATTCATAATATTCAGGAGCGTCTTCAATATTGTTAATCATTTCATTATAAAGATCCATAACTTCTTTCTGAAGATTCTGAATTTCTTCTAAAAGATTTTCTTTATTGTTTTGAAGTTTCTTCGTTTTAATCTCTTCTACGAGAGTTTCATAACGAGCTTGATTTTCTTTAGCGAGTTGTTTTAAAGATTCTTCATCAAAATTGACAATCCCTTTCTTAGCTGCTGTACGTTCATCAAAAAGCGTCTTATAAGTCTTTATCATTGAATCATTAACTTTGAGAGCATTAACGTATCCAACTTTAAGATTGTTGATCAAATCAAATGCTTCATTCCACTTAAGATCACGTTCTTGATATGAATAGCGAGGCTTCTTAGATTTCTTTACACCTTCTCCGTAACCACGTTCATTAGCATCTTGGAAGAAATAAAATACTGGAGTCTTTTCATCGCCATATCCCTTAATGAAATAAACAATATCTCTATTTTCATCAGTCACAATAATGTCCGCTTGTTCTTTTCTAGAGTAAACTGATTGGAGCATTTTCTTAATTTCTTTGTTATCTTCGGCTATAGAATATTTTTCGAAATCAGAATCAGTTATTTCTGACCATTTCAAACCTTCTAAACCACCTTTCTTACCATGATATCGGCCAAGATCAACTGACTTAGGACCGAATATAGATGCAAAAGAAGTCAACTTAGGTTCTCCTCCCCAATGAGAATTTGCTGCTCTTTCTGTTTTTGCTGCATTATTAGCCTTTTCATATTTCTTTATCTTTTGTGCAAGATCAGTAAGAAGTTTAGATTTGAATGCTTCATTAATAACTTCTTTTGCTTCGATTTCAATGAAAGCTTCTGTCAATACATTATTATATTGTTTATCTTGTATGAATTCAACAAGAGTTTTCATAAAGAATTTTAAAAAATTATTTGTTTAAAAATAAATCTATTTCATCTACCCAAGCGTCATGATATTCTCGATATTCCATCATTGTTTTCAAATCCCTTTGCTCTATTTCATGTCTTGCTTCTTCACGATTCATATTCGGGTAATATTTTATCACAATATCTTCATAAAGCATTTCCTGTTCTTTAATTGATTGATTATGATCTATTTCCCATCCTTCGTAATCATAACATTCTCTTCCTTTAAGGTTCGGATATTTCTTTTGAATTTCTGAGCCTTCATATTTGTCTTTTTCGAACCAATCATCATATTCAAACATAATCTTTTCCCAATCATCATCAGAAATTTTACATTTGACAGGCTCTCTATTCTGTTTGTCTATTTCTTTGCAACGCTTTTCGGCATCTTCTTTGTTATCATAAACTGCAACGAAATGTTCTTTATAATCATCATAATATCCCGTCGCATACGATACGAGATATCCAACTCTTTTATTCATACCAATTAAATTTATTAAATTCTTTTTTCGTTATTTCTAATTCGTAAGCATATCTTGGATCAGGAATAAGATCAAATCTTTTTACTGCCCATAACTTATCAACAAATGCATATTTTACGCCAGTATCTGCTAACCATACATCTTTAATAAAATATGGTTCATTCCGAAATAATGTCGTGAGTCCATTAAGATCTATTGTCAACCAAACTTTTACCATTTTTCGATATCATTTCCGAATAACCAAATAAAATTACTTATCACTGCTTCATCGATATCTGATGAATTTTCGATATTCTTAGATATTAATTTCGTATAAACTTCTTTAATCTTTTCGATTTGAAGTTCATTAAGCTAATTTTTATCAATTAGTGCTTTCATATAATAGAATATAGTTTATCTAATGCAATTTTTAATTCTTCTGGCAAACTTTTGAAATTTGTTTCATATATATCAGACATAAGTTCTTCCGGATAATTATTCTTTCCAAATTTCGTAAACCATCCAATAGCAGCCTTTCCGATTTCTATTGAAACATAATAATCATCTTTAGGTTCAATATCAATAATTATTGATCCGTATGGAGTTGGATAAATATTTTCTTTATCAAAAACCTTATATCCATTATTAAATATTAATGATACAAATTTCTTAGCATTCTCAATAACTATTTCAGATGGTACGACTGCGTCATAGCAATCCCAATTTTCTTCGAGCTTGGATATCTTATCGATTTCATTAATGCATTTTGAAAACAATATGAAATTCTCTGAAGACAATATGATATCCTCGATATCTGGACCTTCGTCATTATATTTCTTTAATTCTTCCCAGTCATTCTTTAATTGTTCAGAAGATGACTCATTAAAATATTTATTGATATCGTCAAATAGCTTTCCCATTATCCAATAAGATTTTCATTAACAAAAGATCTCCAACCTTTGCTATCGATATCGAAATAACGAGTCGAAGACTCGGAAATCTTCATTTCTCTTTTAGGTTTATCTGAAACTATTGGTTCAACAAATTCCGAAATTATATCCGGGTTTGTCGTTCCTTTTGCTTCACGAATAGTTCCATCTTTCTTAGTAAACTTAAATTCAACTATTCCTTCTGAAAGTTGCTTTCTAAAATCTTTAATATCTATCATTTTTAATTTATTTGCAAAAAATTCTCAATAATTTCATTCGGAATCCAAACGCCTACTCCATCATTTTCAATATAAGGCTTAAGCTCTTTATCTTCTATCTGCCCATCGACATTTCCTCTGACAATATCTAAAATAATTTCTCTATTAAAATCATGCAATTCAACTGTATGATCTTCATTAACATAACTTCCATTTATCCAAATTTTGATAAAATAATTTGTCTTATTTTTGAAAGCATTAA
>JAFLUY010000030.1 GCA_022508565.1 Erysipelotrichales bacterium | reverse complement strand
AAAGAGTTCGGTATTGCACCGGACTCTTTCCTTTTAGACGTAGTTTAATTCTTTTGTTACAGTATAAAAACCCATCACATTAATCCTTTATAAAGAGCCGGGCAATTCATATTTTTGAGAATAAAGAAGCGCCGATTTCACAACGCCAACAGGTCGTATCGCGTTGAAATATATGACTAAAGTTCAATGGGTTAATGGGAAATGGAAAGGTATATATTTAGTCTCTTTCGGTTTCTCGGCTATCAATCAAACAAATATTATTAAGTTAAATGTTGAAATTAATTATATCAAAAATGGTCAATCAACGAGATTATAACCTCTAAAAAAATTTGTAATGAACGACTCATTTTATTAGATTATGAAATTCTTATAAATTCATTCTTAATAATTTTAAATATTATAAAAAGCGTTATAAAATAATAATAAATTTTTCATAAATAATTTTTCCAATTTTTTTGTTTCTCTTGTTTTGAATAACCTTCGCCAGCAGCTTCTTCTTCATTTTTTTCTCCAATAATTTTTTCATAATAACTTGAATTATGTCTAATGAAATCGCCCATATTTTCCAGATAATAGACTTTAGCTAGATTGGAACTTTCAGGAACATATTTCAATTCGTAATCATGAAGAATATCATTTTCAGTAAAAGATAATTCAGGGAGTCCTAAATTAAAGAAAGGATTGTCAATAATATTTTTAATTTCTTTTTCTGTATAACCTTGCTCTCTTAATTCCTTTGTCTGTTTGATCTTTTTTTGTTTAAGAAGTTCCTTATTTTTTCTTCGATGTTCTTTTATTCTCCATTGGTCATAAGTTGAATAATTGCCTTTCTCTTGTTTTATTAAATCCTTTAAAGAAGTATTTTTGATTTCATCAGTTAGTTCTAATGTGGGTTCAAAGTTTGTATCTATTGCAATTTGGGTTAGGCTATTATAATCACCATCTACAGATTCACTTAAATTACTCCCATTTTGATTAGAGTTAAAATCACAACTTATCAAGATGAGTGAGAAAATTAAACATAAATATTGCTTCTTCATTTTGACTTAATTTTTGTTTATAATCATTGAATGTATTCTTAAGAAATTTTCAAAGTTAAAAAAATTTCTTTATGTATTATTAAGAACAATATTTTTGTTTTGAAATAAGTTCCACTTCTTTGATTTATACATTATTACTTTTTGGCTACCCCAAGATGGGATTAGCAAGCGCGAAAAGTTGTGAAATTTTGAGATTGTATAGGTTTGTTAAGGTCATTGGAATATGCGTGCTACCATTACATTTTCAACAATTAACGTACGGAATACTGAAAGACGTAACAACGGGTTACTATTCCTTTTTGAGGGAGATTTTTCAAAGTCTTGGGATAGCGATGGGTTAGCGTGGTTGCTGAAATGTAAGATTAGATTCTTTGCTAATTGCTTGTAGATTTAGTTGCAAAGCGACTTTGTCAATGAGCACTTTTAGACCATATATAAACTGAAAAATTCACCCCAATTTTGAGGTGGATTCTTGTGTAAGTTATTGATTATTAATGTTTAACTGATTGACAATCAATTTAATACTCATCCTCGTTGAAGAAAATTTTAAACTCACTAAATCAATGAGTTATCTAAATGCTTCTGATTTTTAGCCAAACAAACAACACTATCTAAGACGGACTTGGAATATATTATTAGTTAAGTTTAATCTATGTTAGGTAGATATTCTTTTAGAGCATTGATTATTTCCATTCTTTTCTCCCCTTTTAAAAGGTCTAGAATTACTTGTGGATATTTTTTCTTAAGACCAATTATCCCAGAAACTTGCTGACACAGACCTTTATTATTAAAAATCTTTAGCATTTCCTTGTAATTGTTATTCCGAATTATATCTTCCACATATTCAGTTGCTTTAGTATATATATTTTCTATATCAATTTTAGATATTAAAGTATCTAAATCCTTTTTAATAATAGTGCTATCTTCTCCAGATGTTGAAAAACCAGTTAATTTAAACCTGATTTCTTTTTCACATAGAGAATTAACTATTTTGAGTTTCTTGCTCTCAAATTGTTTTAATAACCATTCATTCACTTTATGAAAGGTTTTATCTTCATCATCCCCGATTTGTTTAGCTGCCAGTTTTATTAAGGGTTCAATAAGATATAAATTTTCTATTTCAGAAACATCCATAGAGTAAATATTTTGTTTTTCATAACTTTCAATTTCTCTTTCAGATAAGAAGTCATGATCTATAAGCCCTTTTACTTCATAAGAATGGAGTTGCCTTACTTTTTCATTGTTAAAAGCTTTGGTAAGTTCAATAACTTTTTGACAGTTATGACAAGGAATAACCAAGTAATCCTCGAACACTTCTTTATATAGCGCTAGATCATAACTACTTTTTTCTCCTTCAATAAATAAAACGGGAGTTCTGGTGCCTAAAACTTCTAAAAGAAGAGAATCAGGAATCTCATCATTATCGTCAAGTAATGAGATTTCCCAATTATTCTTCCCATCAAAAGACTTAACCCAAATTTTAGTTGCAGTTTTACGTGAACTGGCGAATTTTAAGTCGTGAGTTATGTATATAAAAATTTTATTAGGACAATACTTTTCTATTTCATCCCACAGTTTTTTCATTATGGAGGTATGTAAGTGGATTTCTGGCTCATCAATGACAATAATATAATTGTCCGGGGTAATTAAACATTGCGAAATAAGATATAGACATACACGTTCCCCATCTGACATGGCTCCTGCTTTGTATATTTCATCATTGAACTTTGCTTTTGCATCAAATTTTTCAAAAACTAAGTCTCTTTGAGGTAAAATTTTTTTCCATATTTTCTTAATCTTTTCTGTTATTGTCTCAAAGTTTTCGGGCTTATTATTTTTGTCACATAAATCTTTAAATTCTCTAAGATCATTAGATTCTTTTGAAAAAACATTTGATAAAACAGACTCATAATCATTAATCAATGTTGAAGTTTCTTTACCCCAATTCCATTTATGCCCTTTATTGGAATTGGAAGTACTTCCAAAATAAATTTTCTTCCATGAAGCTTCTTCATTCATTATAGTTATTGTATCTGGAATTGACAAGGCTCTTTGAGCTGAAATTCTCAAAACGTTATCGTTATGATTTTCTATCCAGGCTCCTAAATGACTTTTACCGCTACCATTCCCTCCAACTATAACATAACTATGATTAAAAGGAATATTTCCAATTTGAGGAAGTTTAATATCTTTATCCATAGGTTAAATTTCTATAAACAGGTATGTAATTTAATTTTACAAATTACAAAATTACAAAATATATTAATGAAATCCCTATTAATCCTTGATTTTACAGGAGTGGGAGGTCGGAATGGGAAGTGAAGTTGGAGAAGTGGAAGCGTTGTATGAAGCTGTCAACATCTTCCTGGGTATACCAATACTTATCACCCTCGCAGGAATAACCGAGATAACCATTATCCTGAAGTTTCTTCAGGTATTTGTCCTTTATGTTGAGAAGCGCCATCAAAGCCTTATTGAATTTGCCAAACATTCATTAAAGCAAAGTTTTATCAGATAGGTGCCACTACAAATGTCAACACAAACGCACTATTTCTCACTAAGGGAACTTTCAATATAATCATATCGTCAAATCTCTCTGCAAAATTTACACATTGGTTTGAATAATCGATTTTATATCATGTCAAACAATATCCATCGCAGAAAAATTAGGATTGCGTTATACTAAATCCATTAAATCTAATTTTATAAGATAATCGGCAATATTCGGGTAATATTTTTTGACTATATTATTAAAAACATCTTGAACTGGAAGCGACACCCATCTTTCAGATCCTTCTGGCGGTTTTTGACCTATTTCGGCATAATCCATGTAATCTGAAGACATTAGATATCCCGCACACCCCTCATAAATAAAAGAAAAATGTATGGTAAAGAAATGTCTTATAGCTTTTGAAATATTTCTCAAGATATTCTCCCGAAAGTCTTTTCTTGCTCGAATCATTTCGGCGTCATTCGCTACGATTGTCCAAAAATAATTATAGTGCATGTTATCATTACATATATCTCGTAATCTATGATATAATGTATGATTTACATTTAATTCAAACATTTTTGTAATGGTGGGATAGGCCTTGACAATTTCCTCATACACTTTTTTAATTTCTTTCTCATTGTATAGTTGTTTCTCCGCATCAATCCATTTTTTTATTTCATTATCATTATAAACATCTAAAGATAGACTGTCATACAACCGTTCCTGAATCTTTTTTGATAATAGTATCTTGTAGGTGTCTATTATTATTGAGTCACAGTATTTTCTCACTAACGCAAATGCATCATTACATCTGCCATTATGTA
>JAFLUY010000003.1 GCA_022508565.1 Erysipelotrichales bacterium | reverse complement strand
TCTTTTATCTTATCTTTTGATAAAGCTTTTAATTCATCTATAGTTTTATCTTTTACATAGTATAACTCATGTTCTCCTTTTTCTAACCCTGATATATAAAAATATCCTCTTGTGTCTGTTTTTATGTATTTTGGTTCTTCTGAATACATTACTAGGTTTGCATTCTTAATTGGTGTATCTTCTTCATCTACAAAGTAGCCATAAAAACTATATGTATTTATATCACTTGATACTATGTCTCCTTCTGCTATCTCATTTCTTTCTATTGCATTAAATTCTAGCTCACATGCAATATCTAATGAGAAATCCTCTACTACTGAATTACTTAATGTTATTACTATACTTCCCTTTTCTGCTGTCCTTGCTTTTATTACTTTATTTATCATTGTATTTGTTATATATACAAATTCATTTTGCTCTTCATCAAAACTACATTTCATTGTTACAGATGCATCATAGTTTTTTGATGCATTTGTTACTTCATATTCTAGTGTTGTATATTCTCCAATTGACTTTAATGTCTTTGTTTCAAATTTTATATTTTTTCCATTATTTATTATTACTTTATCTGTCACATTTTCATCATCTAGCATTGCCTCACTAAAATAAATATTAAAGTCATCTTTGTTTGCTGCTATATTTGCTGTTCCATTTATATATAATGTTGTAGCTACGCTTGCAAAACCTATAGCTAAAAGTAAAATTAAAACTATTATATTTCTCTTCTTCATTGTTCATTTCTCCCTATTATTTTATCTATATTTAAAATAACATACCCCCCCCGTTTTGCAAGTTTTTGATGTTAATAAAATTAGTTTTAATTATTTATAAAGTTTTCTTGACAATGATAAGTACTTAAAGATAAAATAGAAAACTAGTTGGTACAAATAATTCATAAATAAGTGGAGGCAATATAATGGATAAAGCAATTATTAATTTTCAAATATATTTAAAAGAATTATTTGAAGCAAATGAATTAAAATTACAAGAAAAGAATGTTAGTAACAAAAGAGATATTAAAAGACAACAAATGGAAATCGAAAGATTATTAAATGATATAGTATTATTTGATAAAGGGTTTAGTAAAACTTTTGACTATTTATTATTTAATGATTATAGTTTGTTATCTAAATATTTAGAATTATCTAACATAAAAACAAAAGATTTATTCACTATTATGAGTTTTGCTATTAAATTTAACACTAGACCATTAACTAAAGATGCTCATAAGCAATTCTTAAGTGCTATCGGAATTGATTATAGTTTTCGTAATAGAGATGAACTTAATCAAAAGCTTGATACATGGAATAAAGAATTAGAACGTAACGACAAGAAATTATCTAAAAAAGAAAAGAAAGAACGAGCAAAACAAGTAGTTAATATCATGAAACATAAATTATATATTGGAATATTTGTTAAAGTTAAACAACTGAAAAGTAATTCTGAATTAGTTGATTGCTGTTATAGATTTAGTGATTTAGTTTTATTAAATCCTTATTACAATCAAGATGATATAGCTAAAGCAAGATCAATCTTACAAAAATTATTTGTTTCTGAGTCAATAATTACAGAAATGTCCGATTTTTTAAACTATAATATTAAAGAAGAAGTACAAGAATCAGAAGATATTGAAATAAAAATAGAAGTAGAAGAATCTAATACTGAAACAGCTGAGTATGAAAGTATTAAAGATATTAAAGAAAGCAGAAAGAATTATCATGAATTAATGAAACAAGTTTTGGTTTATTATGATCCAGAAAACAAAGAGTTTATTAAACCTATACCTTATGAACAAATTATAAATATGGTTGCATTACTATATAGTTTAGGTTATCAAGATGAAGATGTTTGCAGTTTCCTAAAGAAATCTAAAGGTACTATTAACGGAAATAAACAGGTTAGAAGTTATTCTAATCTAACTTTAGATTATATACATATATCATTAGGCGAAAAGTTCAAATATTATGCTGAAAGTATTGAAAGCATTAAACCGCATATTGAAAACTTTGATATTTATTTCGATGAACTAAAGAAATGTAAAAATAAAAAAGATTATAATTCTTGGCGTGATATATGGGTTGAAGAAATTAATACAATAAACTCAATTATTGGTTCAAGATATGATTATGAAATCACTAAAGCTAAAACATTATTAAAAGTAATGGAAACTGAATACTAAAAAAGAATAGTGTATCTGAAATTACACTATTCTTTTTTTATCATTAAATAAACTTAATTATTCATTTGCTCAGATAATCTAGGAACTAAATTTTGTAAACGTCTTTTCTTTTGTTGTTCTTCCTCTTGTCTTAGATAGTTACGTTGACTAATAGAATTTGGAACACTAGATATTTTATTTATAGCAAAGTTTTGTATTTCATTAAAAATTTTATCTCTTTTTTCAACTGATTTCATAATTGCACTTCTATCTTGGTAACGAATACCATAGAATGGGTCTACAACTACAACAAGGGTATATTTATCAGAATCTAAAATTGGTTTAATAAAAACTGTTTCATTTGGATGAGCCTCTAAGTAATCATATTCTTTTTCATAGATAGATTCTTCTCCATTAGCGTAACGAACAACTTTTTCGTGACGAATACGCATCTTACCTGGCTCTAAAAACATAAGTCCTAGTTCTTCTAACTGTTCTTTCGTATAAAAAATGCCATCACATAAAAACACATCAAATTTTTCTAACATAACTATCTCTCCTGGTTGTTTATTATACTATGTCAATATATCAATTGCAATAACTAGCCTAAACATCACAAATTCTTTTATTTTTCATCTAAGATGCTTCTTATTTTTGCTCTTATTCTTGAAGAAGTATTATAAATAGCTTTCATATCTTTATTTAAAATAGAAGCAATATCTTCATAAGAAAAATTATTAATAATAAGTTTATATACCTCTTTTTCTGATGGGCTTAATATCTCATCTATTTGTTTTTTTAGTTCTCTTATATTTTCTAAATCCTCTAGTGTTACTTGAGGATCTAGTGCACTATTACCTATCATTTCTTTTAATGGTACTTCTTCAGCATCTCCAAATGGAGAATCATCTAAAGAATAAGCATTTCTTAACACTTTATTTTTTTGTGTTTCTTGAGATCTGATATAATTTCTTACTCTTCTTTCAGCACATAAAGATATAAATGTACTTAGATTAACATCTTTATCTTGATTGTAATTAACTAAAGCATCAGAAAAGCCCACCATTGCTTCTTGTCTTAATTCATTTAAATCAACACTTAAATAATAAGCACTTTTACGATACTTATTATAAATAATATCAATAATATATTTATATTTTTCATATAATACATCTCTTGCTTCTTCACTTTTTTCACATACTAAATTAACTAATTCACTATCTGGGTATTCGTTCATTTTACTCTCCTATTCCATATATCAAAATTGCAGCTGCAACAGAAGCGTTTAAACTATTGACTACACCTTTCATTGGAATACTTATTATTTCATCAGAATTATCACTCACTATTTTAGAAATACCATTTCCTTCATTACCAATTACTAAAACTACTTTATCTGCAAAGTTAACATCACGATAATTAATACCGTCCATATCAGCGGCATAAATAAAATAGCCTTTTTCTTTAAGTTTATTTATTGCATTTACTAAATTAGTAACCATAATAATATTTACATGGTTTAAGGCTCCAGATGATGTTTTCATAACTGTTTCATTTACAGTAACACCACGGTCTTTTGGTATAATTATTGATTTTATTCCTTTGGCTTCACATGTACGAATAATAGCTCCAAAATTATGAGGATCTTCTAAGTGATCTAACATTAATACTAAAGATTCATCTTTAATATCTTCTAATGAACCATATTTAAAATCATCTATTTCAATAATTATACCTTGATTATGGCTCATCATTTTATCCATTACTTTAGAATCTGTAATTATATATTTGAGTTTATTTTCTTTTATTTTATTTATTATATCTTTATCTTTAAAATTATCAGCTAATAAGATTTTTCTTACACTTTTATAATCTATTTCATTAAAGACATTTTTTCCACATACTCTCATAATTCACCTAGGTTTGTAATATACTCTAGTATTTCATTACACCTTTCTTTATTTTCTTTATATAAATATCCAATTAAACATTCTAACCCTGTTGCTTTTTTATAAGTAATTATATCGGTTGTTTTGCTTGCATGACTTGATGCATTTCTACCGCGATTAACAATTGTTATTTCTTCTTCTGTTAAAAATTCACGATTTATTAATTCTTCAAGTATTCGTCTTTGTGCTTTTGCACTAACATAGTTTAAACTAGCGTTCTGTAATTCATTTACTTTTGCTAAACCTGACTTTATTAAATACTCTCTTATGTACAACTCATAAACTGCATCCCCTAAGTAAGCTAACACCAAATTATTCATTTCCTCACCGACTAAATCATAACATAAAAAAAGAAAACTATACAAGTTTTCCTCCTATTTTAATGTTAAAAAGTAAGATGTTTTTAACATTTTTTATTTTGTTTGATTTCTTAAGACTTTTTCATAATAATAACTACACTCAGCATGAGCCATATCGATTAAAACAAAATTTTCACCATCATATAAGAAGTCAATTGACCATTTTCCTTCCAAAGTAACACTTGGCATTTTCTTAGAAACTTCTTCATAAAGTTGCGGTTTAAGTTTAGACACTTCACTATCGATTTCATCGGCAACACTTACAAATGTTAATAATTCATCTTTATTTCTTAAATTATCAACCATTGTATTTTTATCCCAGTAATTATATATTCCTAAAATAGTTTGAGTATCAAAGTCATAAAAAACTCTAAATTCGGTATTTAGTGGCATCCCACGATAAATAGTGGGTCTTTGATATGTAGTTTTAATATATTCTCTTATAATTAAATTTATTTCAGTTACCCATTCTAAGCGAAATACTAAGTCATCAAAATATTTTATTAATTTTTCACGCAATTCATCAATATTATTTAAATGACATGTAGCAAAATTAAATTTATTGCTAGTGATACCCAATCTTAAGAAAAGATCGCTATAAAGATATAAACCGGGATTTAATCCATAAATACGACTAACAATACTATCAAAATCTAAATCCTCTGCATTTCCAGTTTTGCATAACGTTGTTTCTTCTTCAGTTAGACTTGTAATAATTGTCTTTGGTGATTTAAATCCAATCCCTTGAGTTCTTGGATACCAAAAAGATAAATCATTTTCTTCACTTATTGAATGTTCAGCACCTAATCTTTCGATTTCCATTTGTATAGGATCAAGTTTCTTTTTATTCTTTCCATTTTCAAAAAACATACTTGGCATTTTATGCAATTTATATCCTTTTTTTATGTATTGAACTTTATCAATCATATTTTCATCTAGTTCACTAGAATAGTAAACTTCATCATCATAAACAATTACAAAGTTTTTAAATTTAACAAAATACTCAACTAAAGATGCCTCTTCATCTACAATTAATGATGAACTCTTCAATTTATCAAAGCTCATTTGTTCTTCTTCTGTTAAATCTACTAGTAAAATATTTAAATATGAAATAATTTTACTGTTATCAATTTCGATTGGTTTTCCATCGTTAATAATACCACTAGTTATAAACATTATTAAATCACTTCCTTAATTAGGAAATATTATACATTATTTTTAACAAAAGAAAAGAAAAAAGAGATATTTAACTTTCAAATATCTCTTTATTAGCTTTTATTCTTTCATTGTCTTTGTCATATTCAAGTGCTCTATTAACATAATAGATTGCTTCATCTTTTAAACCTAAATTATAGTAGCTTATTGATAATAAATCATCAATTGTCGAATCCCAACAAAAAGGTTCATTAATATAAATCATTTCATTTTTTAAAATTGTTTTTGCTTTAAGACAGTTGATTATAACTTCTAAATAGTTAGCCTCATCAAATTCAATTAAAGCAAGTTCAACATATCCTTCTCTTTGCTTAGGACTTTCTTCAATTGCTCTTTTACACCAATATTTTGCTTCTTCCTTACGGTTTAGATTTAGGTAACATCTAGAAATAAAACGCATTGATGCAGATCTTTCTTCTTTCCAAGTTGAAGTACTTAAGTTAATATGCTTAAGTAATGTATCAATTGATTTATTCCATTCCTTATAATACATGTATTCACGACCCAAATAATGAAGATTGCGATCATTATTGGGATTTTCTTGTACTGAAAGTTCAAGTAATGGTAAGTATGAAGAACGTGATTTTGTTCTATCTGGATAATGATTTAAAACAATATTCTCATTTACTGAGACAACTTCATTATCAAGTGAACAATCTAAAACCTCATGAACAGGATATATCCATTTATAATGATGTCTGTCATGAATCTTTTCATAAAGAAAAGTGATTATTGGATTATTATTTTCATCTATTGCCCAATTATATTTATAACGCATTCGATTTGAATTATTCCAACTACTCTCTAGTTTTTTTCTCCAGCCACCCTCCAAAACTTCATCTAAATCTGTACACACACATATATCAGTATCTAATGGTACTAAATCAAGACTTTTATTTCGAGCCACATCAAATCTCCAAGGAGTAATAATTTCTGATGATACATTTACTCCAAGACTCTTTAATTTTTCTACTGTATCATCTGTTGATCCAGTGTCTAGCACATATATTTCATCTGCTTCTTTCATTGATTCGTACCATCTATCGACAAAGGCACTTTCATTTTTAGAAATCGCATAAACTACAATTTTTAATTTAGTTTTCGACTTCACAATGGCAAGATGCTCCTCTAGGTCCTGTAGCTCCAGTGGCTCCTGTTGCTCCTGTTGGTCCTGTGGCTCCTGTTGGGCCTTGAATTCCTTGGATACCTATTTCACCATCTACTCCATCGTATCCCCTTGGTATAACAAAATCTAATGTATGATCAGGTCCTCCTGTTACATCAATAACCATAGCATTTGTTCCAGCATCACCAGTTGTTGTATTTCTGATAGTTAAGGAATCACTTGCGCCTGTTGCTCCAGTTGCTCCGGTTGCACCGGTTGCTCCGGTTGCTCCTGTTGGCCCAGTTGGTCCTTGTGGTAACACTAAGTTAAGAACAAAGTTTGGTGAAGTACCAGTTATTGTTGCAGATGCATTAACACCTGTCGTAACAGTTCCTATTGTTAAGTTAGCAGACATTCCAGTAGCTCCGGTTGCTCCTGTTGCTCCTGTTGCTCCTGTTGGTCCAGTAACTCCGGTTGCTCCTGTTGCTCCTGTTGCTCCTGTTGGCCCAGTGACTCCATTTGCTCCTGTTGGCCCAGTTGGTCCTTGTTGTCCTATTGGTCCTTGGATTCCTTGAATACCTTGAGCTCCAGTTGGTCCGATTAATCCTTGGATTCCTTGAACTCCTTGAATTCCTTGTACACCTGTTGCTCCAGTTGCTCCGGTTGCACCTGTTGGTCCTGTAGGTCCTACTGCTATAGGAGGATTACATTTCCCACATGAACAATTATTATTCATTTTAAATTCATTCCTTTCTAGTATAATTTATGAAAGGTGTCGAAATATAGTATCAACATTTGCACTAAAGCAATTAAAAAACACTCTAAATAGAGTGTGCTTTATCAACTGTTTCAGTTATAACATCTTCTAATTGGTATTCTGGAAACATTTTTAAATATGAATCCAATGTTACATGGTAATCTGCAAATGTTTTAGCTCTTACATCAGGATCTAATTGATCTATTCTATTAGATTGAAATAAAGTTTTTGTATTCTCAATTACAATTTTTGCGGCATTTTTTGCTGCTGCAGCACTGTCTCCCCATGCAACTTGAATAGCATAGTCAGTTTCTAAGTCTGCTTTTGCAATTAAAGAAGCAAGTTTATCTGCTTTTTCTAATACACTCATTTGATTTAATTTCTTATCTAGTTGTTCCATATCATCACCTATGTTAATTTTACCATTTATATTTATATTATTCAAGAAAAACGATTAAAACCTAATATTTAAATCATTGTCTTTATCGTTATATCGGTCTTCAAATTTACCTTTTTTAGTTATTAACATAATCATACCAAGTCCGAATATAATCATGATTACTGAAACAATTTGGGCTATTTTAAAGCCGCCAATCATTAAAGCATCTGTTCTTGATGTTTCAATAAAAAATCTTAATACACCATATATAATAAGGTAGGCTGCTGTTGGTGTTCCAACTTTAGTATATTTTCCTCTTCTTACGAACAGTAATACAATAAAAGCAATTAAACAAACTATCGATTCATAAAGGAACGATGGTGTATATACAACCCCGTCAATAGTCATTCCTTTGATAATAAAATCTGGAATAAATAATCTTTGTAAGTATGCTGCTGTTGTTGCAGCGCCATGTGCTTCTTGATTAAAGAAATTCCCCCATCTACCTATCGCTTGTCCTAAAAGTAAGGGTACAACTAAGAAATCAAGCATTCTTACTAAACGAACTTTATATTTTTTACAATATAAAACTATTGTTATTAGTCCAAATATTAAACCACCATGAATAGCTAAGCCACCATTCCAGACTTTTAATATTTCAACTGGATCTTTTAAATATATTTCTAGATTAAATAATACATAATAAAGTCTTGCTCCAATTATTCCAAATATTAACGCCCAAAAAAGCATATTAAATATAAATGTTCTTTGTACTCCAAACTTTTCAGCTTCATTTTGTGTTAAATATAAAACGACAAAACAAGCCGCTAAAACTAATACTGAATACCATCTTATTTGAATAATATTTAAATCGATAAGTACTGGATTCATATTATCACACTCCTATTATTTATTATAATAAAAACTCCTATTTATATCAACAAAGAATCATATATTTTATTGATACAAAAAAGAGTGAATGTTCTTCACTCTCTTCCTATATTAGTTTTGTGGAGTTAACCCTAAAGTTGCTCCTTTTTCTTCATCTTTATATTCAATAAATTCATTCATTATATCATCGTATGAATATTTTTTTAATTCAAATGGTACTGAATAGTTAGAGAAATATCCGTTTTCTTCATTATCAATGAATGACCAATCGTAACGAACTCCTTCTTCAGTTGTAGTGGTTAAAGCGTAAAAATACATATTTTCTTCTGAATCACCAAATCGTTGTTCTTTTAATTCCACTTTCTTTTCTTCACCATCACTATCATATGTAATGTTATAAATTTCTTCTCCATAGACAGCTTCTTCAGAAGTTAGAGATTGATATTTAATTAGGGTAAAATTACAAACTCCTTTTAAAACTTCTTCTTGATTTTCTAAATGTGATAAACGAACCACTTCAGCTATGTCATCAAATAATGGAGAATCTTCTGAATGTTCTTCAGAATTGGTACTATATTCCATCTCTTTAACAAACGCGTATGACTTAAAATTTTCTGATAATGGACTATCAACACTCAAAACATAAACTGGATTTTCCACATTATTATCTACCATATATTCTTTTAATATTGATTTAAGTTCTTCTTTTTCTACTTCTATTTCTATTTCTTTATCACTAGTTACTGTATCTTCATTTTTATCTTCATCGATTGTAGTAAATTCACCTGTTGGTATTTCCATTTTTGAGCACCCATTTAAAGACAAAGTAGATATCATCCCTAGTATAGCGATTATTTTATTTCTTCTATTCATTAATAATCCCCTCGTTTCAACATTGATTATTATATCATCAATTAGACTCTCGTTAATAAAAAAAATGTTAATAACTTATTTGTTACTAACATTTAATATTTTAATCAAATATTGGCCAGTATAAGATTCTTTTACCTTCGCTACACTTTCTGGAGTTCCAGTAGCAACAATCTTACCTCCACCATCTCCACCATCAGGCCCTAAATCGATGATATAATCTGCCACTTTAATGACATCTAAATTGTGCTCTATTACAATAACAGTGTCTCCATTATCAACTATTCTTTGTAAAATGATTAATAATTTTTTAATATCATCAGTATGAAGACCAGTGGTTGGTTCATCGAGAATAAATACTGACTTACCAGTTGGTTTCTTTTGAAGTTCTTTAGCAAGTTTAACACGGCCTGCTTCTCCTCCTGATAACGTTGGAGCGCTTTGACCTAATTTTATGTAAGATAAACCTACATCCATTAATACTTGTAATTTGTTTTTAACTTTAGGTACTGAAGAAAAGAATTCATAAGCTTCTTCTACTCTCATGTCTAATACCTCAGAAATATTTTTACCCTTAAATTTAACATCTAAAGTTTCTGAATTGAAACGTGTTCCGTGACAAACATCACATGGAACATAAACATCTGGCAAGAAATGCATCTCAATTTTCTTAACACCATCTCCCCAGCACGCTTCACATCTTCCACCTTTAACATTAAATGAGAATCTTGATTTATCGTATCCTCTTATTTTTGACTCTTTCATTTCAGCAAAAACATTTCTTATGTCATCAAACACTCCTGTATATGTTGCCGGGTTACTTCTTGGTGTTCTTCCAATTGGATCTTGGCTAATTTGAACAACTTTATCTACATATTCAAGTCCTTCAATACTCTTATGTTTTCCAATATTAACTTTTGAATCATAAACTGAGATTTGTAATGCTTTATATAATATTTCATTAACTAATGATGATTTACCAGAACCAGATACTCCAGTTACACAAGTAAATAATCCTAGTGGGAATTTAACATTAAGATTTTTAAGGTTATTTTCTTTTGCGCCTTTTATTGTAATGAATTCTCCATTACCTTTTCTTCTTTTTTTAGGAACATCTATTTTCTTTCTTCCAGTAAGATAATCACCCGTGATTGAATCCTTACATTTCATAACCTCTTCTGGAGTTCCGGCAGCAACTACATATCCTCCACCTGATCCAGCAACTGGACCAATATCAACTAAGAAGTCGGCCTCTCTCATTGTATCTTCATCATGTTCAACAACAATTAATGTATTTCCTAAATCACGCATATTTTTTAAACTATTTATAAGTCGATCATTATCTTTTTGGTGTAGACCAATACTTGGCTCATCTAAAACATATAAAACTCCAGTTAATTGTGAACCGATTTGTGTTGCCAGTCTTATACGTTGTGCTTCCCCTCCTGATAGAGTTCCAGCAGAACGAGCTAAAGTTAAATAAGATAAACCAACATTATCTAAAAATTCTAAGCGTGATTCTATTTCTTTAATAAGCAATGTGCTTATTTCTGCTTGAGTTTTTGTTAATTTTAAATTACTGAAGAAAGTACGTAAATCTTTTATAGACATCTTAGTTACTTCCCATATATTTTTATTTCCAACAAGGACATTTAAGATATTATTTTGAAGACGAGAACCTTTACATAATGGACACTCATTTTCAACCATATATCCATCTATCCAATCTCTTATCCAACCAGAAGCTGTCTCGATATAACGTCTTTCAAGATTAGTAACAATTCCTTCATAAGTTTCAGTTGTATATCTTTTATTACCATTTTTAGAGGTATACTCAAAATTAAATTCTTCATCTGTTCCATATAAAAGAATATCTAATTTTTCGCTTTCTAGTTCACTTAATGGTTTAGTTAAATCAATATTCAATTTTTTTGATATAGTAAATAATCTATTAGTTTCTATATTATCATCTATTGTTAAAGTTTTAATTCCTCCATCAAGTATAGATTTACTTTTATCTGGCATTAATAAATCTAACGAAATATGTTTTGTTATACCTAATCCCTTACACATTGGGCAGGCACCATATGGGGCGTTAAATGAAAATATACGTGGTTCTAATTCGGGAAGAGAAAAATCACATTTAGGACATGCATAATTTTCACTCATTAATATTTCTTTATCTCCAATAACGTTAATTAGAACTTTTCCTTCTGCCATTTTAGTTGATGTTTCAATTGCTTCAAATAAACGACTTCTTTCTTCTGGATGTAATACTATTCTATCAACTACTACTTCTATATTATCTTTTTTATTTTTTTCTAGGATTATTTCTCCAGCTAAATCTTGAACTTCACCATTTACTCGAACTCTTGAAAATCCATCTTTTCTTAGTTTATCAAATAAATCTTTATGTGTCCCTTTTTCTCCGTGAACTACTGGAGCTAAAACCTCTAATTTACTTCCCTCTTCCAAAGCCATGATTCGATTAGTCATTTCTTCGATACTTTGACTTGTTATAGGTTCATGATGATTTGGGCAGCAAGGAGTACCAATACGTGCAAATAAAAGTCTTAAATAATCATATATTTCTGTAACAGTTCCTACTGTCGAACGTGGATTATTGTTTGTTGTTTTTTGATCAATGGAAATACTTGGTGATAAACCTTCTATTGAATCAACATCTGGTTTTGATTCCCCACCTAAAAATTGTCTAGCATAAGCAGATAGACTCTCAACATATCTTCTTTGACCTTCAGCATAAATTGTATCAAATGCTAAACTACTTTTACCAGAACCAGATAAACCTGTCATAACAATAAGTTTATTTTTAGGAAGTTCTAAAGAAATATTTTTTAAGTTATTTTCCCTTGCTCCTTTTATTACTATTTTATCCATACTTCATCACCAAATTTCTTTAATATTTTACCACAAAAATTGGATTTTAAAAGAAAAAATTTGTATTGAATTGTAACACTTAATTATGTTATTATATTTCTCAGTCAGAAGGCGAATATATGGCATATAAAAATTGGAACAAAAATCTTATAAAACAGCAATACGACACTGTAATTGCTGAGTATAATCGTACTGGTGATAAAAGTTTGCTATTCGATATATGGCCTTTAGAATATTTGTTAAATTCTGAAGGCGAGGCTATTAATTTTCAAAAACACCATGACGAAAAAAAACAGTTGAAAGATAACGTTACTGCACTTTATAACAAAAGAGAATATTTACAATATATAAGTGATTTTTCAGAATATAAAGTATCTATAGAAAAACTACCTAAATTAACTGTTTATAAATTAACTCCTTCAATACTTCTAAGTTTTGTTCATGACTTTTATAATAGTATGCCACCAATAATAAAATCAAAATTTAATCATGCTTTTAAAGATAGAAAGAATAATTTTAAATTAAGTGATATAAGATCTGATTCATTCTTCTTACCTTATTTTAAATATTCTTATATCAATGTTAAGTCTCAAAATACGATTGAGGATTTTATGAATATAGTCCATGAATATGGACATGCAATAAGTGATCTAATCAATCCACATCTTGAAGATTTATTTGTTTATCCATTTGGAGAATTATTTCCCCTACTTATGGAACTTATTGCATGTGATTATATAGAAAAACATTATGAACTTACTGAGGATGTTAAATTATATCGAATTTATTTATGGAATACGATTAATCATTTTTGTCAGTACTTGATGATGGAAACAAATTTATTATCAAGAGAGTACTTACAAGATTTTTCTACAAATCCAATTGAAGGGCTTGCGGTTGCAAATAAAATATCTTTAGAGGAAGCAAATAAAGCATTTAATATTACTACAAATGAAAAATTAATGTACTCAATTCCTTTTATCGCGGCAGTTGAATTTTACTACTTGAATAATAGAGATCCCGAACTCTTCCTATGTAGTTTAATTGAATTTCTTTCATTACCGGCTTTTTCAAATTATATTGGTGAGTTAGAAAAAAGACAAATATATTTAAATCAACATGGAAAAGATTTTGTTAAAAAAATAAATGCAGACATAAAAAAGGTGAGCATAAAATAAATTACTCACCTTTTTTTAATTCTTCTACATAGTCATTTAAGATATTAAATAATTCTTCTTTTGATTTTGACTGACATATTTTATTTTTTACTATTGAACTGTTTTTTAAACCTTTTATGTACCATAGCGCATGAGTGCGAATTTGAAGTAATGCAACCTTCTCATTTTTATCTTGGACCAAAAGTTCAAAATGATGTTTTAACATTTCTATTCTTTCTTCTATCGAAACACTTTCTGGAGTTTTGCCATCATTCAAATATTCTACACATTCTTTTATGAGCCACGGATTACCTAAAACACCTCTACCTATCATAACAGCATCACAGCCAGTTTGATCTAACATCTCTTTTGCTTTATAGCAAGATGTCACATCCCCATTACCAATAACAGGAATGTTAACGCTTTCCTTAACTTGTTTAATAATATTCCAATCAGATGTTCCGGAGTAACCTTGTGAACGAGTTCTAGCATGAACTGTTATAGCGCTTGCTCCTGCTCTTTCAATACATTTTGCTACTTGTACTGCATTTATAGATTTTTCATCCCAACCACTTCTAATTTTTACAGTTACAGGTGTGTTAACTGCTTGCACTACTGACCTAACAATTTCCTCAATTTTTTCAGGATTTTTTAAAAGAGAAGCACCTGCTTGAGCACGAACAGCCACTTTTGGTACTGGGCACCCCATGTTAATATCAATAATATCTGGATGCATTGTTTCTTCTATCTTTTTTGCGGCTGCTACAAATGATTCAATATCCGAACCAAATATTTGTTGAGCAATTGGTCTTTCACTTTCGTCCATCTTTAATAATTCTAAAGTTTTCTCATTTCCAAAAGTAATTGCTTTATCTGAAACCATTTCAGCATATATTAGTCCAGCACCCATCTTCTTAATTATTTTCCTATAAGAGGTGTTGCTAATACCTGCCATCGGAGCTAAAACAATTTGATTTTTTATATTAATATTACCAATTTTCCATTCCATATTAATCACCTAGAATTTCTCAATCACTAAAGATATTATATTATTCATATTTCATACAATCAATTATTTTTAATTTTTTTGTCTTTCTTATTGGAAAATATGAACCTATTATATTTAAAGAAATACTAACAATTAATATAATGAATAAAAGATTCGAATCTATTAGCAATATATTACTCATACCTGTTAGATTTTGAAGAAGATTATTAATTGGAATACTTAATAGTTTAATTACTGAATAACTAACTAAACTTGAAATATATCCTAGAGCTATATTTTCTCCAACAAAAATATATTTAATATATCTATTTGATAAACCCAATGATTTAAATAAACCGATTTCTTTTATTCTTTCTAAAACAGAAATATAAGAAATAATTCCAATCATTATTGTTGAAACTAGTAAAGCAATCATACTAAAACAAAGTAAAACCATACTAACTGCATCAACAATTGTTGTAGAAAGTTTTTTAATTGTAGTTGAATAATCAGTATATTCTATATCTTTATATTTATCTAAATGTTTTAATATTATTTGTTTATTTTCATAATCTTTTGGATACAGAAAAAAAGCAGAAGGAATCTCTTTATCAAAATAATCTGATATACTCAATAAACCTGTAAGGTCATATAGATACGAATCTTCGCTAGTTGAAGCTATTCCAACTATTTTATAAGTTTTCTTTTTTAATTTAAATTCATAACCAACTAATTCATCGTAAGAGTATTTCTCTTTTTTTAGATTAATACTTTTTAATATTTCTGTATTTATTCTATTATTATTAACTACTAATAATAATTCGTTTTCTTTGCTTAGATTCGAACCAGCAATTATATTTAAGTCATCGATCTTTTTATTTACGACATTAATAAGAGCATTGTTTATTAAATAGGCCTTAACGATATAATTTGTATTTTCCTTAATAGAGTTTAATTCATTAATATATTCTTCAGTTATTTCGTTTTCATGTGTTTCACTTTTTGCATAAATGTAGTTATCATCAGTTTCTTTCTTAAAATCAAATATCTCTTCTAAACTATTATCAAGATTTGTACTAGTTTTTGAAATATATATCGGATATTTACTCAAAGAATCCTTTTCTTCTTTTTCTAAGGCTTTATTAAATCCGCTTGAAATACCCAAAACTAAAGAAAGTGAAATAAGACCAACACTAAAGGCAGCAACTGATAAAATATTTCTTTTGTATTTACTTATAATGTTTTTCTTTATTATGTTAAATATTTTTCTTCTTGATACCTTTACTTTTGAATAATTATATTTATTTATAACATTTTTGATAATCTTTTTTGAATCACTTATAACACATCCATCTTCTAAGCGAATTATTCTATCCGCATATTGTAATGCTAATTCTTCATTATGAGTTACAACAATTACCAATTTCTTTTTGGAGATGTTTTTAAGCAACTCCATTATCTCATTACTTGTTTTAATATCTAGTGCACCTGTTGGTTCATCACACAGAAGAACACTCGGATCATTTGATAAACATCTTGCTATTGCAACTCTTTGCTTTTCTCCTCCACTTAGATTATTTACCTTTTGATGTTTTTTATCCTTAATATGTAGATAATCTAAAAGTTCATCTATTCTTTTATTTTTGTTGATAAGTTCAATATTATCAACAACATTTAAATAATTAATTAAATTGTAATTTTGATAAATAAAACCAACATATTTATTATGATAATAATCTAAGTCTTTTTTATTTAAAGAACCTAAGATAGCATCATCAACTAATATATCTCCTTCTGTTGGGTAGTCTAGTCCTCCAATTAAATTTAAAAGAGTTGATTTACCACATCCAGAGGGACCGAGTATACATATAAGTCCATGATTTTCAAATTTTAAGTTAATATTATTTAATACTATAGTTTTACTTCCTTCATACTGCTTGCTTATGTTTTTTAAGATTAACATACGCTCTCCTTTCAGTACTGCATGAAAGGTATTATACACCAAAACATAAAAAAAGAATAGAACATTTTATTCTATTTCAATTATTTTTTATTGTTTTATAACAAATATTAAAAATCTGTAAGTTTATTGCCTTTAACTATATAGGCTTTCTTAGCAAGTTTTAGAATTGGAGTATCGCTTAAACTATCTGAATATGATTCGTTTACTTTAATATCTTTATATTTTTTATTAAGTCTAATAACTTTTTCTTTTCCATAGCAATTTGGTTTATTAAACTTACCAGTTTTTTTATTAACGTCACTTGCAATTAAATCCATAACTTTGAGTTCATCAGTTATTGGCTTAAGCAAAAACTCAGGGGATGCTGATACAATTATATCTTTATTATGTCTTTTCTTTAAGTAAAAATCTTTGATATAGCATGAGTGAGACTCCCAAAATTCACTTACTAAATTATCAACATCAGGAATTACCTCTAAAAATGAGAAAATATTTTCTTTCATTTTTGTTTTATTTATTCTTTTAAACTTATAAAGGACTCCACTTTTAATTATTCTAGGTAGATACTTTATTACTTTTGGATATTTCATTAACGAATAAAAGAAAAAGTCAGTTGAAGAATCTCCTTTATAAATCGTATTATCAAAATCATATAAATTTACTTGCATTATATCACCTATTTATTATTTTTATGATCAAATAAAATATCTGTTTTTAATACTAAAATTATAAATAGTATTAATAGTGAAAGATATAAAATCATACTAAATTTTTTATCACCTAAAGTATAAAATATCGATACACTTGCAAATAGTATATTAATTCCATACATAATTAGTACTGATTTTCTTATAGATTTAGTACCTTTTAATAATTGATGGTGTAAATGTTCGCGATCTGCTGATGACATACTTTTACCATTCATTAATCTTCTTAACATCGCAAGAATAGTGTCCAAGATTGGTTCAAATAATAGTAAAAGAGGAATTATTAAAGAAGTAATAGTTGCAGTTTTAAACCCTAAAAGTGCGATTATAGAAATTATAAATCCTAAGAACATACTTCCAATATCTCCCATGAATATTGAAGCTGGTTCGAAATTATATACTAAGAAGCCTAAACATGAACCTGCCATTATTAAACAAAGTATAACATCAAGGCCACCTAATCTGTTCATAATATAACCTATTATCGCGATTGTGATAAAGTATATTGTTGATGTTCCTGCAGCTAAACCATCTAATCCATCTGCAAAGTTTATGGCATTTATTATTGCAACTACAAAAAATACTGCTAATGGATAAGCAAATATTCCAAATTTAAAATGTATTCCAAAGACAATCATATCATTTAGAGTTATATTTCCATAGAACACAACAATACATGCTGCTACAATTTGACCAATTAACTTATAAATTGGCTTTAATGTATGAATATCATCACACATACCAACTAAGATAATTATAAATCCTCCTATAAGCACTGAAAGCATCTGAGTTGTTTTAGGCGCAAATATCATATAGCCGATTAAAAATGCTAAAAATATTGCAAGTCCACCCAATCTTGGCATAATTGTATGATGAACTTTTCTTTTATTATCTGGTTTATCAACAGCATTAATATGATATGCAATTTTTTTGACAATTGGTGTTAATAAAACTGCTGATATAAAACATACTAATATTATAAAAAAAACATTAAAGTTGTTTACTTTTAGTTTGAAAATATCCATAATATCACCCTTAAACTTATTATACACTAATTAAGAATAATTACAAAACAAAACGAGCAATTATTGCTCGTATTTATTCTATGGTGATCTGTATGGGATTCGAACCCATGTATGTAACCTTGAGAGGGTTATGTGTTAAACCGCTTCACCAACAGACCAAGACATACTGAGTATACCAAAAGATAAAAAAAATAACAATAAAAAAATAGCCGAAGCTATTCTTTATATTCCTAAAATGATTAAATCATCAATTGAAGTTTTTACAATAGTTGCAAATGTTTTAGCATCAATTTTACTAATTAGATCATCTAGTACTTCTCTTTCAATTAATATTAAATCCGGTCTATTGATAATTAATTTTGAAATAGATTCAGTTAAGCCAATAGAATTATAGTAATCTAATATTTCTCTTACCTTATATTCTGATAAAGTCATAAGATCAATTAATTCTTTAGATAAAATTCTAACAATACTCTCATAATCAGTGCTAGTAACACCATATTCTTTTATGTATTCTATCATCTTACTCACCCCAACTAATAAAGCCTGAAGTGGCTTCTTGATATACTTTAGCAACAATTACTTTATTTAATAAAGTAATATCTGTTAAATCAATTTTGAACGTCTTCTTCAAATAAGCTAATTTCTTATCTAAGTCTATAATTTTAAGTAAATTATAATTAGTATTACTATCTGCAAAGAACTCATTTATATTTATATTATACTTTTTCATTATTTCTAAATTATCTATCATTAAAGATGGAGTAGTTACCAATGTTTTATAACATCTATTTATAATATCTTTTTTAGATGCACCATATTGACTTAAATAATTTAAAGTATAGTCTAAAGTATCATTTTTCATTATCATAAATAAAGGAGTTTTCTTAATTAAAATCGAATAATTAACTTTTAAATCTTTTAATAATTTATAATTATTCATATATTCTTTATGTAATGAATTAAAATATGTATTATTCTTTACTAATAAGGAACTTGGAATATTATTAATAATTATTTTTAGTAGATTTATATCTAAATATCCATTTTCATCTTCAATAGTAGAAATTATACCTTTAATTGATTTTTCGTTTGCATATAGCAAGATTGAAAGAATAAGTATTTTATTTTCCTTATCAATAAAATGAAGGATACCACCATTTTCCGCTTTATTTTTCTTGATTGTATTAAATGTATGAACAAATTCTTCAACATCACACTTTTTTAGTTCGCTTAATAAATAGTTTGGAATTTCCTTTTGTGTTATTTCTAATCTCTTTAATATATCTTTTATTTCTTGATCTATTTTTGGTTTTGTTATTAAATGAATATCAAATTTTGGAGAATTTCTTTTTGGCGTTTTTAATAAAGTTAGATTAAAATCATTAATATATTTCATGATAATTATCATATTATTATCATAATTTAATTTATCATAATCTCGTGTCATATCTTCTATTAACTCAAAATCATTAATTAGATAATTATAATCCATATCTCTTTTCAAGTCTTTTATTCTTTTAATTAATTCATCCTTATATAATATTTCAGAATCAATATTATTAACAATTCTATTTAAATTCTTTTTAAATTTATTTAAAGCACTTGTATGATCTTGGTTTAGATTTATTTTTAAATTATAATCTTTTTTACCAATTAATAAATCTCTTGCACTAATTAAATCCTTCTTAAATTTATCAACTGTTTTTAAATTATTATACTCAATAACTTTCTCAATTATATTATCAGATACTAAATAAAAGTTTATATCATCTTGCTCTAATTTTTCAGATAATTCTTTTAAATTAATATCATCAATAAATAATGAGTCTGTATCAAGATTTGTTAATCTATTTAATTTATTTTCAATAATTGAGTACAGTAATTTTTTCCCCTCATTCATTTATGTCAACTCCTATTTTATTCTTTAATTAAACTATTCTTTTTATCTTCCAATAATTTATATTGATCAACTAATTTTTTTAAAACTGTAATTGCTTTTTTATAAACATCACTTTCATTATCAATTAATTCTAAAGTGTCTAGTGTCTCATAAATCGGTTTTAAGACAGCAATTTCTTTTAGTTCAATTGCATATTCGCGTGAAATACCATCAGATTCGGTTAGTTCTGAGACAGTCTTTTCTAAATATTCTTTTATTTTATCTTCTGTAATTCCATTAATAAGAGAATTATTATAAAAATCAATTGTAGTATTTCTTATTTCTTTAGCTTCTAAGACAATTGGGTCATCTAGTTTTGTAACAAAATCAAGGACTGAATATATTTGGTGGATTAACTCAACTTGCTCAGTAGGTTCTTCTGTTTTTGCTAATTTTTCCGATAAACTATTAGCAGTAAGTGACGCAATTATATTTATAATGATTGTTTCATTAATCCCTGTCTCGCTTGATAACTCAGCTGCTATAGTTGGAATTATATCTATATCTATTTCTAATTTTGATAATTTAGAAGTTATTATATTAGAAATTTCTTCTTGTTTTAAATAAGGAGAAATAGCTGCCATACATTCAGATACGCGAACACTTAATTTTGGATCTATACCTTTTATTGTTTTATTATTCGAAATGGCGATATATTTTAGTATTCTCCATTTATCTTCGTTTGGTAGACCTATTTCTGCAATAACTTTTGATATTTCATTTATATCTCTGAACGGCTCTTCTAATTCATCTTTTTCAAATAACTCAATATATTTTTGATATAATGCAATCTTTTCATTAATTGCTTCCGTTTGATTCTTCTCAATATTTGTAAAATCACTTATATAATTATTTATTAAATCGCGTATTTTTTCTAAGTGTTCTTCAAATTTAGAAAAAAGATAATTTATTGAATCATCCTTTTGACCTATCAATGATAAAAGGGTTCTTAAATCTTCAATATCCATTTTCTTTATATCACTTAATTTTATTTTTTTGTCTGAGGCAATATCATATTTAGATAAGATTTTTTTAATTTCGTCGATATTAGCATTATCAACATTTTCAGTAACTTTGTTACTTGATAATAGTTCAATTCTAGTTTTAAGCTCTTTTAAAAATGATTTAATACTACTTTTAAGCTCTGGATCCATTATCTATGCCTCCTTATTATCATAAATTATAGCAAATATACGTATTTATGTAAAGATTTGAGGTGTCAACTTTTGTTGTATTTATCACTCAATTATGTTAATATTATATGGTAAGGAGAATCGATATGAATACACAAGTTAAGTTGTTTGATGCAAATAATAAATTAGTGCCAAATTTTAACGAAGAAATCGAAAAGATTTTAATTAGTGTTCATGGAGAGAAGTACTATGACGTTGACGAAGAGCTAGTAAACACTAACGAAATAGCAATTATTCAAGATGAGATTAATACTGAAATAAAAAAAGAAGTTAAAGAAAAAGGAAAAAGCAAGAAAAAAGGAAAAGTAAGTGTTAGAGATTTTATACCAGTTCTATTCTTTTTATTAATATTCATTGTCATTGTCATAGCAGGATATTATTTTTTAAACACAGTTGATTTAATGAATTTAATAGGGGCTACTAATTAGTCCCTATTTTTATGATATAATATAAGTGGTGATATGCATGAATTTAAGCAATTTAGAAGTAGAAATTAATCCGGATTATACAATGATGAAAAAAGTAAATAAAACTATTTATTTATCTCAAGAACAAATAGATATCTTAGAAAGTTATAATATAGATTATAAATCTTGTTCTTCCCTAAATGAGATTATAAATCAGTTAGAAATGATTTTAGATGAGACTGATGAAGATATTGTATCAAATCTTTTGGATGTTTTATCTGAAAGAAATTATTACGAAAACTATAAAAAATAATATTGATTATCAATAATTTTATGCTATAATATAATAAAGAAATAATAATTGTGGGAGGGATATAATGGGCGTTGTTTTAAGACTTGATCGTGTAATGGCAGATAGAAAAATATCTTTAAAAGAACTAGCTGAAAATGTTGGAATTACAGAAGCTAATATGTCTATTTTAAAAACAGGTAAAGCAAAAGCAATTAGATTCTCAACATTAGAAAAAATATGTAGTACTTTAAAGTGTCAGCCAGGTGATATTTTAGAATATACTGAAGACGATATTAAAGGTTTATTATAAGTAAAAGGCAACTTGTTAGTTGCCTTTTTTTATTAGTAAGATCATTATTAAAATTAATGAATTTAAAAACACAATAAATTTTAATGTTTTATTTATTTTTGTTGTATCTTCTTGCTTTTCTTCATCTTCTTCTAAAAATTTTTCAATAGCTACACCACTATTGCAATATTTTTCTTCGATGTTTGGATAATTCCATATACCTGACTTTTTAATAATTGCTTCTTTTTGAATATTACAAAAGTCACTCAAATATCTATAATTATGTAATACATTATCAACTTGGCCATAACCAAGACTAAGTAATTCATTTTGTAATATTTTCCCATCAACATATAAATAGACTAGTTCTCGGTTATACTTATCTTTTTTTTCAATATCGTACTCAATTTGAATTTTCGAAGAACTAGATAATATCGAACAGATATAGTTATTTATTTCATCATCCAAAAACCCGCTTTCAGTTTCAAATGCTAAAAGATGAATTCTTTTTATGTCGTTATTAATGCTTAGCCAAATATTTGATAAAGAATCACATTTTACTAACTCAGCAGAAATTAAGTTTTCTTCTGAAGCATTAACTCTTGGTAAAAAAACTAAACATATTAAAAACGCAAATATGACCTTTTTCATTCTACCACCTGGGTACTATTATAAAATATTTGCAAAGAAAAGTAAATTCTCTTATCGTTTCTCTTGTATTTTAAAAAAAGAATAATTATAATTATAATAGAGGTGATTATATATGGCAGATACAAAGGATACAAAGAAGAAAACTACTAATAGTAAAACTACTGCTAATAACAAAAAAACTAATACTAATAAAGGAACTGCTGCTAAAACAAACTCAGCTAAATCAACTACAGTTAAGAAAACTACAACTAGTAAGAGTAATTCAAATAAAACTAGTACAGCTAAAAAAGCTACAACTAGTAACGCAGCAAAAACTAACACAACTAAAAAGTCTAATACTACTAAAAGTACACCTAAGAAAACTACAAATACAAAGACTTCTACTGCTAAAAAAACTTCAACTACTGCTAAAAAGACAAATACACCTAAGAAAACTACAACTAGTAAAAACACAAATGTAAAGAAAACAGCAACTAAACCAAAAACTGTTGTTGCTCCAATTAAAGAAGAAAAACCAGTAGCTGAACAACCAAAATGGGAAGAAGTTAAAATTGAAGAAGTTAAAGTAGAAGCTACAAAAGAAGTTACTCAAGAAAAAGTTGAAGTAATTCCTGAAGTAAAAAAAGATGATAAAATCAGTAAAAGAGTTGATTTAGGAATCTTAGTAGTAATAATTGGTTTATTCGTTTTAGTATTAACTACTTACTTATCAAGTGAAATTGATTTAACTGTTCAAGCAACTAGAATATTAATTACTGCTTCTTTAGTAATTGAAGCTATAGGTATGCTAATAATGGTAGTTAATATCTGGAAAAGAAAATAATTTTTAAGATAAATAAATTGGAGGCTTTTCCCTCCAATTTTATAATAGTTAAGAATAATAAAAATGTTATTTCATAAAATAATCACAAGTAGAAAGTATTATATTAAAAGGTGATAAATATGTGCAAAGCAACATTGATAACAAATATAATTTTTTATCTTTATACATTTATTTGGATTGGTGTGCCAATTCTATATTTAATCATGTTTAGATTATATAAAAGTAATAGAAAGTCATACTTAAATGCATTAAAGTATGCTTTAATAATGTTTATTGTTTTATTCATTCCAAAACTATTTGGATATATATTCTATGATAGTTGTTATAATTGTACGATTAACCATATTTGTGAAAAAGAAACAAAAGATAAAGACAATGAATCCGAATTTGTAATTTCAGAAGAAAAAAATGAACCTACAACAAAAAAGACAGAAAACATCTCTTCTACTACAACGACGACTATTTCAACTACTACTAAAAAATCAGATAACGTAGTTTACAATGGTGTTTCTAGTAAAGGATATAAAATTGAAACAATAAATGGTGTTACTTACGTAGATGGAATGATAATTGTTAATAAAACATATCCTGTGCCTCAAGATTATGTACCAACTAATACATATAAAACACCTACATCTGCTACTAAAGTATGTAATGATTGTATAAATCTGGAAGCTTATAATGCTTGGCAGGAGATGAAAGCTGATGCGCAAGCAGTTGGACTTAACTTATGGATTCAAAGTGGATACCGTCCATACAAATTACAAGAAAGCTTATATAATGGTTATGTTAAACGAGATGGTAAGGAAGCAGCTGATAAATATTCAGCTCGTGCAGGATATTCGGAACATCAAACTGCTTTATGTTTTGATATTAATAATCCAAGTAAAAGTTTTAATGGAACTGTTGAAGCAAAATGGATTAACGATAATGCTTATAAATACGGATTTATTATAAGATACCCACAAGGAAAAGAAGACGAAACTGGATATATGTATGAATCATGGCATGTAAGATATGTTGGTAAAGAATTGGCTTTAACACTTTATAATGATGGTGATTGGATCACTCTAGAATCATACTTAGGAATCACAAGTAAATATGCAAATTAAGAACTAATATTTAGTTCTTTTTTATTTTTATAATTAAATAAAATGATATAATATTGTTAGGTGATTTTATGAAGTTTATTAACAACATGGTCCATGATTCTATTCTTCTAGTGCCTAACAATATTAAAAATAAAGTACTAGATTATATAGATGATAACAACAAACTTATAAGCATCAAAATAATGACATTTAATGATTTAAAAAAAGGATTATTATTCGACTATAACAATGAAACAATTTTTAATGTCATGAATTACTTAAATGTTAATTATGGAGTAGCTAAAGATTATATAAAAAATTTATATTATATAAATGAAGATAAATATGACAATGATAAATTAAATAACTTACTATCATTAAAAAAATATTTACTAGATAAAGACTTGCTAATTATTGATAAACTATTTCTAAACTTATTAAAATCAAAAAAGAAACTTTATATTTATGGTTTTGATTATATAAAAAAATTTGATAAATACTTACTAAACTTAATAAGCGAATTAATAGAAATTGAATATATTGAAAAAGAAAATAAAAACTTAAAACAAACAATACATGAATTTGATACAATTTATGATGAAACTGCATACGTATTTGAAAATATTTCTAAACTATTAAGTGATGGAATACCTGCAAATAAGATCTACATAGCTAATTATTCAGAAGAATATTCTTTTGTTTTTAATATGCTTATGAGACAATATAAATTATCAGTTTATTTACCATCAGAAACTTCTCTTTTTAAAACCGGTGTTGCTAAATTTTTCTTAGATAATCTTGATAATAATTTAGATTTATTATTATATAAAATTAAAAAAAAGTTTGATTATGAAAACAATAAAGAGAATCAAATTGTTATAGATAGACTTTCAAATATGCTTAATACATACTATTGGTGTGATGATATTAAATCTATTAGAAATTTAATTGAAGAAGAAATGAAGAATATTAAAATTAATAATACTCATCATGAAAATGAAATAGTTACAACTAATATCATTGACAATGTTTTTTATGATGATGAATATGTCTTCTTAATTGGTTTTAATCTTGGTTCTATTCCAAAATTAAAAAGAGATGAGGATTATATTAATGATGATATAAAGCCTGAGTACTTAGAAACTTCAAATGAATATAACAAAGCGATCAAAGAACAATATATTAAAGCAATTTCTAATATTAAGAATTGCACAATTACATATAAACTTAATTCGCCATTTGCAACTTACTCTAAATCTTTTTTATGCAATCTGAATATATTTACTACAGTTAAAGAAGCCGAATTTATTTCTGATTATTCAAATGAATACAATAAACTAAGTTTATCTAAATCTTTAGATTCTTTAATAAAGTTTAATGAAGTTAATGATAACTTAGAAATACTTTATAATAGTTATCCTGATATTTATAAATCGTATGATAATAAATTTACTGGGATTGATAATAAATTATTAGTAAGTGAAATTGATGATAAGATAACATTTTCTTATACTAATATTTCAACTTTTTATAAATGCCCATTTAGATTTTATGTTAATCATATTTTAAAAATAAATGAGTTTGAAACAACATTAGAACAATTTATTGGTAATTTATTTCACTATGTACTTGAAGAAACTCTTGAGGATAAAATAAGTGTTGATGATGCATATGATGAGTATATTAAAAAGACTTATCAATCATCAACTTTAACTAATAAAGAAAAATATTTTATCAAATCTTTAAAAGAAGAAATTAGGTTTGTAGTTGAGACAATTAAAGAACAATACAAACACTCTTCACATGAAAATGCTTTATATGAAAAAGAAATTGTTGTTGAAAAACAAAGAAAAATAAAAACAAAAATAAAAGGTTTTGTTGATAAGATCTTAGTTTTAAACAATAGTTTATTAGTTGTGGATTATAAAACAACAAGTGCACAAAGCATTAATACTGATTTATTAGAATTTGGTTTGTCTACACAACTTCCAATTTATTTATATTTACTTAAATCTCTAGATGATAACTATGAAGTTGCTGGTTTATATATCCAACATATATTAAATACAGAAAATAACTATATGCCAGATAAAAATGCATTAGATGAAAAGAAAAAAAGCTTAAAACTTGAAGGAATTACTTTTGATAGTGTTTCTCTAATATCTAAATTTGATAATACATATGAAAAGTCTGAAGTTATAAAATCATTGAGTACAAAAGATGGTGAGTTAAAGAAAACGAAAACCATACTTTCTTTAGAAGAAAGAGATGAACTTTGTAATTTGATGGAAAACTTAATAATAAATGTTATTGACAAAGTTAGTGATGGAGATTTTAAAATTCATCCTATTAAAATTGAAGGCAAAGCAGATGGATGCGATTACTGCGATTATAAGGATATATGCTTTAGAAAATTTAAAGATTTTAATTATCAAACATTAAAGGCCCCTGGAGGTGATGACTATGAGTAATTTGACGCCATTACAACAATTAGCTGTTGATAAAAAAAACAAAAACATAATTGTATCTGCAGGTGCTGGTTCCGGTAAAACTACAGTTTTAAAATCTCGTGTATTAAGAATTCTAGAATCAGGAGTAAATATTAATAATCTCATTATTTTAACTTTCACCAATAATGCTGCTGCTGAGATGAAAGAAAGAATTAGAAATATTATAAATGAAACACCAGAATTAGAAGAACAAGCAGAATTACTTGATTCTGCATACATAACTACATTTGATTCATTTGCACAAAGTTTAGTAAAGAAATATAACTATTTGCTTAATATAAGTAAGGACTTCTCTATTGTGGATGCATCTATTATTAGTTTGGAAATTGAACATTCAATAGATGATATATTCGAAGAATTATATGCTAATGAAGATGAAAAATTCTTGAAGTTAGTATCTGATTTTGAAATAAAAAATGATAATAAGATTAAACAAACAGTTAAGAATTATTACGCATCTTTAAGTAATGTTTTAAATAAGCAGGATTTCTTAGATAACTACATATCTGTTCGTTTTAGTGAGCCTTACATAAATGATAAATTTGAAGAATTTGAAGATAATCTATTTTGTATAAAAGATGATTTAGTTTCTATGCTTGAAAATTTAAAAGATGAGACTATTAAAGATAAGGCTATTGAAACTAATAACAATTTTTATGAGGCATTAATATCTGCAACAACTTTTGATGAGTTATTTATAATTAAAAGTGCGAAGTTAGCTGACAATCGAGGAGATGCCTATACAGAATATGGCGCTTTATTAAAAGAGGAGTGCAATAAATTAAAAAAGACAATTGTTGCCTATTTATCAGAAGATAAAAACACCTTAATTGATCATTATAAAAGTACAAAAGTTTATATTGAAGCTATTATAGAAATATTAAAAAGAATAGATGATAGAATAACTTCATTTAAAGCAAAACACAATGTTTATGAATTTAGTGATATTGCTCTAAAAGCAATTGAATTAGTTAAAAATTTTGATGATGTTCGAAATGATATCAAGAATAATACTTATGAAATTATGATAGATGAATATCAAGATACTAATGATATTCAAGAAGAATTTATATCTTATATAGAAAACAACAATGTCTATATGGTTGGTGATGTTAAACAATCTATCTATCGTTTTAGAAATGCTAATCCTTATATATTTAAGAAAAAATATGATGAGTATTCTAAAGATATAAATGGATTTAAAATTGATTTAAATATGAACTTTAGATCAAGATGTGAAGTTATAGATAACATTAATTTAATATTTGATAATATCATGTTTGATGATGTTGGTGGAGCTGATTATAAGAGTCAACATGAGATGATTTCCGGTAACGTGGCTTATAAAGATCATAATCACAACGATTCTTATGATTTAGAAATATTAGAATATAATATTGAAGATAAACAATATAATTATACTGAAGCAGAAGCTTTTATTATTGCAGATGATATTATTAGTAGAATGGAAAGACAAGAAAAAGTAACTTATATTGAAAATGATACTATGAAGTATCGTGACATTGCTTATAAAGACTTTTGTATATTAGTTGATAAATCAAAAAATTTTGAGTTACTAAAAAAGGTTTTAGAGTTTAAAAACATACCAGCTACTATTTATAAAGATATTAAGTTAAATGATGAAGATGAAATTTATATTCTTAAAAATTTAATTAACTTAATAATAAAAGTTAAAGAAAACACTTTTGATATAAGTTTTAAACATTCTTTTTTATCAATAGCAAGATCATTTGTATATAAAATTAGTGATGATGAAATATATAAAATATTTGTTAACAATAGCTTTGATAACACTGATCTATATAAACTAGCTTTAGAATTATCTAGTTTAACTGATTCTTTATCTAATAAGGATTTGCTTTACGCTATTATTGATAAATTTGATGTTATAAGTAAATTAAACATAGTTGGTGATGTTAATGAAAGACTTACTAAGTTAGAGTATTTTTTAAATAGTGTTGCTAATCTAAATGATTTCGGTATGACTATTTATGATTTGAATGATTACTTTGATTCTATGTTAAGTAGTGATGAAGACATAAAGATGACAACAAATAAAAACAGTGGTGCAAACTCAGTTACAATAATGACAATACATGGTTCAAAGGGATTAGAATATCCTTATGTTTATCTTCCTTATTTAAATTCTGATTTCACAAAAGATCCAAATAATTCTAAATTTAAATTTTCAAATGATCTCGGTTTTATTACTCCATTTTATAAAGATGGAGTTGGTAATACTTTCATGTTAGATTTATATAAAACTAAAGAGAAAGTTGAAGAGTTATCCGAAAGAATTAGATTATTCTATGTTGCCTTAACAAGAGCAAAAGAAAAGATAATTATGATTAATTCATTTAATGAGAAAATTTTACCTTTAACTAATATAACTAGTTCTTCAATGATTAATGCAAAATCATTTACTGAAATTCTTTCACTAATAAAATATAAAATTAGTAAATATATTAACTCAGTTGATTTAGATTCACTAAACATTACTACTGATTATAATTTAGTGAAACTAAATAATTATTCAACAAATATTAATAAATCTAATAAAAAAATAACTGTTACTAATCTTAATATTGATAATCAAGTGTTAGAAAATAAACATTTTTCTAAACCATTATCAAAAGTAATAGATAGAAAGTTAAAAGAAAGGTTAGATTTCGGTACATTAATGCATTATGTATTTGAAGTATATGATTTTAACAATGATAATCTTAAAGATTTAGATATTGATGATTCATATAAAGAAAAAATCAGAAACTTCTTAAATCATGATGAAGTTAAAAATATAAAAAATGCAAAAGTTTATAAAGAACACGAAATTCGATTTAAAGATAATGACTCAGTATATCACGGATTCATTGATTTACTGTTAGAGTATGAAGATCACTTCGATATAATCGATTATAAATTATCTAATCTAGAAAGTGATGAATATAAAAAACAACTAACTGGTTATAAGAATTATATTGAAACAAAGTATAATAAGTCTTGTTATATATATTTATATTCTATAAATAAAGATATTTTTAAAAATCTAAACTAAGAGAAAAGTAATTTTCTCTTTTTTAGTTAATAAATATTATATGAATGAAATATTTAAAATAAATGATTATTATTTAGATGATACCCAAATAGAAGCAATTAAAAGCGATGCAAAATCCACATTAGTTGTAGCTGGAGCAGGTTCTGGTAAAACTTTAACTATACTTGGTAAAATACGATATTTAATTGAAGTTCTTAAAGTAAAAGAATATGAGATTCTTTGTATATCGTTTACAAACGAAACTGTTAAATCACTTGTAGATAAAACAAAAGAGATGGGATATAACTTAGATGTATTCACTTTTCATAAGCTTGGTTTATCATTACTAGGTAATGTAAGTATAATAGAAGACAATTATCTAGATTATATTATAGATGAGTATTTTGAATCATTTATTAAGTACACAAATGATAAATTCATTAAATCGATTTTTTTTACTGATAAGAATACTGATATTATTTATAAAACAAAGGAATATTATCAGTTAAAGAAAACTATTTCAACATTTATTAGGCTTGCTAAAAGTAATAATATGGGCTTAAACGATTTTATAAAATTATATAAGAAAACATTCTTCAATGAAAAGAAAATTATAAAAATAATTATGGACATTTATTTAATATATAAAAGAGAATGTGAAAGTGTTAATAAAATAGATTTTGATGACATGATTATTAATTCAACACAAAAGGTTAAAGATAAAAACTTATATTATAAATATATAATAATAGATGAATTCCAAGATACATCCTTAGTTAGATATAATCTTATCCATGAAATAATAAAAAAATGTGATTCTAAAATTTTTGTTGTTGGTGATGATTGGCAAAGTATATATAGATTCTCTGGTTGTAATTTAAATATTTTTGTAAATTTTAATCAATATTTTGAGAATACTAAAATATTTCATTTAAAATTTACTTATAGAAATAGTAATGAGCTTATTGGTGTTAGTTCAAGATTTATTATGAAGAATAAAAAACAATTAAAGAAAAGTATAGTTTCTAATAAAAATTTAGAAAAGCCAATAAAAATATTATTTGGATATACTGTAAATGATGTAATTAATATGATTAAAGACAAAGATATATTAATTATTGGAAGAAATAATTCTGATATAGAAAATATTGATTGGATGAATAAATTAACAATACACAGAGCAAAAGGATTAGAAGCAAATAATGTAATACTAGTCAATTCAGATAATATACCTTCAACTATAAAAAACGAAAAAATGCTAAGATTTGTTTTAAATGACAAAGATTATATTCCCTTTGAAGAAGAGAGAAGATTATTTTATGTTGCACTTACAAGAACTAAAAATTGTATATATATAATTATAAATAAAAAAATTAGTCCCTTTGTCAAAGAACTAATTCATGATAATAAAAATAGAATTGAAATAATAAAAAAGTAGGTTGCCCTACTTCTATTCTAATAATTTTCAGCTTTGATTTCGAAATATGCTTGTGGATGAGCACATACAGGACAAACTTCTGGAGCGTCTTTTCCAATAACGATGTGTCCACAGTTACGACATTTCCAAATTTTATCTCCATCTTTAGAGAATACTAGTCCGCCTTCAACATTTTCGATTAGCTTACGATATCTTTCTTCATGTTCTTTTTCAATTGCTCCAACACTTTCAAATAAGAATGCAATTCTTTCAAATCCTTCTTCTCTAGCAGTTTTAGCAAATTCATCATACATGTCAGTCCATTCGTAGTTTTCACCATCAGCTGCTGCATTTAAGTTTTCTAATGTAGTAGGAATTTTTCCTCCATTTAATTCTTTGAACCACATTTTAGCGTGTTCTTTTTCGTTTTCAGCAGTTTCTAAGAAAATAGCTGCTATTTGTTCATAACCATCTTTTTTTGCTTGTGATGCAAAGTAAGTATATTTATTTCTTGCTTGTGATTCACCAGCAAAAGCAGTCATTAAATTTTGTTCTGTTTTTGTTCCTTTTATATCCATACTTCTCACCTTTCTATATAGTGATATTTATCACTATTACTTTTATAGTATATCATATTTATTTAAATAAAAATATATAAATTCACTAATATTTAAAGTAATTTATATATATTTATTATATATGAGTAATAGGAGGCGTTATGAATACATGGAGAAATATTAATGAAGTAAATCTATACTATATAAAGTATAATATTATTCCTAATTTGATTTCTTTTGGTCTTGCATATTCTTATTATAATAAAATAGATCTTAATTGTAGTTTAAGAGAATATATCAATAATGTATTATCTTTATTCAACATTTATAATGTACCCATAATTGATGAAATTAAATTGGTAGATAACATACTAATTAGTAGATACAAAATCATGATTATTAATGTTGATAAAATAGAATTTATTAGCATAAAAAAAAATGATGATTAATTCATTTATTCTTTATTTTCAGAAAACTTTTTAATCATATTTTGAATATCTTCAGTAATACTTTGTACTTCTTCTTTTGTTATTTCTCTTTTTCCATTATATTCAACTATTTCTACACCAGCTTTTTCAAGCATTAATTTACTTATTTCAACTAGTTCTAATTTTGAGTACATATGTAAATAAACTAATTTCTTTATACCTACTTGAATAACTTCTTTTGTACATTCAGTGCAAGGAAACCAAGTTACATAAAGTGTTGATCCTTCAAGCTTTCTTGAATCTCCATAAAAATTTAATATTGCATTTCTTTCTGCATGAACAGTATAGTAATCTTTAATATTTTTTACTACTCCTGTTTGTTCGCCAGTTGATAACCAATCAAACTCATCATCATTCATACCACGAGTTAAACCGTTGTAACCAATTGATAAAATTTTATGATTTTTTTCATCAACAATACATGCTCCAACTTGGTTAGATGGATCTTTACTTCTCATTGATGCTAAGATGGCATTGCCCATAAAATATTCATCCCAAGATAAATAATTTTCTCTCTTGCTTAACATTATTATCAGCTCTCTTTTTCTACTTATATTTTAGCATCTATAAAAATTGGGAACAAGAAAAAATTAACCTATAAAACTGCTTAAGGTTAATTGATAATTATCTTCAACTTGATCTTCCCATTTGCTAATTGAAAAGATATATAATTTTTGAATAATAGAGTTTATTGTTTCAAGAAGTAGTTCCTTATCTTCTATATCACTTTCACATATTAAAACTTTAATATCTTCAGCAAACTTTTCAAATGTATTTATATCAAAACATCTTACTATCTTGTCTCTTAAAGCAACTGTTACATCTCTAGTATAATGTGCATTTGATTTGGAAATATCATCTCTTAAATTATCTTTAGTTTCTTTCTGTGAAAATAAAATATTTTGTGAATAGTTTAGATTTTCTACAACTGATGTTCCAAATAGAGATACTGGATCACATATATTTTTTATTAATCTCTCTTTTATCTTATAATTATCAAAACTGCCATTTTGATAGTAATAGTAGCATAATTCTAATACATGCTCCATTGATTCGGTTTCTACTCTTCTTTTAATTGAAGGCATTATGTCTTCTAAGCAGCCAACGCATATTTTTGATAAAATGTTATATCTATCAAGTGCTTGACAATTTCTAACTAATTTTTTACTTATAAAAGCTAAAGTAGAAGTAACTTTATAATAAGGAATTTTACTAAATATTTTAGCCATTATAAGTGATTCAGTATAAGCGCATTTGTCTTCGTCGTACTCCTCAAAAGTATTACTATCAACTATTTTTTTAAATGTTGCAGCACTTATATCTTCTTCATTAGTATAGTTTTCTATCACATTATTCAATATATAAAATAGCATTAATCTATTCATATAATCACCTGCGATATATTATAAATGCATATTGAGTGATTGTAAATAAATTAATGCTTTAATTTTTTATTTAATGTATTTTTTGCAAATGCAGAGTGTCTTTGTACAAACCGACTTACTTCTTACCTATAGTTTAAGTAGTCAATTATATCGTCTATATTATCCTCAACAAAATATGTACTAAAAAATATAAAAACCTGAGTATTACCACTCAAGTTCTTTGTTTAATAAAATAATTATCTTCTATTGTCTGAAAAGATGCTTCTTCTAAGACCCTTAGCTGCTACTTTAGATGGTTGAGATTGAGCCATAATAGCTTTATCTTGATCATGAGTATAAACATAAGGGCCCTCATTCGATTCTCTTAATTCTCTTTCAACTTTTTGTGCTATTAAGTTAATAAATCTTTGGCTTGTTACAAGATTAGCTACCTTTCTTTGTTTTCTTATTGTTGATGGATCTCTTGATACATTTAAATTTAAAATCATTCTTCCCTTCATCTCCTTGTTTATTGCAAGTTATTCTAGCATAACTTTTATTCTTTTACAATATATACATGAATTATTGATTTATATAATGCTTTGTTTTATTAATCTGGTGCCGATTGGCGTAGTAATCTATAACTATTTATTATCTTTCTCTATGGAATAACCAACTATAGAATCAATATGAGATTGTGTCGTATCAAATATAGGAATATTAATATCTTCTGGTTTTATAAGCATTTCTATTTCTGTACACCCTAATATAATACCATTTATACCATTTTCTTTTATCATATTGTTTATAACATCTATATAGTAATCTTTTGAAGAATTTTTTATTTCACCTTTACATAATTCATCAAATATTATTCTATCTATTTCATTTATACTGTCTTCATCTTTTGGAGTAGTAACAGTTAATCCATTTTGTTTTAATCTTTTAACTAGGAAATCTTCCGTCATTGTATATTTAGTCCCTAATAATCCAACATTAAATGTATTATTTTCTTTGCACTTATCAGAAACACAATCTGCAATATGAATTAAAGGTATCCTTATCTGATTTTGAATGTAATCAGCTAATTTATGCATAGTATTAGTTGCTATGACGATATAGTCTGCGCCAGCATTTTCTAATGTTTTTGCAATTTTTGCAAGCTCGACACCAATTTCGCTCCACTTATTTTCTAGCATTAACTTTCTTATTTCTTCAAAATTAACATTATAAATCAGTAATTTTGCACATGTTAATCCGCCCATAATTTTATTAACTTGATCATTTATTCTTTCATAATAATGAATGCTTGATTCATAGCTCATGCCACCAATAATACCAATTGTTTTCATAATAAAACCTCGCTTAATTGATTTAATTATAACACATATTTTGCTTGGACAAAATATATAACCCCTAGGTATTTTGACACAAGTATCAGAATTGCCTGTGAGATTTTTTATTTAACAAAAAATCAGTCATATTTCAGACTGAAAATATATTTAAAGTTCGAATGGTTCGAACAGATTTCCCAATGGTGCCGGTTGACAGAATTGAACTGTCCTCTGATGCTTACCATGCATCTGTACTGCCACTGTACTAAATCGGCAAAATACATATAATTATTTTAACTAATAATTACATGCTTTTCAATTTCTTTTTTGTGTTTTCTTCTAATTAGTAAAACTAATATAATTATTCCTATTACAGGAGTTACATAGATTTGGTGGAAATATAAATATTTTATTATATCGATGCTAATATCTTCTTTTAAGTAGATATCTTCTGTATAAACTTTATCTTTAAAATAATATGTTACTGTACCTAATTTATCGCCTTTTTTATAATTATAATCTAAAGAGTTTATACCTTTATATTCAATCTTTCTTTCTTCAGCTTTTATTTCATCTGTATACTCAATAACGTCCTCTTGTACTTTTATTTCATATTCATCAATATTAGAATACTCAACAGGAATAGTTAATAAAGTATCGCCTTTTTTAAATATTACTCTATTCTTAAAATTTGAATTTAAGTAATCAATTATAGTGAAGGCATCATCTAAATTATGTGCGCTTTTATTGTCAGTTCTTTGGGCTCCAAATGTTAGTAATATCAATTCTTTATCAACAACATTAATAATAGAAGACATACATTGTCCTGCTTTACTAGTAAAACCAGTTTTACTTCCAATAATTGGTGTCGTATCATATAATCCATATTTATTATAATAATTTATTGTGGCTGAAACTTTAAGTCCATTAGCTAATTCGTAATCTCTTGTTGTATATATTTTTTTAAATAAAGGATTTTCTAATGCATATAACAAAAACTTTAACACTTCTCTTGTAGTGCTATGATGATTTACTCCATCATATCCAGTGACATTTTCAAAATGAGTATTTTCTAAACCAAGTGAAGTTGCCTTTTCGTTCATTAATTTAACAAAGTTCTCTGTGGAATTGCTAATTCCATGGGCTAGTGCTATAGTAGCATCTGCTCCCGATGGAAGTATGGATGCATATAGCAAATCTAAATATGTTACATTATCTCCACTTTTTAGACCGGCTATAGATGCATCGTATGGAACTTCTCTTAACATAGCATCATTTATAGTTACATATTCATTTAAATCGTTAATATTTTCAATAGCGACAATAGTTGTAAAAATCTTTGTAAGACTAGCTATATTTATTATTTCATCTATATTTTTATCATATAAAATTTCTTCGTTTTCAACATCATATAACAAAACATTATTTGAGTATAAATTTGGAAGCTCAATTGCAAAAATGTTTATTGGAAATATCGATAGAATTAAAATAAATATTTTAGATAATACTTTCATACTTTACCCCTCATCATTTACTTATTATTAATTATAACATTTATTAAAATATAACAAAATATAATCATAATAAAAGAAGTGACTATTCACTTCTTTTCTTTTTAAGTCCATAGGCTTTTGCTATATAATTTACATTGATATTTGATTCTGCCTTATTATTTAATACAGCTTGTTCAATAGCTTTATCAAAGTCTTTAATCTCAGTAAAGTATATAATTGCTTTATGTCCTGTAGCAATAGAATCAATGTGTTCATCTACTTTTAAAGGTTTATTTTCTTTAGTAGTTTTGAAAGTATGAGTTTGATTTCCATTAATGATTTTGATATCTAAGAATTGATCATCATAAACAACAGTTACTAGATTACCATCCAATGTACCTTCGTATAGCCCTTCTCCAATTTCTAGAAGATATATATCATGAATTCCTTCATCAAATATTATAGGCATATAATATAGTCTATCAGAAACATTAAATACTAACTCAGGTGCAACTGTTCCTTCATTTATAATTTCATTTATTTTCTTAGTATATTCAATTAAATCTTCAAAACCACTTGTAACTTCAACTGGATCATTGTTCTTTTTTAATAATTCTAAATAATGCTTTGCAAATGCGACACCATTATTTGAAAATTTTGTTACTGTTTCAACAACCTTATATGTAATTTGAGATGATAAATAATACTTATCAAGCAAAAATTCTAAAGCATCTTCTATAGATTCTTCACTTTGATCATTCATTAGCTTTATAATTTCAATTATATTATCTATTTCATTATTATAAAAACTTGCATTATTAGGATCTGATAAGTCTTCTACGAAATCTTGCCATAAATTATGTTTTTTAGAATCAATATATTTTTTCCCTTCTTCGATTCTATAATCAAGATTATTAACTGCATTTTCTCGTGCTTTTGCTGTATTATATTCTATGCTGTATGTATGACGATACTCATATACAATTTGTTTTTCTCTTGAGTGTCCAATTAATAATGTATAGTAATCCTCTTGAGCGATATTTATTGAATAAACCCAATTATCGTAGAATCTTACTCTTATTTCTCCTTCGCTACGATCATAGTTTTTTACATAATTAATAATATGATCTAATGTTTTAAAGTTTAAATCAACCTCTTTTGAATTTTCTAAACGATAAGCTTCAACTTCACTTAGTATATTCTTAAACTCATCACTAGATTCTGAAAGCGCAATTAATTTTGCATTTGGCCATTTTGCATAATTCTCAATGTTTTCTTGTATACTCATATAATCACCTTTTCTTGATAATTTAGTATAATTTATTATTCAATAATAATCAAGATATATTTATTAAATTTTGTAATAAAAAAAGCTTATTTAGTAAGCTTATATTATAATTAACAAATATTTAGTCTATTTATTTCTTCTGATATGATTTTTACACACATACTGATAAATTGTTTTATTTCATCCATACCGAAAGTCAACTCCTTTGTTTCTTTAGAATTCTCAATAATTATGCCTGTTTTATTAACAATTATATCAATCCTATCCATTGGAATCTCTTCTATTATATTATCTAATTTTGGAACTTCTTCATAAAATATTTTTAAATCTAGATCATATTCATCAATTAAAGAATTGTTTATATTTGAATAGTCATTATAGACAAATAAATCCAATAGGTGAAGACTACATTTGATTGTTGTTCCATCTTTTTTTGTTACTGTAATCTTTTCTGTATCAATAAATTCTGGTATAAAGTATTTAAACCATAAGTAATCTGTATATAAATGAATGAAATAACCCATTACAAAATCATCAGTTAAATTATTCTTATATTTATCTAAAAACTTCTGAATGTTGGGAATGCCACTTTCAGGATCTATTAAAAAATGACTTCCTACCTTCGGCTCACCAATATGTTTAGAAATATCTGGTGCTATTGTACCAATAAGTATTTTACTTTTGTCTTTATTTAATTCTTTATTAATCTCATTAGCAACTGCTATATGTATAATTGAAGATGCCATATTTTATCACCAACTTAATTATATATAAGAAAAACTTATTAAGTCAATGACCTCTTTTTTAGTTGTTTTTATGATGCGCACATATTTCTAAAGTGTTCTTTCTTAGACATATTTATTAAAAATATATCAATAAAAAAAGCAAATTTAATTATTTGCTTTCATTCTTTTGTTCATTTAAGTGAGTTTTTATCTTTTTTAAAACTGCCTGCATTTCAGGTGCTTTGTAATTAATCGAATTACCATTTTTAGCTTCACTAAGCAGTATTCTTCTTTGTAAACTTAATTTAGATCTATCTTCAAGTGCTTTCCATAATGCATACGATTCTTGGAAGAAATCTGCATCAAGTATACCATCGTTTAAAAATTCTAAGAAAAGGTGTTTTAGAATTCTTAATCTTGAACCTGAAAGTTGATAGTATTGTTCATCTGTTAGGTTTGTACCAAACTCCAACATCATTTCATCACTTATATACTGAACTGCATCATTAAGTGTAAAAAGCTCACTTCCTTCATAGAATTTTTTTGTGTCTTCTATGCAAGTTTTGCGTTCAACCAAAGCCTGTTTAAACAAATCTAAAGACAACTCATTATATTCTGTTGCGTTTTCTCTTGATAATCTATCTAAATTGTCAATTTCTAAATCACATATTCTATTAAAGAATCCTCCTGGAAAATCTAGTACATTGCAAAGATGTCTTTCACTAAATAGTAAATTACTAAGTTCAAGTTGGTTTCCATATAATTCTTTATAATACAACTCCATTAATTGTTGCATAGTTGGTTTTGGTCCAATTAAATAATTTCTTAAATCAAAACCTCTAACGTTTAGGCATTCATTTTCATTATGAAGAAAATCTTGATACTCCATACCTAAGTTTCTCATTCGATATTGTATCTCTATTTCAGCAAATTTTTTTAAGTCTGATTTAGAAGTTGGATTTAAAGCTATAAATGCTAAATTAGATAATGATAACTTTTTTAAATCTCTTGCTTCCATTATTACCCTCCTATAATTAATTATATCATAGTTTTTTTTTAAATCGGAAACAATAATAATTACGCGATACTATCAGACAAACAAAAATGAGAGCTTGCGCTCTCTTCAGGGGGTTTTGGTTGATAATCTCCAAAATGTAAAATCGTTTGGAGATATCGGACATGATATTTTGGTATCATGTCTATAATAATATTATACAAATTTTGAAAATTTGTCAATTATTATTGATTAAATGCTCTAGTATATCTTTGTAGTAAGAGTAATCACGGAAGTCTGTCTCAATATTATTTAAAACAAAATCTTCTGCATCTTTTTTGCATTGTAATAATATCTTAAAATCTCTCCTAATATCAGCAATTTTAAATGTCATATCACCAGATTGTCTAATTCCAAATAAATCTCCTGATCCTCTTATTTCAAAATCTTTTTCTGAAATATAGAATCCGTCATTACTTTCTTCCATAACACTTAATCTTTCTGTATCTTTATCAGAAATAAGTAGGCATTTTGATTGTAGCGAATTTCTTCCTACTCTTCCTCTTAGCTGATGAAGAGTTGCTAAGCCAAATCTTTCAGCATTAAATATTGTAATAATTGTAGCATTCTTAACATCTACCCCAACTTCAATAACAGTTGTAGATATAAGAATATCAAGATTTCCTTCTTTGAAATTGTTCATAACTTTGTCTTTTTCGACTTGTTTCATCTTACCGTGAAGTATTCCAACATTATAATTTTTTTTTAGGTTTTCTTTTAAAATATCTTCAATTTGTTTTAAATCATTTAATTCAGTATTATTTTCATCTTCAATTAATGGTGCAATAACGTAAGCTTGATGTCCATTTTCTAGTTCTTCTTCAATAGTAGATACTATCTTTTTCATGTCTTTAAACTTATATTGCTTTGTGATTATGTCTTTCCTTCCAGCAGGTTTTTCTTTAATATAGGATATATCCATATCACCATAAATAGTTAACGCATACGTTCTTGGTATTGGAGTTGCTGACATATAAAGAACATCAACATACTTCCCTTTATTTTGTAATGATTTTCTTTGATTAACTCCAAATCGATGTTGTTCATCAGTTATGACTAATCCGATATTTGCAAATTCAACATTCTCTTCTAACATTGCATGAGTACCAATTAAAAGATCAATTTCGTTATTTTTTAGTTTTTCTATTATTTCATTTTTCTCTTTTTTAGTTAATGAACCAACTAATAATCCAACTTTTATATCCTTAAATAGACTAATAAAGTTTTCATAATGTTGATGTGCTAAAACTTCTGTAGGTGCAAGGAGTGCACTTTGGAAACCACTTAATTTATTTAATATAATTGCAATAAATGCCACAATCGTTTTTCCTGATCCAACATCGCCTAGTATTAATCTATTCATTCTTTTAAAACCTTTAAAGTCAGATATTATTTCATTAATAGCGCTTAATTGATCATTTGTTAAAGAAAATGGAATACTTGAAAGTATATTTTCTAGTGCATTATCTTCAACTAGCTTAATTGAAAAATCATCATATATTTGGTTTTTATACTTCATTATATTAATCTTAAACATAAACTCAAATAATTCTTCGTAAATTAGTTTTAAACGAGCACTTTTAAGTAAATTAGTATTTGAAGGATTATGAATTTCTTTAATTGCTGCTTTAGTATCAATAAAATCATATTTGCTTGTAATATATTCTGGGATTATTTCCTTTATTTCAATATTTGATAACAAGCAATTATTAATTGATTTAGTAATTGTACTCATCTTTAATCCATTAATAGTATGGTACACAGGTTCTACTTTAGTGCTCTTCAATTCATATAATAATATATCAGCTGCTACAAATTGATTATTTAATCTATTATATTTACCCACTAACGTTACTTTTTTGCCAATAGTTAGATTTCTTGCAAGAAAAGCACGATTAAAGATTACTACATTAATTGGTATTTTATTAGTTTCAAACGTAAAACTTAGTCTATTAAAGTTTCTTTTAATATATGATACCTTAGGAAGAGATGTAATAGTTCCGGGTATAATAATGGTTTCATCACTTGTATTATCATCTAATAAAGTTGGCGTTAAAACATTATATCTATAAGGATAATATCTAAGAAGAGAATCACAATCATAGATATTTATTTTATTAAGATATTCTATTGTTTTAGGACCAATACCTTTTATCTTTGATAGTTCCATAATATGCCTCCATAAAAGTTTTAAAAAAAAGTAAAAAAAGTGTTGACAAAAACAGCCTTATCGATTACTATATTAACTACCAATTCACTTACAGGCGAATTGGTGCTAGTATCACACTAGCCAACCCCTTTTTATTCTTTGAAGCAGTTCTCAGGGGGACTGCTTCGTTTTTTTATACTTAAATTATAGCATAGAAAAAGAAAGTATTAGTTACTTTCTTTTAAAAAATTGAATATAACATTATACTCATCTTCGTAGTTAAACACTGGAATGTTTGTTTTTAAATGTGTCTTAGTATCTCCACACATTACTATATACTTTTTACCTATTCTATTTATAATTTTCTCATTAAATTTATTAATCACTATTTCATTATTATTTATATAGCAATAATTAATAGACGAACTCCAATTCATAATTATTATATTATCATCATTTAGATGATTTTTTAATATATCAATATCATTAATTATTTTATAATTTAATAAACCCATGTTTTCAAATACATATTTATAAACAAATAAATCTGAATTACATAGTAAAGTATCTAATATAAAAATATACCTTCTTTTAAATATTCCTTTGTTTAATAAGTTGTTTAAATATATTATTAATTTATGAGTATTATCAACTTTTCCATTTTTTATATATTTTGAATCATATTTCTTTAATGTTTTATTTGAATATACATATATATATTTATCAGTTAATTTAACATATGTATCATGTTTATTCATTAATTCATTTCTTCTATTACTTTGTCATAGTAATCTTCTGGATTTACATATTTTCCATCATATATCATTTCAAATAAAAGCATGTTTTCAGAAACACTTGTTACTTTATTAACACTGCTAGTACCTATTATTTCACCAGCATTAACTGTATCACCGATTTCTACTTGGGCATCCTTAATGCTTGAGTATTTTGTTGTGAAATTATTGTTGTGTTTTATAGTAATAATTGTGCCAAACACTTCATTATTTTCAATATTTTCAACTGTTCCTGATGCTACAGATAATACATCAAATGAGTTTTCACTAGAATATAGTATTCCTGTGCTAGGCATATAAGTATTATCATATAGTATTAAAGATTTTTCTTGTCTTTCTGAATCATCTGCAAGATTATAAAAGTTTACTTGAACATTTACTGTTTCATCATTAAATGGTTTTCCTATTTTTTCATCAACTTCACTAATAACTGGCAAATCATAAGACACTATATCTCTTAAGACATATGAATTTCCATCTGGCGCCATTGCATAAAAAATATTTTTAGATACTAATGAAACAACTCCAACTATTACTGCAACAAATACGATTAAGAAACTTACACTTAATATTTCCTTCATTTTTTTAGACATTATTTAATCACCTTCCTAATTAAAGTGTTTACAAAAAATGTTAAATTATACTAATATTTTGATATTTCAATATCTCCATAGTAGTATTTAAGTATTTCTTCTGATGTTTTGTTATCTTTTGCTAGCATATTTGCACCAAACTGACTCATTCCTACTCCATGTCCATAACCAAAAGTAGTTATTTCATATGTATCATTGACATTATTTATTTCAAAGTCAGTGCTTCTTAAGTTTAGAAGTTTTCGAAACTCAATTCCTGTGATTGTTTTATCATCAATTGAAACTTCTTCAACATGATTTGTTTTGCTTCTTTTTGTAATAGATATATTATTAAATTCACCTATAATTTTAATTAAGTCCTGTTTTTCAAAATATGTTTTTACTTCAAAGTTTTTATTTTCTTTATCCCATTCAGAACTAACTGATTTAATATTACCTTCTTTAAATACTGTCATAGAATCCTCTGTGTAACCATTAGAAGTTGAAAAGTAAAAACTTTTAAACAGTTTATTATCTATTTTCATTACTAAAGATGCTGTTGATTCAACTGCATTTTTTATTTTTTTGTAGTATAAATTAAAATTACTAGACCATTTTTCTTTCATTTCTTCTTCTGAATTAAAACATTGATCTTGTTTAGTAAGAGTAACATTGTTAATATCTCTTTGATATAATGCGTAAGTTCTTGAGGCGATGGCTTGTGCTTTTAATGCTTCCTCTTCATATAATGCTGGCATTTCACAAGCAACTACTTTAATTATATAGTCTTCTAGTTTCTCGTCTGTCTTTATAGTAATTTCTTCTTCATAATTAGACTCCTCCTTGGTGGAATTATTTATATAAGTAAAATATAGTGCTAATAATACAATTATTATTAAGGAGAAGCCAAGATTAGATATATAATTTTTCATAAAAAAATATCACCTATCAATAAGGTAATATTTTTTAATTAAATAATTTGTCGTATAAACTAAATTAAACTAATATTTGTAAGATCTAGTATAAAATTAGCTAGTAAATATGTCATTGAAAAAGTTAATATCAAAATAAATAATCTTGCTTCTAAAGTGTGATTCTTTTTAAATATTGAATTGATATTTAATCCACTTACTGCAAATATTGATGTTATTAGTGATACAACGTATACAAGTAACTTAATCATCGTTTCCCTCTAGTTCAGTAATTAAGGAAATTCTTCTAATGTGTCTTTCATCAAAGGAGAAGGGTGTTTCAATAAAAACTTTTATAATATTCTTTAGTTCTTCTATTGGTGTAGTATAATTTAGCGCTATAACATTAGAGTTATTATGTTCTTTAGTTAATGAGGCCTCACTAGTTGAACTAACTTTTGCGCATCTAATACCTTTAATTTTGTTTGCAGCAATAGACATACCTATTCCTGTTCCGCACATTAATATTCCCAAATCTACGTTTTTATTTAAAACATTTTCACAAACTATTTTTGCATAAATTGGATAATCATCTCCTGGTGTGTTATTTGGGCTGTAATCAACTACTTCATATCCAAGATTTTCTAGATAATTTATTATCTCTTTTTTTTGTTCAACACCATTATGATCTGTTGCAATTCCTAATTTCATTTATTTACCTTCTTTCATTGCTTTCTCAAATACCGGTAATAATCCGTAATTATCACTTCTATGTACTGGTAATTGATATAAATCATGTCCAGGGAAATCATTTCCTTCAATTAAGAATGGTTTTTCTTCACCTAAACAAACGTCCCATCCAACATAGCCTAATTCAGGCACTATATCACAAGCTTCAATACATAAATTCTTTACATCTTCCCACATTGGTATTTTTACTCCAACAATACTCTCATTAGTTTGTGGATGTTTTTCATAAACATTACCAACTTTATCAATTGCTGGGAATAGTATTTCTCCTGTTTCAATATCTATAGTTGTTACCATACCTCCATGATTAAAATTATCAACTACATTATTGTCATTACCTATTCTTAAAAGTGCTGCTACTACCACTTTATTTAATGTTACAATTCTTAAAGTATTAACTGAATATGGGTAAATATTACTTAGTACTTTATTTTGAATAGCTACATCTTCTACTAATGTTTGATCAGTTTCTAGCAAATGATTATAAAGTTCTTCTGGTTTATAATCTTTAACAGTTAATTTTTCAACACCCTTACCGCATGATAATGATAACGGTTTTATAATTATTTCCTTTTTACCTTTTAAATAGTTTTTAAAATCATCAATACTGGCTTCTTTAAGATAAATCCATTCGCGATTCATGTATTTATCAAAAAGTTTATTAAATAATGCTTTATCTTCAAATTTGTAAGCATATGACATATCATTGTATTTTTTTATAATATCATTATTAATTCCTCTAGTTATAACGGTTTTTCTTTCTTTTTTATTCATTTTATACATTTCATATAAATTATAATCAACATATCCGGCTTGATATTTTATGCCACAGGAAATAATATCAAAAAATATAAATACTTTATTTTTGTTCGTTTTATCATGAACTAAATCTATAGTATTAAACATATTCGCAAAACTCATGCTTCTAATTCTTTTAAGTAAATATTTTGCTTTACCCATGTTATCACCTATTATTATTATAGCAAATAATACTATTAAAAAAAACTAGCATTAGCTAGTTTAATATTAATCAAGATTATATTTTTTGTTGAATTTTTCAACGTTACCAGTCTTTTTACGGTTACCTTGAGATCCTTTATAAAATGGATGACATTCAGAACATACTTCTAATAATTGTTCTTCTTTATTACTTTTAGCTTTGAATGTTGCTCCACAAGCACATTTAAAAGTGCATTCAACTTGATTTGGATGTGTATTCTTTTTCATCTAAATCCTCCTTCCGCCATAACCCAATGTGAGTTATAGAAATTCATTACTTGTTTAGTATAGCATAAAATTCTAAAAAATCAATAGAAAGTGTCTATTCATCTATCAACTTGATATTTACGCCTACTTGAGATAATTTATCAACAATTCTTTCATAGCCACGTAGTAGATGCTCAATATTTTGTATTTCAGTTACTCCATCAGCAATAAGACCAGCAACTAACATACTTGCACCTGCTCTAAGGTCAGTAGCCTTTACTTTTCTTCCGTGTAATGGAGTTTTACCTGTTATTATTGCACGATTATCGAAAGCTTTGACATTTGCTCCCATTGCGTTTAAATGAGGAACATGACGTAGTCTATTTTCATAGATAGTTTCTTCAAATAAACACTCTCCATTACATTGAGTTAAAAATGTTGAGATTGGTTGGCCTAAGTCTGTTGGAAAACCAGGATAAACTGATGTTTTTACATTAATTGGTTTTAAGTTTTCAGTAGCTGATACAACGATTGAATTGCCATCTAATGAGTATTTAACTCCCGCTTCTTTTAGTTTATATAGTAAAGCTTCAATATGAGTAGGAATAACATTTTCAACTCTTAAGTTATTACCAAGTAGTGCTCCGATTATTACATAAGTTCCTGTTTCAATTCTATCTGGTATAGTTTCAACAAAGCCATCTCCTAAAGACTCTACTCCTTCAATAACAATTCTTGATGTTCCCGCACCAAATACACGAGCACCCATTGAATTTAAGAAAGATGCGATATTAGAAATTTCTGGCTCTTTTGCAGCATTTTCGATTACTGTTGTCCCTTTAGCAAGAACAGATGCCAACATTATATTAATTGTTGCACCTACAGATGGGAAATTTAAATATATTTGAATTCCATTTAACTCATCAACACTCATATCAAAAATGGAACCATTTTCAATTATATCAATACCCATTTTCTTAAAAGCATCTATATGAATATCAATAGGTCTTGATCCAATAACGCATCCTCCAGGGTAAGCAATTGAAACTTTATGATACTTTCCAATTAAAGAACCCATAAAATAATAAGAGGCTCTTAATTTAGATGCGTGTTTTTCATCTATAAGTTTATTCTGTAAATTTTTATTATCTATTGTTAAAGTGTCATTTTCAAAAGTAATAACAGAACCTAAGTCCTTCATTATTTCTAAAAGTGTTTTTACATCTGTTATATCCGGAACATTTTTTATTACGCATTTACCATTAGTTAAAACAGTAGCAGGTATTAGTGCTACTATTGAATTTTTGGCACCACTAATTTTAATTGTTCCGCTTATTTTTTTTCTACCTTCAATTATTATTTTTTTCATATTATCATCCATTCGATTTATAACTATTATAATTATATTATTAATGCCTTTTTTATTCAATATTGTGTGTAAATTAAATGAAAACAGGTAAATATACTTATTTACCTATTATATCTATTAATTCTTTTGTATGAGTATTAGCTATATCATGGCCTCCGCCTTCTATGAAATAAATACATTTTTTATATTTATCTAATACTTTAGATTCAACGAGTCTTGGATTAACCATTTTGTCTTCTGTTCCATATATGATTTTTAATCTATTTGGATCAATTTTTTCTATTTCATCTATTAATTCAATTCTTACTATACTTTGATATGTATCTCTTAAAAATTTTGTTCCATAAACCATTTCATTAGTTTTTACGATATTAATTAAATATGAATTTCTAATTAAGTTTCTAATTGGAGTTAAGAATGCTGGGGTTTTAATAAACTTCTTTGACTTATCATAATTTCTTACAATGGCAGGAGATATTAATATTAGTTTTTGTTTAGAATCGTATAAACGATTATAAGTAACTGCCACAGCTCCGCCAAATGAATAACCTAAAACATAATCTACTTTTAAGTTATTAGTTTCAAGATAGTCGTGAACATATTTAGCAAAGTCAGATAAATTCCATGATTTTTTTGGCTCTTTTTCACTACAAAAGCCAGGAAAATTTAATTTATAAACTTCATAATTCTTTTCAAGTTCACTGACAAACTTTTTTCGATTATGCCAAGCATCTTTTTCTTCTGTTAACTTTGTATAATTTTTATAATTCCATCCGTGCAACAATAGTATTTTTTTCATATATTCATCCTTAACTTTCTAGTATTCTTCTATGACCAATTGGTGTTGGTGGTTCTTCTGTTGATATTTTGTTGATTTTATAGATATCTCTATCGTAGATATTTAAATTATTTTCATCAAATGTATGCCATACTCGGTAATATCCACTGTAGTGATAAATTATTACACCTTCAAGATTGTTTAAAAAATCATGATTGCTAACAACTTCAACATTTGGATGATTTTTTAACTCATCTAAATATTCAATATCATCAAAAATAAATACTTTTTTAAATTTATCAAAGTAATCAACTATATTTTCTACTCTTTCGCTTCTTTCACTACATCCTGCTTTTCTTATAACTAGGTAAGCATTTTCATATTTTATTTCCGATAAAGCTTTCATTCTTTCATAATAAGTTATATCTCCATCGAAAATTATTTCACGACCGAAAGCTACTTTTTTATTTAATCTATTTTCTACAGGTGTGTATTCTTTCATGCCTTTTTCAATTTCCTCATTAGTTAACCCTAGATATTTTCCGATTTTATAAGCATATAAATATTGAGTTTTTGCTAAATCACTTAAAATAAATGGTGTAATAGTTATTTTATTATCGATGACAAAATTATTACCCTCTATTGCTATTTCACTAGGTTTTGCTCTATCTAAACATTCTAAATTTGTTTTAAATAGAGGGTCTCCGTTATATTCAACTATTCCATCTTCTAAGTTTATATTTTTTAAGTGTTCATCTTCTTCGTTAATAATCCCCATTTTTGCATGTTTTAGCACTGGTGCCTTACAAATACATATATCGTCTAAAGTTTGTAATTTATCTACTCCAAGATGACAAGATTCTATATTTAACATACATGAAATATCCGGTTTTAACAAATCACTTAATACTTGTACATGATCATGATAATATAAAGAATTTTCTAAAATAACATAATCAACTTCATCATTTAAAAAGTTAATTATATTTGCTTTTAAGATAATTGGAGTTATTCTTTTAGAATAAATTCTCATAGTGTTATATTTATTTTTTAATACTGATTCAATTAGACCAACTGCTGTAGTTTTACCAACGCTTCCTGTTACGACAACTACTTTAGCGTGAGACTTATTTTTAAAGTATTCAAATAATCTATCTATTGTTTCAGGTATACTTTTAACCACAATAAATTTGGCATTATGATCTTCAATTTGATCAACCATATTCTCTTCAACAACTATTGTAGCATTTGGATGATCTTTTATAATCTCGTTAACGTATTGTCTTAAATCGAACTTGTTTATAAACCACCCATCTCGAACTTCTTTATCAGTATTATAAGACAAAAAATATAATGGGTTTTTTGCCTCAATTTCATATTTTTTATTATTTATTGATACTACTCGGAAATAATCAAATAATTCATTAGGTGCTACATTGTTTGCTGCCAAAACAGGAACAACATTGTTTAATTCTTCAAGTGTAATTTTATTCAATTTTTTCCCTCCTTGGATCTTAATATATTATACCATATCTATATTCACTATCACAATTTATATTAATATTTTTTCACAAAAAAATATGCTAAATTTTGTATTTATTTAGCATATCTTTTACCAATGTCGTATATTCTACATCTTCACTTTGATCAATTAAACATAGTGGTGGATACATGACACACCACCAGTTAATTCCTTTCTTATTTCCAAGTGATAAAACTATAGAATCATAATAACCTGAATTATATTTTACTCCTTTATAGCTTTTTGCATCAAAATAATTTTTTCCAATAGATAAGTTATATGTTGTTTTAATATTGTTTATATCTAAATAGTTATCAATATATTTTTCAATATTTTTATAATTACTATTGATAATGTCATTTGCTTCTTTTTTTGAAGATGCATTAATTACTAAATCAGTTATATATTTTGTTAATTCTTTACTTAAATTATTCTTTATTATTTGGTCTTCAATCGTATTAGAATTAGCAATAATTCTAAATCTAATTGAGCTTTCTGGAATTATTATATTTTCTACTTTATTGTTAAGTACAACTATAATTATAATAGCAATTGCTATTAGTACATTTTTCATATTCTTTATCCTCTCTATTTATTAAATGGGATAAAGTACATTAAATTATTCATTAATTATAAATAAATATCTATCTTTATTTGCCAAATCCTTTTCTATTGTTATTTTAGCGTTAGGATAATATTCTTTTGCTAATTTTTTTAAATACTTTCCTTGAAGGTATCCTATTTCAAAAGCTAAAATTGATTTTTCACACATGTATTTTTTACTAGATTTGATTATATGTTCATAAAATATTAAACCGTTATGTTTAGCAAATAGTGCAGATTTTGGTTCGAATTTACATTGTTTATCAATTTTTTCATCTACACTTAAATAAGGAGGATTACTAATTAAAACTCCATATTTATTTAGTGGTTTATACTTAAAAATATTCTCATTTATTAGATTAATATTTACTTTATTTTTGTTTATATTCTTTCTTGCAATCTTTAGTGCTTTTTTAGATTTATCAATTGATGTTATGTTAAGGGTGGGAATTTCTTTTTTTAAAGCGATTGGTATACAGCCTGAACCAGTTCCAATATCTAAAACATTAGTGTTTGTTAACTCATATTTTTTAATATATTCAATTGTTTTTTCAACTAAGGTTTCGGTTTCAAAACGTGGTATTAGGACATTTTTATTAACTATTATTTCATACCCATAAAAATTAACATTTCCAATTAAATATTGCACAGGATAATTCTTTTTTAGTTTTCTTATTATCCTGTGCATATTTTTATATTTCTTATTAAGTAATTCCCAATCATTTTGAGTTAAATATGAAGGCTTAGCTGTTTTCAAGTTTAATCCTTTGATCTTCAGTAATTAAAGCCTCTATGATTGCATCTAGGTCTCCATCCATTACCTTGTCTAGGTTCATAACACTGAAACCTATACGATGGTCAGTAACCCTGTTTTGTGGGTAATTATATGTTCTTATTTTTTCAGCTCTATCTCCGGTACCAATTTTATTTCTTCTTTCAGCACCTTCTGCGGCCTCTTTTTCTCTCAATTTAAGATCATACAATCTTGTTTTCATTATCTTTAATGCTATTTCCTTATTTTTTATTTGTGAACGTTCTGTTTGACTATAAACAATTATACCAGTAGGAATATGTGTTAATCTAACAGCAGAGTCTGTTGTATTAACGCCTTGACCTCCACATCCGGAAGAACGTGTAATATCTATCCTAATTTCATTCATATCAAGTTCAAAGTCAATATCTTCTGCTTCTGGCATTACAGCAACGGTTGCTGTAGAAGTTTGAATTCTTCCTTGAGATTCAGTTTCTGGAACTCTTTGAACACGATGCGATCCGCTCTCAAATTTTAATTTTGAATAAACATTGTCGCCTTTTATGGAAAATTCTACTTGTGAAAATCCTCCAGCTGTACCTTCAACTTCGTTTATAACTTCAGTTTTCCATCCTTGTTTTTCAGCATATCGCGTATACATTCTATAAAGGTCACCAGCAAAAATATTTGCTTCATCTCCCCCGGCAGCGCCACGAATTTCCATAATAATATCTTTTCCATCATTTTCATCTTTTGGTATTAAAAGAATTTCTAACTCATGTGTTAATTCCGGAAGTCTTGCTTGTTTTTCTTCTAATTCTAAAGATGCCATTTCGCCCATATCAGGGTCATTAACTAAAGATTTTAACTCTTCAATTTCTGATGTTATCTTCTTGTATTCATGATATTTTTCAACAGTACTTTCTAAAGAAGCTTTTTCTTTTGAAAGTTTAGTCATCTTAGCATAATCATTTAGTATTTCTGGATTAACAAGTTCATTTTCTAACTCTTTATATCTATTATAAATTATTTCTAATCTTTCTATCATTTTAATTTCTCCTATTTTTAAGAAGTCACTTACATCATTTCTTGTTCGTCGTTTTCATCCATTATTACTAAATCTTTTAAATCGTCTTCATCGTCATCATCATCTACAGTGTCATCATCATAGTTGATCTCTTCCTCTTCTTGTTCTTCTTCTAAATCAGTATCATCATCTTCAACTACAATTTCTTCGTCTTCTTCTTCATCTTCAATAACAACTTTAGTAGAATGATTTGATTTTAAATCCCAAAATCCTTTTTCTAACATTATAAATCTTTGATCAGTTGATAATAATCCAAAGAAATCACCTATTTTATTTTCAAAGTAACTTTCTGGTAAACCCATTATTTTAATTACTTGTTTAAATAAGTCTTGGATTGGCATTTTTTTACCTTTTTCTTTCAAAACTAAATTAGCAACATCTGCGTATGACATTTGTTCTAATTCTTCAGCCGATAATTTTATTGATTTCATATAATTTCCTCCTTATCACAAAAACATTATATGTAAGTGTATTTAAAAATGTCATTGATACTTAAAACAATAATAATTTTATCATATAATCTTCTTATGTCAATATAAATATTAAAATTCTATTATTATCGTATTTTCAACAGTTTTATCACTTTCTAAAGTATAATTTAAAATAACTATATTGTTATTTATGTTTGCATCACTTTTATCCATTGGATAATCTATTTTTATATTATTACTTAATAAATTAATAATTATTACTTTTTCTTTAAAATTTATTGTAAGTTCTTTTTCTGAATCTCTTTTAACTAAAATAATATTTTTTTCATCATATTCGTAATTGTCATCGTTAATCTTAAATTTAATAATATTCTCTTGTTTTAGATAGTTAATTTGTTCATTAATTATTTCTTTATTATTGCTTAGTAATTTAAAAGTTAGTTTATTCATGTTTTCACCTGGGTGTATTTTATCATATTTTTTTTATTTTGTCTCATTATATAAATGGGTGATTTAATGAAATATTTAAAATGGCTATTTAAATTTGGAATATTCCTCTTCGTTTTAGGAGTTATATCTATAATAGGAGTATATGTTTTTGCATATTTCACTGAGCCAATTTCATTAAATTTAGCTAATTCATATTACATTTATGACAATAAAGACAATGTTATTTATCAAGGATCAAATAATTCAGAGTGGGTATCCCTTGATAACATTGATGAAAAACTTGTTAAATACATTATAAATATAGAAGACCAACATTTTTATCAACATAAAGGTTTTGATATTCTAAGAATTATTAAAAGTCTTTATTTAAATATAAAAGCTAGAAAAATTGTTGGTGGGGCTTCATCTATTTCTCAACAATATGTAAAAAATCTATTCTTGGAATTTGATCAAACATGGGAAAGAAAAATTGAAGAAGCTTTCTTGACTATAAGGTTAGAAACTCATTATCAAAAAGATGAAATATTAGAAGGCTATTTAAATACAATATATTTTGGACAAGGAATATATGGTGTTAAGGATGCAGCTCAGTATTATTTTAATAAAGACATATCTAATATAACTATGGAAGAAGCTATTATATTGGCAGGAATTCCTAAAAGCCCAAATAATTACAACCCAATTAGTAATAAAGATGCTGCATTTAAAAGAGCCTATGTGGTTTCTACTGCTTTAAAAGATGGAAATATTATTACAAGTAGTGAATATAACTCACTCGATTTTGAAAATTTAGAGTTATATGGAAAGCACCAAACTAATAATTTAGATACTTTAATGTATTATCAAGATGCAGTAATATCAGAATTAAAAAGTATAAAAAGCATACCAAAAAGCTTACTTGATGATGGTGGATTGAGAATATTTACAAACTTGGATATAGATACTCAGACAGTAATGGAAGAAAGTATAAATAATAATGTAATAGAAGACGATAACCAAATAGCTAGTATTGTTGTTAATCCTAATACTGGTGGTGTTATTGCGCTAGCAGGGGGTAAAAACTACGCTATTAGTCAGTATAATCGCGTTACCCAAGCAAAAAGACAAGTTGGATCGACAATTAAACCTTTTTTATATTATGCTGCTCTTAATAACGGAATGACTACGGCTTCTACTTTTAAATCTGAAAAGACTTCCTTTGTATTTGGAGAAAATAAAACTTATTCCCCTACTAATTATGGAGATACATATGGTAACAAAGAGATTACTATGGCAGCAGCACTTGCTTACTCCGATAATATCTATGCTGTTAAAACGCATCTTTTCTTAGGTGAAAATGCGTTAGTTGATACATTAAAAACATGCGGATTGAATGAAGACTTACTAGCTATTCCTTCATTAGCATTAGGCGCTAAAGAGATAAATATGTTGGATTATGCAGAGGCTTATACGACTCTCGCTTCTGGTGGAATCAGTCACGATTTATTCTTTATTAGAAGAGTTGAAGATATGAATGGTAATTTATTATATGAAAAAAAGGTTGAAGATAAACAAGTATTAGATGAATCAATTACCTATATTCTTAATGAAATGATGACCAATACATATAATTATAATTTTGTGGATTATTATTCTCCAACTGTCTTATATTTAAACGGAAAATTAAGTCATAAATATGCTTTGAAAAGTGGTACTACTGATAATGATTATTGGATAGTTGGTTATAATAAAGAAGCTCTAGCAATTGTTTGGGCTGGTAATGATTTAAATAAAGATACACCAAAAACATATTCAAGTATTATAAAAAATATATGGTTAGATACAATGGAAAGTTATGAAGAAACTTTAGAAGATGTTTGGTATCAAAAACCAGAAAATGTGGTTGCTGTTCCAATGGAACCAATTTCTGGAAAATATGATAGTAAATCAAAATCTCTATTTTACTTTTTAAGTGGTACAGAACTTGCATACATTAGTTAGTTTTTTATGGATTTATTTTCTTTTTTTGGTATAATAAAGTCAAGAAAGGAAGTATAGATTATATGACAGTGAATGAAAGTTTAACTGGACTACTTGTTGGGCTAGGTATTTTCTTAGTAATTCTTGTATTAATTGTTATTGCAGTTGCAGTTGTTTGTTTAATCGGAAATTACAAGTTTTATACTAAAGCTGGAGTTGAGGGATGGAAGGCTATTATCCCATTTTACAATACTTGGGTATTAGTTGAAATTGCTGGACTTAACTGGTATTGGTTCCTATTAATTATTGCTCAAAGCATTTTCGCAATAGTAAGTGGAATTATTCCATTCTTGGGATATTTTACTTGGGTTGCTTATTTAGCAATGATTATTGGAAATGTTGCTTTATTTATTAATTTAAGTAAAAAGCTACACAAAGATACTGGATGGGTAGTTTGTGGGGTTATTTTTGGAAGCATAGTAACTGCTATTGCTGGATTCGATAAGAAAACTGAATTTGACAATACTGTTGTTGTTTCTAAAGATAGTATTTTTGAAAAATATCTAAATAAGAATAATCAAACAAATACACCTAATGTTAATAACGAAGCAGAAAATAAAGAAAACTAGTTTAAAACTAGTTTTTTATTTGTCATCATTTATTCTAATAATAAATTGGTAGAAGTTATCAAAATTAAATTCTTCTATATCTACTCCAACTTCATTTTTCTTGGCATTAGCAATTACTTTTTTTATTCCTAATATTACATCATCTTTGGTTTTATATTCTTCTTCAACAATTACTTGTTGAGCCTCAACTGGAGCAGTTTCTTCTACAATGTCTTTTTCTTCGTCGTATTCATCTTCTTCTAACTCTAGTAGGTCATAATCTTTTTCAATGTCTCTATCTACAGCATTATCAGTTGTTACGCTGTTTTTAAATGGATTAAAACCAAAATTTAAAGTTGGATCCATATTCACTGATTCGTTTTCTAGATTATTAAAGAATAATGAATCTCTTTTCTTTGTTGGTTCAGTATCGCGTGCTGTATATTGATAATTTACTGGTTCTCCATCATTTTCAGATAAAATATCAATTGAATTATTCATTACATTATCAACATCTATATCTATTCTACTATTTGCATTTATTGCTCCTGTGGTAGTAGCTCCTTTTTGATAGGTTCCTAACACTTTATCAATTTCTTCATCAAGTAGTCTTACTGGCCATCTTTCATTAATAGTCTTATTTAATAAATCTACTTGTTTATATTTATCTGTTACTCTAAGTAAACTTCTTGCATGTCTTTCACTTATTTTATCTTTTAAAAGAGCATCTTGAACAGATTCATCAAGTGTTAATAATCTAATCTTATTAGCAACATTTGATTGACTTGTTCCAAGTCTTTTTGCAAGTTGTTCTTGAGTAACATATCTTCTATCTAATAATTTTTTATAGGATTTCGCTTCTTCGATTGGTGATAAAGATCTCCTATGAGTATTTTCTATAATTGCTACTTCTGCTGATTCATTATCATCTAAATCAGCAATTATTGCAGGAACACTTGTAAGACCAGCAATTGTTGCAGCTTTATATCTTCTTTCTCCTGCTATTATTTCAAATTTGTTTGCAACTCTTCTTAAAACTAAAGGTTGAATAATGCCATGTTCTCTTATAGAATTAGCTAATTCATTTAATGATGCTTCATCAAATTGAAGTCTAGGTTGAAATCTATTAGGTATAATATTATCAAGATTAATTAATTGAATTTGCGATTCCATTTTCATGAAACATTTCCCCTTTTATTCTACTTTTCTATACTAATATTACTTTATTTTATATATTTTTTCAATGACTTTTTAATTTTATCATAACTTCTAGGATAACCACTTGGGGTTTCTTCAATTTTTATTATTTTTGCTAAAGATCTTATTGATTCTTCTTTTGGTAAATTAAATTCAATTACTTCTTCTACTCTACCATTTAATACTTTTAGTATATCTGTAGAAATTTTTAATTCTTCTTTTATATTTCCTTTTAATGGAATAAAGTAGCCATTTACTTTAACTAAAGGAAGACATAATTCAATTAATGCAGGTAAAGTTGTTACTGCTCGAGCTGTGACAATATCAAATTTATCTAGATTATTTAAAGCGTACTCTTCACTTCTAACATTTAATGCATTAATATGCTCTAAACCTAGCTTTTTTATTAATTGTTTCAAAAATTCTATCTTTTTATTATTTGAATCTATTAATGTTACATTTAGATGCGGATAAACAATTTTTAATACAACGCCTGGAAAGCCCGCCCCAGTTCCAACATCTACTAAAGACTCATAATTATCTAAATTTATAGATTTAACTAAAGTTAGTGAATCATAAAAATGTTTTAAATAAATACTATCTTTATCTTTAATTGCTGTTAAATTTGTGTGTTCATTGTATTCTATTAAAAATTCTGCATAAATACTCAATCTATTTAGCATTTCTTCTGTTAGATTAATTCCTAAAGAAGATACTGATTTAATAAATTCATCTATATTCATCATTATTCATCCTTACTATATTCTTTTTTTAGATAAACTGTAAGTATCGCGATATCTGATGGGTTAACACCACTAATTCTTGTGGCTTGTGCAACTGTCTCTGGTCTAATTTTATCTAATTTTTGTTTTGCTTCGCTAGCTAAATTTCTTATTTTATTATAATCGATATCTTTAGGTATTTTTTTACTCTCTAGTTTTAACATTTTTTCTACTTCACGATTTGTTTTTGCAATATATCCTTCATACTTGATAGCGATTTCCACGATTTCAAAAATATCATTTGGATATATATTTTCAATGTAATCTTTAAGATATTCCATCTTTATTTCAGGTCTTTTTAATAAGTCATATAAAGACATCCCTGACTGTAATTCATCTATATTTAAAGCTTCTTTAATTTGATTATTTATTTCTTTTGGATGCACCTTTGTATTTTTTAAATCATTGGTTAAGTTATCAATGTTTTTTTCTTTATTTAATAATCTATTATATTGTTCTTCTGTGATTAAACCTACTTCATAACCATATTTTCTTAAACGCAAATCTGCGTTATCATGTCGAAGAATAAGTCTATATTCTGCACGTGATGTTAATAATCTATAAGGTTCTTCTGTTCCTTTTGTTACTAAATCATCAATTAAAACTCCAATATATGATTCGTTTCTTTTTAATATTAGAGGCTCTTTCCCTTTTATCTTTAAGCCTGCATTTATTCCGGCAATTAATCCTTGCCCTGCTGCTTCTTCATATCCACTTGTTCCGTTTATTTGTCCAGCTGTATAAAGGTTCTTTATAATTTTCGATTCTAACGATGGATACATTTGTAGTGGGTTTATAGCATCATATTCAATAGCATATGCATATTTTAATATTTCCGCATTTTCTAAACCAACTAAAGAGTGAACCATCTTTTCTTGAACATCTTCTGGCATTGAAGTTGAAAAACCTTGTAAGTATAGGTCTGGATAAAATTTGCTTTCTGGCTCTAAGAATAATTGATGTCTTTCTTTATCAGCAAATCTAACTATTTTATCTTCAATTGAAGGACAGTATCGTGGTCCTATTCCTTCTGCATATCCTCCGTACATAGCTGATTTAGTTAAATTATCTTTGATAATCTGATGAGTATTTTCATTTGTATAAACTAAATAACATTTTTCTTGGTTTTCTACATCATATTGAGGTTCTAAATCAAAAGAAAATGTCCAAGGAGTTTGATCACCACATTCTTCTTTTAATTTAGAAAAATCAACTGTCTCCGGATTAAGTCTAGGCGGTGTTCCTGTTTTTAGTCTTTGAATTTCGAATCCAAGATTTTTTAATTTATCACTTAAATGTTTTGATGAAGTTTCTCCATGAGGACCTTCTTCTTTATTTGTTGAACCTACAAGAATTTTTGATTTTAAATAAGTTCCAGTTGTTAAAATTAATGAATCACAAAAATAAGAAATATTATCTTGTGTTATAATGCCTTTTATTTCATTATTTTCTACTATTAAATCTTCAACCATTGCTTCGATAATTGTTAGATTTTCAAGACTCTTTAATTCTTTAACCATATTTTGCGGATAAATTATTTTATCGCCTTGAGCTCTTAAACTTTTTACTGCTGGTCCTTTTCCGGAATTAAGCATTTTTATTTGTAAATGAGATATATCTGCTACACGTCCCATAAGGCCGCCTAAAGCGTCAATTTCTCTTACAACAATACCTTTTGCTGTTCCTCCAATAGAAGGATTACATGGCATATCTGCTATATTCTTTATATTTGAAGTTATTAACGCTGTTTTTACTCCTTGCATTGCTGATGCATGAGCAGCTTCGCATCCAGCATGCCCGCCTCCAACAACTATAACGTCATAATTCATATAATCACTTCCTTTGTTTATTCGTCATATCCTAGTACTAATTTATGTACTTCTCCTTCTTCTAAATTAATTGCTTCATAGAAATCTAATAATTTTTGTTCTGCTCTCATTATTAATTCAGATAAATTCATTTCATCTGTTATAATCTTAGATAAATCTTCTATTGCTATTTTTCTTTTTTGTCTCCATCCTGTTAAATATTCATTGTCTAAATATGTGAATGCTGAAGTTACTAATTTTGAATATTTTTCATCATCAAAATGAGCAGAATACCTAATAACATTATTGTATTCTAGACCATTATATTTTCTATTCTCTTCAGTATATATTAAAAAATCTATTTGTTCATAACATACTTTTTGGCTATTAGATCTATAAACACCAACCCATTCTTTTTCTTTATCTTTTAATATTAAAATTTTTATAAACTCATTTTCAATTTGATATTCTATAGTTCTCCAATCATATTTTTCTTCATCAGAAATTAGTGTACATTTAAAGTTATCTAATGATTTTATATAATCTACAAATGGTAAGAATTCTAGTATTTTATAATGTACTTTACTAATATTTTCTAACATAATATCACTTCCCTAAACAAAATTTTGAAAATAATTCATCTAGTAATTCATCTTTGTAAGTTTCACCTATAATTTCGCCTAACGAGTTGAAAGCATCATCTATATCAACAGCAATCATCTCTAAAGGTACTTCATTTTTTGTACTTTCCACTGCATTATTAATAGCGTTAATTGCTTTTTTTACTAATGCTGTTTGTCTTGCATTTGCAAGCAAATTATAATTATTACTCTTTAATTTATCAAAATTAAATAATCTTTTTATTTCTTCTTTTAAATTATCTAAACCTTTTTCGGTAACTGTATTGCCGTAAATTATATTTTGATTCTGAAGCTTTGTAATATCTATATTAGATTCTAAATCATTTTTGTTAATAAAGATAATTTTTTCAACAGAATTATCATTAATTAAACTTAATTCTTTTTCATATATTTCTTCATTATTATTTAAAACATATATTACTAAATCAGCTTTATTGAAGAAATTAATACTTTTATCTACACCTATTTTTTCAACAATGTCTTCAGTATCTCTTATTCCTGCTGTATCAATTAAATTAACTTTAATACCATCAAGTGTGATAGTTCCTTCAACTATATCTCTTGTTGTTCCTGCTATGTTAGTTACAATTGCTTTTTCTTGATCTAGTAAATGATTTAATATACTACTTTTCCCAACATTTGGTCGTCCAATAATAGCTATATTAATACCATTTTTTATTATTTCACCATCTTTACTAGTATTAAGTAAATCTTCAAGTTTTGTTTTAATCTTAGTTAATTCTTCAATAACCATTTTATGTGTTACTTCTGGAGCATCGCTTTCTTCGGGATAATCAAAGTTAACTTCAAATTCTGCACGCATAGATACTAAAGATTCCCTTAATTTCTTGATTAGATTAGATAAGTTGCCTTCTACCCTATTGATGGCAAATTTTCTTGATTCTTCAGTTTCGGCAAAAATTAAATCATTTACTCCTTCTGCTTCCACTAGATCAATACGACCATTTAAAAATGCTCTTTTAGTAAATTCCCCTGGTTCTGCTAAACGACAGCCATTAGTTAGTAATAATTCCAAAACTTTATTAGTTGTTGCTATTCCACCATGACAATTTATTTCAACAATATTTTCACAAGTAAAAGTATTAGGTTCTAACATAACTGATACTAATACTTCATCAATTACTTCTTCTTTATCTACAATAAAACCATAATTAATAGTATGAGATTGAACTTTAGTTAAGTCATTACCTTTAAATAATTTATTTACTATTTCAACCACATCTTGACCAGAACATCTAACAATAGAGATTGCCCCTGCTCCTAATGCGGTTGATATTGCACATATATTATCAGTCATATTACCCCTCCGTTTGTCGTATTATATCACATTTTTCAATAAAAAAAGAGGTTTAATCCTCTTTTGGTTTTATTACTACGTGTCTATTTGGTTCTTCTCCAACACTTTCAGTATAAACTTTTGTATTATCTGTTAATATATTATGAATTACTCTTCTTTCATAAGAATTCATATTTTCTAATTCAACAGGATTTTTTGTTTGTGCTACTTCTCTAGCAATATTCTTAGCTAATCTTTCTAAATATTTAATTTTCTTTTCCTTATAGTTTTCAACATCTAATATTAAATAAGGATAATTATTAATATTATTATATACTACTTGTTTAACTACAGTTGTTAATGCTTGAAGAGTTTGTCCATTTCTTCCAATTAAAATGTTATTATTGTCTGAATACATTTTTATAGTTATTTGTTTTTCTCTAATCATTGATTCAAAAGAAACTTCAAGTCCCATATCTTTTGTTAAAGATGCTAAATATTCTTTAATAAAACTTATTATATCTTCATAGGTAGCAATATGAACTGAAACTACTTCTTTTTTTAAAAGACCAGCTTTAGATTTTGTTACATAGTACATAACTTCATCTTCACTTTTATTTAATTTAGTTAATGCCTCAGCTAAAACCTCTTTTTCTTCTTTTCCTTCAAATACTTCTATTTTCATATACTAACCTCTCTTCTTTAATAATACCATTTGGACTACATTAAATGCATTTGTTACTACCCAGTATAGCGCGATTGCAGATGGTAGTTGGAATGATGCTACTCCAATAAATACTGTCATAAATATTAACATATATTTTGTTTGTTTTACTTGTTCTGGAGAACTACTCATTGAACTCATGCTATATCTAAATGATAATGCAGTAAATAATAGGATAAGTACGATTAAAATTATATAGAAATAATTTCCGTCTTTTAATCCAACTAATGGTGTTGTACCTAATTGAAATTTCCAGAAAGAATTTTCAAATATTGCTGGTACACGATTAATAGCTTCTAGGAAAGCAAAGAATAAAGGTAATTGAATAAATGATACTAAGCAACTACTCATTGGATTTATATTATATTTTTGATATAAAGCTAATGTTTCTTGGCTTTTTTTCATCATTGACTCCTGATCATTTTTATTAGCATATTTTTTTTCTATTCTTTCCATTTCTGGTTGAATTTTCTTCATATTTTCTTGTTGTTTAGCTGTTTTAGCACTTACTGGCATCATTAATAATCTTATCAATAAACCAATTAACATTACAGATAAACCATAATTGCCAAATAATTTACCTAATCTAATAATACACCACGCAAGTGGTCTTACAAATAATCCAACCCATAGTCCACTATAGGATTTCTTTTCATATACTTTCATGTTAGTACATTTTGGTAAATCTTCAAGTTTTATAGCCATATTTTTTTCATATTTTTTATATTCATCTAATAAACTCTCATTTTCAGGCAAACATAAAATATTGGCTGTTAAACTTTGACCTGTGCTTTCATTTACTACTCTTTTATTATCATCATCCATTAAAGATTTGGTACATCCAGTTAATGTTAATAAAATGATAGCAAATACAACTACTATTTTCTTTTTCATTGTATCACCTATTTTCCATTATTTTTTTTAATTCTATGTCTAAGTCTTGATAACTAGACATTAATGAACTTCTCTTCACTATTATAATATAATCTTTATTATTTGAAAACAGATTTTTATTTGTAGTTAATAACATTCTAAATTGTCTTTTTAATTTATTTCTAGTTACGGCATTTCCGACTTTTTTTCCAACTGCAATTCCAAATCTTGGAAAATCATTTTTACTATCCTTATTATATATAACAAAATTTTTACTTTTTATATATTTGCCTTTTTCTATTATTTCATCAAAGTCTTTATGTTCTTTAACTACTTCATATTTTTTCATAAAAATCCTCCAAATAGAATAAAAAGCCACAAAGTGGCTTAGATTACTTACAAAGTACTTTACGTCCTTTAGCTCTTCTAGTTTTTAAAATTTTTGTATTTTTACGAGCGAAGAATCCATGTTTCTTTGCCTTTTTACGATTATTTGGTTGAAAAGTTCTCTTCATAAATGCTCCACCTCCACATCTCAAAGCAAGGTTATTATATTATATTAAAATTTATAAGTCAATAACTATTCCCTACTTTTCCTTATAAAATAGGTTATTAATACACTTTTCAACAATATCAACGTTTAATGTTTAAAACTTTTTATAACTTGTTGAAATAAATTTTTAAAAATTTGTTGAAAATGTTGAAAACTCATTTAATCCATTATATTATAGTGTATAAATTGTTGAAAAAATTGTCGAAAAGTCTGTTGATAGTTTTTATTACGACATTTTTCTTTACTTTTTCGACAAAAAAGTTATAAAATTTAATTAGAAATTAGACTAGAACAGGGTGGTTAAATGGACAAGGAAAATTTTTGGAAAAAATGTCTTGATTATATTTATTCAAAAGTATCTAATATTTCATTTAATATCTGGTTCAAAGATACAGAATTAACTAATATAGAAAATGGTACTTTAATAATAAAAGTTAATTCTAATTATATTAAACAACATCTTCTATCTTATTATGATGATGTTATTGAAGAAGCTATTGCTAATTGTTCTGATGAAGCTTATTCATATGAAATAGTTACTCCTGATGAAGTAGTACAAGATGAACCAGTAATTATTGAAGAAAAAGTCGATATTCCTAAATTTAAGGAAAATAATTCAAATTTAAATCCGAGTTATACTTTTGATAATTTTGTGATTGGCGATACAAACAGATTAGCAGCAACTGTAGGATTATCTGTAGCTGAACAGCCAGGGAAACTTTATAATCCCCTATTTATATATGGTAAAAGTGGTCTTGGTAAAACACATTTGATGCATGCTATTGGTAATTATATTAAAGATAATTCAGAAAAATCAGTTTTATATGTTACAAGTGAAACATTTGTTGAAGATTTTACTAGAAGATATAAAACAGATGAAGATAAATACGAACTTGAAGAAAAATTCAAAAATAAATATCGCAATATCGATGTATTGATTATTGATGATATTCAATTTTTTGGAGGAGCTACTAAAACTCAAGATGAATTCTTTAATACTTTTAATTCATTACATGAAGGAAAAAAACAAATAATAATAAGTTCTGATAGATCGCCGGATGATTTACAGGTATTAGAAGATCGTTTAAAAACTAGATTTTCTTGGGGAATTACAGTAAATATTACCCCACCCGATTATGAATTAAGATTAAAAATTATAAAAAATAAAATTGCCGGTCATGAAGTATCTCAATTTATAAAACCTGAAGTATTAGAATATATGGCAAATAATTCTGAAAGTGATGTTAGACATCTTGAGGGCGCTATTAATAGATTATATGCTGTTACAGCAATGTATTCTCCTAAAGAAATTAATTTAGAATTTGCACAAGATGCTTTAAAAGATTATTTTGGTAATTCATTATATATAACTAATAATATAGGCAAAATTCAAAAAGCTATTGCTGAATATTATGATTTAACTGTAGAAAATTTAAAAAGCAAAAAAAGAACAGCAAATATAAATCATGCAAGACAAGTTGCTATGTATTTATGTAAGATGACTACAGAAGAAACAATTGAAAGAATTGGATTAGAATTTAATCGCGATCATGCTACTGTAATACATGCTTGTGATAAAATAAATGAAGAATATAATAAAAATGAAGATTTAAGAAAACAAATTAAAGAAATTAAAGATAGAATAGTTAATTAATGTTAATAAATAGTAAGTTTTAAACAATAAAAATTAATAACTTTTCTGTTCAAAACACTATAATTAAGGAATAAATAATAGTTTTCAACTTTATCAACCCTAATAATAATAATTATATAAAATAAATAAAAAAAGAAAGAAGGAAAAAAATGAAATTTTCAATTAAGAAAAATATTATTTTAGAACAATTAACAAATGTTAGTAAGGCTATATCAACAAGAAATATTATTCCAATATTAAATGGAATTAAATTTGAATTAAGTAAAGATGGATTATCATTAACTGCAAGTGATTCTGATCTAACAATTAAATCTTTTATACCTAAAGATAAAATTGAAAAAATTGAAATTGAAGGAGAAATAATTATTCAAAGTAAATATATACTAGAAATCATTAAAAAGATGCCTAGTGATGTTATTAATTTTGAAGTAATTGATGGATTAAAAATACTAATTTATACAGAAACTAGTCAATATAATTTAAATTGTTTAAATAGTTTAGATTATCCACAAATAGATTTAAAAGATAACGAACATTTTATTGAACTTAAATCAGGTGATTTAAAGAAAATGATAAGACAAACTATATTTGCAGTATCAACTCAAGAATCAAGACCATTGCTTACTGGTATAAATATAAAAGTTAATGGTAATTTATTAGAATGTACAGCAACAGATTCTTATCGTTTAGCTAAAAAGACAATTAATTTAACTGATGTTTATGAAGATGTTGTTGATATTGTGATTCCTGGGAAAAATATTAATGAATTGGATAAAATAATGAGCGAAGAAAATAAAAATGTTGAAATTCATATATTTGATAATAAAATTATGTTTAAATATGAAAATATTATTTTTCAATCAAATTTATTAAATGGAACTTATCCAAATACAGCTAATTTTATTCCAGCAGAATTTGAACATATTATATCTGTTAAATTAAATGATTACTTTAATGCTATAGATGGTGCATCATTATTAACACAAAGTAAAGAAAAGAATATTGTAAAAATGGATGCTAATAATAATGAACTTATTATTACTTCATATGCATCAGAAATTGGAAAAGCTGAAAATAGAATTACAGTTGATAGAAATATTATGGATGATATTTCGATATCATTTAGTGCTAAGTATATGATGGATGCTTTAAGAACTATAGATGATGAAGATATAATTATTTGTATGAATAGTGATTCAAAACCAATTGTTATTAAGTCTGTATCAGATGAATCATTAATACAACTAGTTTTACCTATAAAAACTTATTAAAAGGAGAAAACTCCTTTTTTTTTCGACAAATTTTATACTAATTGTTTGTTAAGGTAATACCTCGTCAGGAGGTGAAATTTGGTGGATTATACTATTAATTCTAAGACTTTAGCGATAATTCCATGCGATAATAATAAATCTATAGTTTATGAAGCTGATGAAATATTCATTATAAATAAAAGACCAAATGTTATCGTTAATATTAATTGTATTAAAAATGGCAGTACAATTGATGGAAGACAAAAAAGTGCGGAAAAATTAGTTGGTAGTAATTATAAGTGTCCTATTTTAATAAGTGAAAAAGAAAATTTAATATTCTTTCCAACTTGCTCTACCCGATTAAAAGAGGTAGCATGGGTTAATTTATCTAATATAAGTAAAGTACATTATAATAAGTTAAAAAAGGTTACTGTAATAGAATTTACTAACGGAATATTAATAGATTTTAATGTTAGTTTAAATATAATAAATAATCAAATTTTAAGATCCACAAAATTAGAACATTATTTAAGAAAAAAATAATGTTCTTTTTTATAAAAATCTTTTTTATATATCTATTTTGTGATATAATTATTATGTGGTATAGGTGTACCTATAATTATATAAAATCACTTAAAATTGAAATTAAGGGGGTTAAAATGAAAATTTTAAATTTAAAGTTACTAAATTTTAGAAATTATGAAAAATTAGAACTTTCATTTAATCCATCAAAAAATATAATTATTGGTAAAAATGGAATGGGTAAAACTAATATAGTTGAAGCCATATATGTTTTAGCATTTACTAAATCTTTTAGAGGTTCAAAAGAAGAAGTAGTTATTAAAAATAATACTGATCTTACGAGAATTGAAGGAACAATAGAGGATAAAAATAAAGATAATTATAAGGTTATTATTAAAAATAATTTGAAGAAAGTTAAAATTAATAATACTAATATAGAAAAATTAGCTTATTACTTATCTAATATTAATATAGTTTTATTTACTTCTGAAGATTTAAAATTAATAAAAGATACACCTAATACTAGAAGAAAGTTAATAAATATTGAATTATCACAGTTATCTAATGATTATTTAAAAATATTAACTTACTACAATAAAGTTCTAAAGCAAAGAAATTCTTATCTTAAAACTATGTATTTAAATGGTAATGCTTCTTTAGATTATTTAGATATTTTAACTGATCAATTAATAGAATTAGGTTTAAAAGTGAATGATTATCGACAAAATTTTATAAATGATTTAAATGTCTATATAAGTAAAAATTATTTAAAAATTGCTGGAAAAGAAGGATTAGAATTAAAATATAATTCTAATTATACTGGAAAATCTAAAGAGGATTTGAAAAACATTTATAAAAAAGAAAAAGATAGAGATATAGTTTTAGGAAAGACAAATATAGGAATTCATCGAGATGACTATGATTTTTCTTTAAATAATTTTAGTTTAAAAGATTATGGTTCTGAGGGTGAACAAAAAAATGCCATTATTTCCTTAAAAATGGGAGAAATTGAGATATTTAAGGATAAAAAAGGGGTTGTTCCTATATTGATTTTAGATGATTTATTTAGTGAGTTAGATGAAGAGAAAATTAATAATATTTTAGATTTTATAAGTGATGAGATTCAAACCTTTGTTACAACTACAGAATTAGATAAAGTAGCAAATAAATTGAAAGAAAATAGTAAGATTTTTAATGTTATAAATGGTAAAGTTGAGGAGGAATGTTATGAAAAATGAATATAACGATAGTGCAATTCAAGTATTGGAAGGACTAGAAGCTGTTAGAAAAAGACCAGGTATGTATATAGGTACAACTAGTGAAAGAGGTCTACATCATTTAGTATGGGAAATTGTTGATAACGCAGTTGATGAAGCTTTAGCTGGGTATTGTACAGAAATTCAAGTAACTATTGAAAAAGGAAATATAATAAAAGTTAGAGATAACGGTAGAGGAATGCCAACAGGTATTAATGAAAAAACTGGTTTATCAACTATTGAAACAATATTTACTGTATTACATGCTGGTGGTAAATTCGGTGGTGGAGGCTACAAGGTTAGTGGTGGACTTCATGGAGTTGGTGCATCTGTAGTAAACGCTTTATCTTCCTGGGTTGAAGTTAAAGTATTTAGAGAAGGTAAAATTCATTTTTTAAGATTTGAAAATGGCGGAAAACCTACTGGAAAACTAGAAATTATAGGTGAGTGTGATGAGAATAACACAGGAACCGAAGTAAGATTTAAAGCTGATCCAGAAATTTTTCAAGAAACTACTGTGTATAGTTATGAAACATTAGAACAAAGATTAAGAGAAATAGCATTCTTAAATAAAGGACTAAAAATTTTCTTAAGAGATGAAAGAGAAGATGAAAAGAATGCAACTTATCATTATTTAGGCGGAATAATTGAGTATGTACAAATGCTTAATAAAAATAAGACGCCTTTACATGAAAATGTAATTTATGTTGAAGGAGAACAAGAAGGTATTATTGTTGAAGTTGCAATGCAATATAATGATGGATATAATTCAAATATTTATTCATTTACTAACAATATTCATACTGTTGAAGGTGGAACACATGAAGACGGTGTAAAAAATGCCTTAACAAGAGTAATTAACAATTATGCACGTAATAATAAATTATTAAAAGATAATGATGAAGCCTTAACTGGCGATGATGTTAGAGAAGGTGTTACAATGATTATTTCTTGTAAACACCCAAATCCTCAATTTGAAGGTCAAACAAAGACTAAATTAGGTAACAGTGAAGTAAGAAAGATTGCTTCAGACCTATTTAATGAAGGATTTGAAAGATTCCTTATGGAAAATCCTAATGAAGCTAGATTAATAGTTGAAAAGTGTACTACAGCTGCTAGAGCTAGATTAGCTGCTAAAAAAGCACGTGAATTAACTAGAAGAAAAGGCGGATTAGATAATATTAACTTCATGGGTAAACTTACTGATTGTAAGAGTAAAGATCCAAGTGAATGTGAAATATTTATTGTCGAAGGTGATTCGGCAGGTGGTTCTGCAAAAGATGGAAGAGACTTTATGACTCAAGCAATTCTTCCTCTTCGTGGAAAAATATTAAATGTCGAAAAAGCACGTTTAGATAGAGCTTTAGCTAATGAAGAAATTAGAAGTATGATAACTGCTTTTGGTACAGGAATTGGCGACGAATTTGATATTGAAAAATTAAGATATCATAAAATAATAATAATGACCGATGCCGATGTTGATGGAGCACATATTAGAACATTATTATTAACATTATTCTATCGTTTCTTTAAACCTGTGGTTGAAGGAGGATATGTTTATGCAGCAACTCCCCCTTTATACAAAGTTACATATGGAAAAAATCAAAAGCTAGCAATGACAGATGATGAATTAAATCAAATATTAGCAGAAATACCAGAAAATACAAAAAAAGAAATTAGTAGATTTAAAGGTTTAGGAGAAATGGACGCTATTGAATTAAGAGAAACAACAATGAGTCCAGAAAAGAGAACTTTAAAACAAATAACTGTTGATGATGCAATGGCAGCTGATGCAGCATTTGAATTGCTAATGAGTGATAATGTAGAGCCAAGAAGAGATTTTATCGTAGAAAATGCTCATTATGTAGAAAATCTAGATGTTTAGGAGGGTGAAGAATGGCAAATACAGGAAATATAGTACAAAAGAATATTGTTACTGAAATTAAAGAATCATTTTTAGATTATTCAATGAGTGTAATTGTTGCTCGTGCTTTACCTGACCTTAGAGATGGTTTAAAACCTGTTCACAGAAGAATTTTATATTCGATGTATGAAAATGGTTATACACCTGATAAACCTTTTAGAAAATCAGCTAAAACGGTTGGAGAGGTTATGGGTAATTATCATCCACACGGAGATGTTGCAATATATGATGCAATGGTACGTATGGCTCAACCATTCTCATATAGAAATGTATTAATTGAAGGACATGGTAATTTCGGTTCAATGGATGGCGATGGAGCAGCAGCAATGCGTTATACAGAAGCTCGTCTATCTAAATTATCTTTAGAATTACTAAGAGATATTAAAAAGGAAACAGTTGATTTTGTACCAAATTTTGATGATACAACAACAGAACCATCAGTAATTCCTTCAAGATTTCCAAATATTTTAGTTAATGGAACAATTGGAATTGCCGTAGGTATGGCTACAAACATTCCTCCACATAACTTAGGTGAAACAATTGATGGATGTATTGCATATATTGACAACCAAGATATAACTACTGAAGAGTTAATGAATTATGTAAAAGGACCAGATTTTCCAACAGGAGCTGTTATACTTGGTAATTCAGGTATAAGAAAAGCTTATGAAACAGGAAAAGGAACTATTACACTTCGTGGTAAAGTTGCAATAGAAGAAAGCAATGGACATCAATTGATAGTAATAACAGAATTACCTTATATGGTAAATAAAAAGATGTTCCAACAAAGAATTGCTGAACTTGTTAGAGATAAACTTATTGATGGAATAGCGGATTTACATGAAGAAACTAACTTAGAAAATGGTGTAAAAATAGTAATTACACTTAAGAAAGATGCAAATGCTAATGTAGTTTTAAACAATTTATATAAACAAACAACATTACAATCTAATTTCAGTATTAATTTCTTAATGTTAGATCAACAAAAACCTAGAACTTTAGGTCTTAAAGAGATTATTGCTAAATATATTGAGTTCCAAAAAGAAATCATTATTAGAAGAACCAAATATGATTTAGGAAGAGCAGAAGAACGTGTACACATCTTAAATGGTTATAGAATTGCACTAGAAAACATTGACGAAGTGGTTAAGATAATTAGAGGATCTGACAGTGATGAAGAAGCTAAACAAACGCTATCTGAAAGATTCGGATTAACAGATATTCAAACAGAAGCAATACTAGAAATGCGTTTAAGAAGACTTACTGGTCTTGAAAAAGACAAGATTCTTAATGAATTAGAAGAATTATTAAAGAAAATTGAAGAATATAAAGCAATTTTGGCTAACGATCAATTAGTTCTTAATATAATTAAAGAAGAATTATCAGAAATTAAAGATAGATATGCTGATGAACGTCGTACATACATCGATATGACAGCTGTAGACTTCATTGATGATGAATCATTAATACCTGAAGAAGATATAATGATTAGTATAACTGATAAAGGATACATTAAAAGGTGTATATCTGACACATTTAAATCTCAACATCGTGGAGGAGTCGGAGTTAAAGGTATGTCTACTAATGAAGAAGATTATGTTAAACATTTAGTTAACTGTTCGACTCATGACTATGTAACATTCTTTACAAATAAAGGTAAAGTATATCGTATTAAGGGTTATGAAATTCCTGAATACTCTAGACAAGCAAAAGGATTACCAATTATTAATCTTTTACAAATTGAAAAAGATGAAAGAATTAATTCAATTGTTGCTTACAATAAAGATTCTGAAGGTAAATATTTAATATTTGCTACTAAAAATGGTATTGTAAAACGTACACTAGTAGATGAATTTGCAAATATAAGAGTAAGCGGTAAAATAGCTATAACTCTAAAAGAAAACGATGAGTTACTTGATGTTAAACTAACAGATGGAAGTTCAAAAGTTATTCTTGGAAGTTCTACTGGTAGAATGGTAGTATTTGATGAAAATGAGGTTAGACCTATGGGTAGAACAGCCTCAGGAGTTAAAGGAATTAACCTTGACTCTGGCTATTGTACGGGAATGGAAATTGGTAAAGAAGACGATAATATCCTAGTAGTTACTAAGAATGGATTTGGTAAGAAAACATTTGTTAGTGAATACAGAATGACTAAACGTGGAAGCAAAGGTGTTAAAGCCTTAAGTGTAACAGACAAAAATGGTGCATTAGTAGCACATAAAGTTGTTAACAATGAAATAGATTTAATGATTATTACAGATTCAGGCATGTTAATACGTTTACCAATTGATCAAATTTCACAGTTAGGTAGAGTTACTCAAGGAGTTAAACTTATTAACCTTAAAGATAATCAATATGTTTCGACTGTTAGTTTAGTAGACAAATTCGACGAATCTGAGGAAGAAGACGAAATTCAAGAAACTGAGGAATAATCAGTTTCTTTTTTTATTCAATGTTTCACGTGAAACATTGAATAAAATAATTTTTAGAGTATTGATATATATGGTTTTTTCTAATAATATATGAGCAATAGCAAATGTTTCACGTGAAACATTTGTGTTCGTAAACATAATAATTAAAAGTTTTAAAAGCAAAATTTATTATTTTATATTAATTATTACTATATTTTTAAATTTTTTTATATATGTTTCACGTGAAACATATATAAAAATAAAGTAACACTTAAAAAAATGGTGGTCTCAATAAATATCAAGAATAAATAATATATTTTGTAACTAAAACAATGTTTCACGTGAAACATTGTTGAATATTAAATAAATGTTTTTCCTTTTTTCGTGATTATGTTATAATACATTTGCGCAACAAATATGTTATAACCTGGTCAGGATCGGAAGATAGCAGCCATATTATCCTCTGTTTGTGTGCGCTTTTTTTATGAGGTGATTAATAATGAATTGTTATTTTGATGTTTTATTAAAATTAGCTAATAAAGCGTATAAACGTAATGAAGTACCAGTAGGTGCAATTGTAGTTTTCAACAACAAAATAATCGCCAAAGCATATAATAAAAGAACTAGAAATCACGATATTACTAGTCATGCAGAGATAATTGCTATAAAAAAGGCTGCAAAAAAAATAGGGGACTGGAGATTAAATGATTGTGATATATATGTAAATTTAGAACCATGTAGCATGTGTAAGGAAGTAATAAAACAATCAAGAATTGCAAATGTTTATTATTTGATAGATAAGTATAATTATAAAAAAGAGTATGCCAAAACAAATTTTAAAAAAGTAAGTGAAAAAGATTATAGTTTTCAACAAAAAAAATATAGAGAATTATTATCAAAATTCTTTAAATTAAAATGTAAAAGGTAGCATTGTTATGGTATAATTATTACAGGTGATACGTAATGGATTACAGGGTTTTGTATAGAAAATATAGACCTACAACATTTGACGATTTAGTAGGTCAAGATCATATAAAAAATATTTTAAAAAATTCAATTATTAACAATAAAATAGCTCATGCATATATATTTACTGGCCCTAGAGGTACAGGTAAGACAAGTACAGCGAAAATATTTTCTAGAACATTGAATTGTATAAATCAAAATTCAGGTATTCCTTGCGGAGAATGTAATAATTGTATTAATTTTAATACATCTCCTGATGTAATTGAGATGGATGCTGCCAGTAATAATAGCGTAGTTGATATTAGAGAAATCGTCGATAATGTAGCTATTGCACCAACTAATAGCAAATATAAAATATATATAATTGACGAAGTTCATATGCTTTCAAATCAAGCTTGGAATGCTTTATTAAAAACACTTGAGGAACCTCCTGCTAATGTTATATTTATTTTAGCTACAACGGAAATTCAAAGTGTACCAATAACTGTTTTGTCTAGATGCCAACGTTTTGATTTTCAAAGAATTGATAGATCATTAATTTTTGATAACTTAAAAAAGATATGTGATTCAGAAAATATAAAGTATGATGATGCGTCATTAACGGAAATATCTTATTTAAGCGAAGGTTGTATGCGAGATGCCCTAAGTATCTTAGACCAATTATCAAAGGTCACTGATAATATTTCCATTGATGTTTTGAAATCTAATTTTGGTACTGTAACTTCTGAAGAACTGGATCTCCTTTATACATTCATAATTAAAAATGATATTGATGGACTTGTATTATTACTTAGAAAAATTAAGGATACTGGTATTGATATAAAGGTTTTCTTAGATAAAATACTAGATAATTTTATCGATAAGGCAATTAACATGAAAAAAGCTAATATTTCTTCTGCGGCATTTAATCAATTAAAGAAAATAATTGAAAGTTTGAATGAACTATACAGTAAGATAGGAAAAAACTCAAATGGATATCTACTTTTGGAATTAGAATTGATTACATTTATTAATGATGAAGAAAATCAAATTTCCAATAGAGATATTAATCAAATTATTTCCCGGGAAATAATTGGAGTTGACACTAAAATTGATGTAAACAATATGTTAAATGATAATAAAAATTCCCAAAAGTACTTGATTTCTGAAGAGTTTATAAAAGTTAGAATAAATAATACTTTTGTAAACTGTACTAAGGAATTTAAAGTGTCTTTTAGTGAAATATGGAAAGATTTTATAAATAATTTAAAAAGTGAAAATATAGTTGATTTATTAAATATTGTTTCTAAAGCAATACCTCAGGTTGTGAGTGATAAGTATGTAATTTTTTTAACAAAGTCTGAAAGTATTAAGATTCTTGCTAATTCTAAGTTATACGAATTAGAAAACAAATTTTTATCAAATAATGGCTCAGATTATAAATTTGTATTTATTTCAAAGAATGATTGGGAATTATTTATGAAAGATTATGATAAGACAAAAAAATATGATATTCTTAGTGAAGACGAGTTTATAGTTTCAGATGCAAATTCGGTTAAACTTGCTGAAGATGTATTTGGAGAAGAAAAAGTTAAAATAGATTAGGAGAGATGATATATGAACATGCAAGCATTAATGCAACAAGCTCAAAGAATGCAAAAAGATATGGAGAAAAAACAAAATGAATTAAAATCAACAGAATATACTGGTGAAAGTCAACTTGTTAAAGTTGTTTTAATGGGTGATAAAACATTGAAGTCAGTAAATTTTAAAAATATAAATTCATTGGACAAAGAAGATATTGAAATGTTACAAGATATGATAAAAATAGCTCATGATGATGCTATTAAAAAGATTAATGCTGATCTTAAAGCAAAAATGGGACCATATGCTGAACAATTAGGCGGATTGATGTAATGTATCCTGCAGTATTTGAAGAAGGAAAATCAGCATTTAAAAAATTACCTGGAGTAGGTGATAAAAGTGCAGAAAGATATGCTCTTTCTGTTTTGGAACTTGATGATAGTGAGCTTGATGATTTTGTAACTAAGATTAAAGAAATGAAAAAGAAAATAGTTAGATGTTCTATTTGTGGCCATTTAACTGATAAAGATATTTGCGATATCTGTTCTGATACAAGTAGAAAGAAAAATGTTATATGTGTAGTTGAAGATTATAGAAATGTTATAATGTTTGAAAAATCTCGTTCTTTTGATGGGGTTTATCATGTTTTAGATGGTCTTATATCTCCAATTGATGGTGTTTTTCCAGAAGATATAAATGTTCATTCGCTACTTGATAGACTTAAAGGAAATGAAGAAAATGCTGAAATTATTCTCGCATTGAAGCCATCTATTGAAGGTGAAACAACTACTTTATATATTAAAAAAATATTTGAAGATAAAAATATTAAAGTATCTAGATTATCTTATGGTCTTCCTATGGGAGTAGACATTGACTATTTAGATTCAATTACTCTTGATAGAGCACTATTAGATAGAAAAGAGATTTCATAATTGATATATATTAATAATATAATTAATTGGTGAAAAAATGTGTTTCAATTAAAGAAATATCTTAAAAGATTTATAGTTTCTACATTGACTATATACACTCTTGATTATATTCTTATTAAATTTGGAATCATCCTGCCAATTAATTGTTTTTCAATTATTATTTATACTGTTTTTGGGTTTCCAGGGATTGTTTTAATTGCACTTCTTGTTTTAAAATACAGGTGATATATGAAGACAGATGAAATTAACAATTTAATTATTAATTCTTTCCATGAGAATAATAATTCTCATGCTTTTTTGCTTTCAACAAATAATATTGAATCTTGTTTAAAAGATGCTCTTTTTATAATAAAAAGCATTAATTGTAAAAACGATGGATGCAATGATTGCAGTATTTGTAAAAGTATAGATGATTTGACAAATCCTGATTTAATTATAGAAAAACCTGATGGTAAAGAAATAAAAACCGATCAAATATTAAATATTATAAAGTCATTTTCAACAAAACCTTTTATTTCTAAATATTCATCTTATATTATTTGTGAAGCAGATAAGATGAATGCTTCATCGGCTAATAAGCTGTTAAAATTCTTAGAAGAACCTGAAGGTGATATAATTGGTTTTTTTATAACAGATAAAGTTGGCGGAATTCTACCTACTATAAAAAGTAGATGCGAATTATATAATTACAAATATGGCAGCAATTCAATATTAGATTTATTGGAGATAAATGAAAATGAGTATTCAGAATGTTTTAATGAAGCACTTAAATTAACAGGCCTTCTTAATGACAGTCCTAAGTATCTACTAATGGCCGAATCTAAAAATATATCACAAAAAGAAAGAACTGAGATTGATCTTTTATTTAAATTAATTAAAAAATTTTACGTATTAAAATATGAAAATATTCAATTATGTCTTTATAATGATTTAGAATATGTAAATAGTATTTTAGAATCTATTTCAACAAATGATTTATCTATTATTGTAAAAAGAATAAAAATATTAGATAATATAATCAATGACCTTAATTTTAATGTTAATAAGGAATTAATAATAAATAAATTTTTTGTTTTATGGGAGTAATAATTATGAGTAATATATGTGGTGTTAAATTTAAAGATTTTGGAAAAATCTATTATTTTAGAAATGATGAATTTGAATTAAAAAAAGATCTTACTGTTGTAGTTGATACTGAAAAAGGCGAACAATACGCTAAAGTTGTCGAAACAAATATCACGGGAATTAAAAATCTTGATATGGATTCAATGAAGACAGTTTTAAGAATATCGACTAAAGAAGACTATAACAAATATATGAAAAACTTAAAAGAAGCAACAGAAGCATTGGCTTATGCAAAAAAGATTGCAGAAGAAATGAATTTAGATATGAGACTTTTAGACGCATCTTTTACTCTAGATAAGAAACAATTAACATTTAACTTTATTGCTGATTCTAGAATTGATTTTAGGGATTTAGTAAAAGATATTGCCGCTAAATATAAAACTAGAATTGAACTTCACCAAATGGGTGTAAGAGATAAATCCAAAGAAATCGGCGGAATTGGTCAATGTGGTCGTGAACTTTGTTGTTCAAAATTCTTAAATGGAATAGATACAATAAGTATTAATATGGCTAAAAACCAAAATATTGCGTTAAATCCATCAAAAATCAATGGGGCATGTGGCAGACTATTATGTTGTTTATCATATGAAGATGAAGTTTATACTGAGCATAGACAAGATTTACCTAAAATGGGTGAAGTTATAAAAACTAAAGATGGTGAAGGCAAAGTAGTTAGCCTAGATGTTTTAAATAAAAAATATACTATTTTAATTGATGGAGATAAAAAGGAATATGAAATCTAATGAATTAAATGATTTATTTGATTATGGATATTCAATTTATCAAAATTCGGAGTATTTTAAATTTTCTATAGATTCTGTACTACTTGCAGAATTTGTTAATATAAAAAAAGGGAAAACTAAATTAATTGATTTGTGTACTGGTAATGCACCGGTGCCAATGATATTACATAAAAAGTTTGAAAGCTCTGTTAATATCACAGGAGTAGAACTACAAAAAGAGATTTATGATTTAGCTCTTAAATCTTTAGAATATAACGATATCAAATGTATAAATCTGATTAATGCTGATATAAATAATATAGTAGATTTATTTAAAAATAGTAAGTTTGACATTATTACTTGCAATCCACCATATTTTAAGAATAATGAGACTAATTACATTAACGAAAATGAAATAAAAGCAATAGCTAGACATGAAATAAAAATAGATTTAGAATCATTAGTTAAAATTGCATCAAAAATAATTCAAAATCAAGGCGATTTTTATTTGGTTCATCGACCAGATAGAATAGCTGATGTTATTTCAACTCTAAACAAATATAACTTTGGAGTTAAAAGAATTGTTCCAGTTTATGATGATAAGGATAAAAATGCATGTTTATTTTTAATTGAAAGTGTCTTTAATGGTAAAAATTATGTTATTATAGAAAAACCTGTTTTTTTATCTGATTACAAGAGTTACAAAAGCATATTTGAGAGGTGATAATATGAAATTAATTGTTGGTTTAGGAAATCCTGGAAAAGATTATAATAAAACAAGACATAACGTTGGTTTTATGGTTCTAGATTCTTATCTTGGAGATGTTAAATGGTCTAGTAAGTTTAATGGACTTTATTATGAAACAAAAATTAATGATGAAAAATATATATTTTTAAAACCTCAAACTTATATGAATTTATCTGGCAAATGTGTTTGTTCATTTATGAACTTTTATAAATTAGATTATAAAGATATTTTAGTTATTCATGATGATTTGGATTTAGAAGTTGGAAATTATAGAATTAAAGTCAATTCTTCATCAGGTGGTCATAATGGTATAAAAGATATTATTAATGCTATATCTACAGATGCTTTTGCACGTTTGAAGATAGGAATATCAAACAATAAAGGTATAGATACTAAAGATTATGTATTAGGGCCTTTTTCCAAATCTGAATTAAAAGTTATTGAAGGAAACTATTCTAATTTTTACGATATCATTGAACATTTTGATTACAATTATATAAATGATTTAATGAATAAATATAATTAGGTGATATTATGGATTTTCTTACTTCACTTTTTAAGTACGAGAATCATACGAGAGTTTGCGGTCTAACATATGAATTAACTATTCTATATTATTATAATTACTTTAGAAATAATGATAGAAATGTTTTAATAGTTACTAATTCTTTATATGATTCTAATAAAATCTTTCAACGATTAAAAACATACACAGATGATGTATGTCTTTTTCCAATGGATGATTTTTTATCTTCAGTTGCTTTAGCTATATCGCCAGATTTAAAGGTTAATAGATTACAAACTTTAGAACATATTAAAAACAATAAGAAATCCATGGTAGTTACAAACTTAATGGGATATTTAAGATATTTGCCATCTTATAAGAAATCTGAAGAACTTCAAATAGAGATAAAAAAAGGTGTAGAATTAAAAAGAGAAGAAGTTATAAAAAAACTAGAAGAATTTGGTTATACTAGATCTTCTTTAGTAACATCCACAGGTGAATACGCAATTAGAGGATACATTATTGATGTTTTTCCAATAGATGAATCATCTCCAATAAGAATAGAACTATTTGGTGATGAAATAGAATCCATAAGATATTTTAATGAAGAAACTCAATTATCTATTAATGAAATAGATAGCATTACTATATTACCAATAGATGAATTAAATAGTGATGAGCACAGTTCTTTATTTGAATATATGAATAATCCTTTTATCTTTTATGTTGATGAAAAACAAATATTGAATGGTTATACAAAAATATTATCAGATATTCAAGATTATAATGCATCAAAACATTTGGATGATATAGATTATATGTATAAGTATGAAGATATAATGCCAAGTGATTTTATAAAGATTGAAACTATTAATAATCTTGATAATGCAATTAATTTTACTTCTAAAGATATTATTAAATTTAAAGGTGATTATGAAGCACTAAAAGATTTTTGTAATGTTCATAAAAAATTAAAAAAAGTAATAATTTGTTTATCTAAAGAGAAACAAATTGATAGAATCTCTGAATTATTTGATAAAGTAAATGTTGGTTCTATTGTTGAAAACGAAGTTAATATTTTAAATATAAAAATTAATGAAGGTTTTGATATTGATAAATATATAGTTATATCCGAATTTGATATAGACGATTTAAAAGTGGCTGGAGTATATAAAAGTAATTTAAAAATTGGAAGAAAAATAAAAAGTTTTGATGATATAAAAAAAGGTGATTATGTCGTACATGTTCAACATGGTATAGGTATTTATGGTGGAATTGAGCCAATTACAAAGAATGGTATGGTTAGAGACTATATTCTCATTAACTATTTGGGAAATGATAAAGTTTATATACCTGTTGAAAAAATAACAACAATTTATAAGTATTCTGATAAAGATGGAACACCACCTAAGATTAATAAGCTTAATTCTACAACTTGGGCTAAAACTAAAATGAAAGTAAGAAACAGAATCAATGATATTAGTGGCGAACTAATTAAACTATATGCTGCAAGATCTAATATGAAGGGTCCATTATTTGATGATAATGAAGATGAATTAGTTTTTGCATCAAATTTTGAATATAACGAAACTAAAGATCAACTTAAATCAATTGCTGAAATCAATAAAGACTTAAAATCTAGTATTCCGATGGATCGACTTTTATGTGGAGATGTTGGATTTGGCAAAACAGAAGTAGCTTTTAGAGGAATGTTTAAAACTGTAATAAATGGTTATCAAGTAGCTTATCTTTGTCCAACAACCTTACTATCTCGCCAACAATATCAAAATGCTCTAGAAAGATTCAAGGAGTTTCCAATAAATATTTCACTTCTTAATAGATTTACTAGTCAAAAGGAAGTAAAAAAGATTTATGAAGGTTTAAAAAACGGGTCAATTGATATTGTTATTGGTACGCATAAATTATTAAATGATAAAATTGACTTTAATAATTTAGGTTTATTAGTAATAGATGAAGAACAAAGATTTGGAGTTACTCATAAAGAAAAACTAAAAGAGCTAAAAAATGAAGTTAATGTTTTAACATTATCAGCAACTCCAATTCCAAGAACTTTGAAAATGGCTATGAGTGGGTTAAGAGATTTATCCATAATTGATACAGCACCAATTAACAGATATCCTGTTCAAACCTATGTAGTTGAAGAAAATGAATTTTTAATTAAAGATGCAATAATAAAAGAACTTAGCAGAAATGGACAAGTGTTTGTTTTATATAACCGTGTAGTGTCTATTCAAGATGAGGTTGATAAGTTAAGAATGTTAGTTCCTGAAGCAAATATTGTTATGGCTCATGGACAGATGGATAAAAACGAACTTGAAAATATAGTTACAGACTTTGTTGATTATAAATATGATGTTTTAGTATGTACTACAATTATCGAAACGGGAATTGATATTCCTAATGTTAATACGTTAATAGTGTTAGATGCCGATAATTTTGGACTTGCTCAGTTATATCAATTAAGAGGAAGAGTTGGAAGAAGCGATAAAATTGCTTATGCTTACTTAATGTATAACCCAGCAAAAGTTTTAACTGATACGGCGATCAAAAGATTACAATCTATAAAAGAATTTACTGAATTGGGTAGTGGATACAAGATTGCTATGCGTGATTTATCAATAAGAGGAGCTGGAGACTTATTAGGAGCAGAACAAGCAGGTTTTGTTGATTCAGTTGGATTAGAATTATATACTCAAATGATTAATGATGAGATAAAGAGATTACATGGCGAAGAACTAGAAACTGAAGATAACGGAAATCCTCTAATTGAAGTAGAAAATCATATAAGTGATGAATATGTATCTGAAGAAAGTATTAAGATTGAAATCCATCAATTAATAAATAAAATAGAAGATGAAAAATCTTTAGAAGAAGTAAAAGAAGAATTAGTCGATAGATTTGGTAAAGTTACTGATGAAATGGAAATTTATATGTATGAAGAGTGGTTTGAAAAACTTGCTTCTAAGTTAAATATAAATAGAGTCAGACAAACTGAAACTTTACTAGAAATAGAACTACCAGAAGATCTATCTAATAGTATTCAGGGAGATAAATTATTCTTAATTGCTTACAATATAAATCCTAAATTTAAATTTAGTTATAAAATGAAAAAGATACATATTTCATTATCATTACTTAATTTAGAAAAACATTTTATTTATTATGTTGTTAGTCTATTAAATGAAATAATTAGTATAATTAAATAACTTGAATTATTATATTTACTATGGTATATTATGAGTGTTAAACAAAGAAGGAAAGAAGCTAAAGGGAGACTTTTTAGAGAGTTTGGTAAGGTGAAAGCAAACAAGTTTAAGTTTAGTCGAATGGGTCTGGAGTTTAAATCGTTATATCGCGTTAAGATTTAAGTGCATGATAATAGTCATGAATTAAGGTGGTACCGCGGAAATATCCGTCCTTAGTTTATGACTTTTTTTGTTTTTAAGGAGTGAAGAATATGCCAGGAGTTGGATTAGGAGTAATAATCCTAAATGATGAAAATCAAGTATTAATGATACTAAGAAATGAAGATGCTAAAAAAGCTGATAGTGAATTTCGTTTTGAAGGAACATGGACATTACCAGCAGGCAAAGTTAAACATGGTGAGACTCTATTTGAAGCAGCTGTTCGTAAGACAAAACAAGAAGTTAATTTAGATGTATCTGATTTAGAACTTATATCAATTACAGAAGATATAAATGAGTTTGCTCATTTTATTACTTTTGGTATATTAGCTAAAAGCCACAGTGGAAATATTGATTTAGGTAATACAGAAGAACATGTTGATTATAAATTTTTTGATGTAAAGGGCTTACCTGAAAATATCAACTTTATTTCGTTAAAAATTATAAATAATTATTTAAATAATACAATTTATAGTGAAGATAATTAGGAGGGATAATATGAAGGGAAATTATTATATAAGTACAGCCATTGCTTATACATCTAGTAAACCACATATTGGTAACACATATGAAATTGTACTAGCTGATGCAATTGCAAGAAATAAAAGATTAGAAGGTTATAATGTTTATTTTCAAACTGGTACAGATGAACATGGTGAAAAAATAGAAATAAAAGCTAGGGAAGCTGCTGTTGAACCACAAGAGTATGTTGATGGAGTTGCCTCTCAAATCAAAGATATTTGGGATTTAATGAATACAACTTATGATAGATTTGTTAGAACTACTGATAAAAATCATGAGAGTGTTGTACAACATATTTTCAAGAAAATGTATGATAAAGGGGATATTTATAAAGGTGAATATAAAGGACTTTATTGTATTCCTTGTGAATCTTTTTGGACAGAATCTCAATTAGTTGATGGAAGATGCCCTGATTGTGGAAGAGATGTTCAAGAAAAAACTGAAGAAGCGTACTTTTTTAAATTATCTAAATATCAAGATAAGCTAGTTGATTATATTAATGAACATCAAGAGTTTATTCAACCTGAATCAAGAAAAAACGAAATGCTTAACAACTTCATTAAACCAGGATTACAAGATTTATGTGTTTCAAGAACTTCATTTAAATGGGGTATTCCGGTAGATTTTGATGATAAACATGTTGTGTATGTTTGGCTTGATGCTCTAACAAATTATATTACTAACATAGGTTATGATGTAGATGAACAAACTGAAGAATTTAAAAAATTCTGGCCTGCCGACTTACATTTAATTGGTAAAGATATAATTAGATTCCATACTATTTATTGGCCTTGTTTCTTAATGAGTTTAGACATTCCTTTACCTAAACAAGTATTTGGACATCCGTGGTTATTAAGTGGTACAGATAAGATGAGTAAATCCCGTGGAAATCTATTATATGCAGATGACTTAGTTGAAAAATACGGATTAGATGCTATTAGATATTTTGTATTACATGAAATTCCATTTGCAGATGATGGAGTTATTACAGAAGAGTTAATTATCGAAAGAAATAATACTGATTTAGCTAATATTTTAGGAAACTTAGTTAACAGAACTATTTCAATGTCTCATAAATACTTTGAAGGTGTTGTTGAAAACACTCAAGTTGTTGGAGATGCAGATCAAAACCTAATAGGTAAAGTTGAGGGTTTAGGTGCTAAAGTAAAAAAATGCATGGACGATTTAAAAATAGCTGATGCTATTGATGAAATATTTAATGTTTTAAGAGCGTCTAATAAATACATTGATGAAACAACTCCATGGATTCTTGCAAAAGATGAAAATGAGCATGATAGATTAAAAACAGTATTATATAATTTAGTTGAATCTATTAGAGTTTGCGCCGTTTACTTACAACCTTTCTTACCAGATACTGCAGATAAGATATTTGACTTAATAAATACTGATGAAAAAACATATGAATCTACAAATAAATTTGGTGTGTTCAAATCAGGTACAGTATTAAATAATCCAGAAATATTATTTGCTAGAATTGAAAAAGCTGATTAAGAGTCCCTTTAGGACTCTTTTTAAGGAGAATATTTATGTTAACAGATACACATTGTCATTTAACTAAAGAATTTTTTTCTGATATAGATAAAGTAATAAAAGATGCAAAAGAAGCAGGTGTTACTAGATATATAAGTGCAGCTGATTCAATACTCGCTTGTTATGAAATGATTGATCTTTCAAAAAAGTATGAAGAAGTATATATAACACTTGGAATACATCCTGAAAATTGCTTCAATGATTTAGAAGAATTAAAGAATATTTTAGAAGCAAACCTAGGTAATAAAAAGTTAGTAGCAATTGGAGAAATAGGCTTGGATTACTATTATGGTAAAGAAACAAAGGAAAGGCAAATAGAAGTCTTTGAATACCAATTAAAGTTAGCTCAAGAATATAATTTACCAGTTGTAATCCATTCAAGAGAAGCAACATTAGATACTATAAGTATTTTAAGCAAATATAAATTAAAGGGTGTGATCCACTGTTTTTCTGGTAGTTTAGAGACAGCAATGCAATATATTAAGATGGGCTATATTATTGGAGTTGGTGGAGTCATGACTTTTAAAAACTCAAAAATTGATGAAATTATTAAGCAAATTCCATTAGATAAAATAGTTTTAGAAACTGATTCTCCATTCCTGGCGCCTGAACCTTTTAGAGGTAAAAATAACGAACCAAAATATATAAAAAATATAGCTGAATATTTTGCAAATTTAATGCATATAAATTATCAAGAAGTAGAAGAAATTACCAATAAAAATATTCAAGAAATTTTTGACATTTAGCGTTGCTCATGGTACAATTTAAATGTAGGGTGATAGTAATGAAAAAGGTTCTTTCTAGATTATTCAAAACATCAAAATTTTTGTTATTATTAATTGCAGTATTAGTACTACAAAGAGTCAATGTTATTAGTCTAAATGATAAATTAACTAATGAAAATTTAAACAAAACTTTAGACTTAACAGCTATGGCTATGAAATTAAATGAAATAAATTTAGCTGATAAGTATTATCCATTAGATACATTTACTGGAGATTTAACAGGATATGCTGCTGATTGCCCATTATGTACTGGATATTTAGCTTGTACTGGCTCATATGTTGGAAATGGAACAACAAGTTATTTTGATCAAGATTATGGAAATGTAGTAATCTTAGCGTCTTCTAATAACTTACCATGTGGTTCGATTGTAACATTTGATGCATCATATGTATCTAGTCAAAAAGTTATAGGTATTGTTTTAGATAGAGGAGTTTTAGGAACAGATTTAGATTTATTAGTTCCGTCTCAATCTTATGCTACAAACAATATTGGACGTCACAAATTAACTTATGATGTATTAAGATTTGGATGGGAAAGAAATAATTAGACTTCACAATTGTGAAGTTTTCTTTTGTTTAAAATTTATGTTATTATATTTGAAATGAGGGATTTGTTATGAGTTTTAATTTTAAGAAAAAATATGGTCAAAACTTTTTGCAAGATAAAACAACTATAAATAATATAGTTGATTCTATAAATGCGTCAGTTGATGATTTAATTATTGAAATAGGCCCTGGAGCAGGTGCTTTAACTAAGAGCTTAGTAAGGAAAAATTCATATTTGCTTGCTTATGAAATTGATACAGATGCATTCGATTATTTGTCTTTTTTGGAAAGTGATAAGGTTAAGGTTATATATGATGATTTTTTAAAAAGAGATATTCTTAATGATATAAAGAATATTAATTATAAAAATCTCTATATTATAGGTAATCTTCCTTATTACATAACAACACCTATAATTACTAAAATAATAGAATCTGAACTTAATCCTAAAGAATTAGTATTTATGGTTCAAAAAGAAGTTGCAGAAAGATTTACTGCTAAAGTTTCAACTCGCGATTATGGTTCTATAAGTGTCTTTTTAAATTATTATTTTGATACTAAAAAGTTATTTGTTGTAGATAGAAAAAAGTTTTATCCAGTTCCAAATGTCGATAGTGCAGTAATAAAACTAACTCATAAAGAAAATCAAATTCCTGTCGATATTGAGAAATTTAATAAAATTATTAAAGATTCTTTTAAATTTAAAAGAAAGAATTTAAAAAATAATTTAAAAGGATATGATTTAGAAAAAATAGCTTCAATATTAGATGAACATGGATTAACACTTGAACATAGAGCTGAAAATTTAAACTATAAAGTATTTGTAGACATTGCTAACAAATATTAACAATATTAAATTTTCATGAATAACTTATAATAGGTGATTTTATGAAAATAGGTGATATTGTTTCAAGAATAAGCCATAATAATGATATTAATTTTATAATTTTAGAAATTAAAGATAAAGTTGCTTTACTTAAGGGAACTGATATAAGACTTTATGCTGATGCAGACTTAGAAGATTTAGTTTTATCTGATAAAGTAGATGATTATCGACCTACTCTTGATACAGAGATGTTAGAAAGAGATGAATATTTTTATTTACCAGGAAAAATTCTTCATATAGATGGGGATATCGATTATTTAAATAAGTCTTTAACTTTTTATAAAGAATGTGATGTTTTAGCAATTGGTAAACAAGTAAAAGAATCGGATATGCCTAATACAATTCTTAAATTATTAAATGAAACTCGACCAGATATCTTAGTTATCACTGGTCATGATGCATATTATGATAAAAACGGAGATATTAACAATATTAATAATTATAAAAACTCTAAATATTTTAGAGATACAATATTGAAAGCACGTGAATATGAAAAGTCTCATGAAAAATTAGTAATTGTAGCAGGCGCATGTCAAAGTGATTATGAAGATTTAATTAAAAGTGGAGCAAATTTTGCTTCTAGTCCCAAGCGAGTTAATATTCATGCATTAGATCCAGCTGTAATAGCTGTTAATGTTTCTCTAACAAAAAGAGACGAAATGATTAATATTAAAGAATTATTAAGTAAGACAAAATATGGTAAAAATGGTATAGGCGGTATTTTGGGAAATGGTATGATGTACGTTGGCTATCCAAGATAAAAATATTGCAATTATCTTTAAATTGTATTACAATTAACTTATAATAGAGAGGTGAATGCAGGATGGAGATTACAAATGTACGTGTACGTGTAGTTGAAAAGGAAAATTCAAAAATGAGAGGATTCGCATCTGTGACAATTGATAATCAATTTGTTGTACATGATATTAGAATTCTTGAAGGAGACAATGGTTTATTCTTAGCAATGCCTAGTAAACAAACTGCTCCTGGAGAATATAGAGATATAGCTCATCCAATTAACCCAGAAGCACGTCAAATTTTTACTGATGCCATTTTAGAAGAATATGAAAAAGAATTAAAAAATGCGACTGAAGAAGAATAATTCACATTAATGTGAATTTTTTTTTGTATTTGTAATATTCTTAAATAGGAGGATGTTATGGAAACACAAAGCATGAATCATGTAGTAAAAATAGTAGATCGCAAAAGTATTGTGATAAGTGGTATTAAGCGCATTATTAACTTTGATGATAAACAATTTTCTTTAGAATCTAATATGGGAGATATTATTATCAAAGGAGAATCTTTAGAAATGATTAAATTAGATACAATAGATGGAAATGTTTCTATAAAAGGTTCTATAGATTCCTTTACTTATTCGAATATTAAAAACAACGAATCTTTAATAACTAAATTATTTAAATGAATCAGTTAGTTTATTTATTAATTATTTTTATAATATCTTTTTTAATGTCCATATTCTATTTATATCTTAATAACATAAATAATATTTTAAAGTTGTTATTAATTATAATTTTTTCTTTAATATTTACTTATATATGTTATTTATATAATTCCTTTATTTTTAATGAATATGTTATATTGGATATTTTATATTCAGTTTACATAGCATATATTGTAAAAACGTATGTAAAGAGAAAGTTAAAGAAGTAATTATATATGTAAAATATTTGCTAATTTAGTATACTATTATAAAGGAGAGTGTGGCTATGAAAAAGTATAGATTACGTTTGTTTATATATCTTTGTATGCTAATTGGCATTGCGGCATTTCTCTCTTTATCGTGTTTTAGTACATGGCAACAAATAGCAAAGAATAGAAAGACAAAAGAAGAACTAACACAAAAATATAACGAATTACTTGAAAATGAAGAATCATTAGAAGGAACTGTTGTAAAACTACAAGATCCTGAATATGTTGCTAAGTACGCAAGAGAAAAGTATTTATTTACCAAAGATGGTGAATTAATTATTGATATGAGTAGTGTAGAAGAATAGTTTATCTATTCTTCTTTTCTTGAAAAAAAAGCCTTATTATGGTATCATTCTTCATGTACACCGGGGTCGTATTTGGTTTCGACAGGTTACAGTCTTGATTTAGTTGCAAGTGGTAGTCAATCCTAAGTGACAAAAATTTAAAATTAACTGACAATAAATTTAATTTTGCTCTAGCAGCTGCTTAATAATTAGCAGACGAGCGCTGATGTAATAATTCTTCCATAGTTATTATAGCGGTTCATATATATGGAATATATCTATGTTAGTTCTTATATGATGTAGACGAATATTTATAAGATAGTAAGTATCTTGTTTGTTAGAAGCTTATGGTACTTATGAAATTATGATTTCTAACTAAACTTGTAGACGCTACTTAAAAGAGTAATCTGGACAGCGGTTCAAGTCCGCTCGACTCCACCAATGAGAAATCAACTCAAACTTTTATATTATAGCTTTGAGAATAAATATATAATCAATTCTAAAAGAATTGGTTTTTTATTGTTAAAAAATCCTTAAATAATTTTTTGATATTTTTGTAGATAAAAATATAGAAAGTGTTATAATATTAGGCAATTAAGGAGATCATTTATGGAAAAATTAAAAAAATTGCTGGATTATCAGAAAGAAATATCTAATATTCAGTACACACTCAATTTATTAAGATGGGAATTAAAAATTTCAACACCAGAAAAAGCTGAACAAGATTTAATTGATTTAATTACAAATTATGAAAGCAAACTATTTGAACTTCAAACTTCAGATTATTATGGTGAGTTGTTAAATGAAGTTGTAGATGATCAAGAGTTTAAAAATATAGAAGAAGCAGAAAGACGTTATATTTGTAAATTATTAAGAAACTATGAAGATAATAAAAAAGTTCCTTCAGATTTTTATGCAAAATATATGGAATTAAGAAGTAAGTCTAATGTTGTGTGGAAAAATGCAAAGGAACAAAATAATTATCAAATGTTTAAACCATATTTAGAACAAATAATTGAAATGACTAAGCAATATTATAGATATATTGATAGTGAATCTGATAATTTATATGATGTTATGCTAAATCAATATGAAACTGGTATGACAAGTGATGTTATAGATAGATTATTTGATGAATTAAAGAAAAGACTTTTACCTATGATTCCAAAGGGATCTGAACAAGTAATACCTAATAACAGATATTCGTATACTAATCAAGAATTAATTGACTGTGCTCAATTTTTATTAGAATACATTGGATTTGATTTAAAAAAAGGTACGCTTGGAATATATCCTCATGGTTATACTGAAAAAATGTGTAGTAATGATATAAGAATAGCCTTCAGAAATGTAAATGATCCATTTGATTTCCTTACAACGATTACACATGAAGGTGGCCATGCTATATTTGAACAAAATATAAGTGACAATTTATCTAGATATGAAAATGTTACTATAGATAATTTATATGCTTTACATGAAAGTCAATCTAGATTTTACGAAAATATTTTAGGTAGAAATATAAACTTTTGGATACCTATTTACGATGAGATCAGTAAAAGGTTACGCTTAGACAGATCACTATCTGAATTTGTGGAAATATTAAATCATCCCGTTCCAAATGTTAAGAGAATTGAATCTGATGAGTTAACTTATTGCATGCATATAATATTAAGATATGAGATTGAAAGAGCAATATTTAACGAAGGAGTTTCTCTTGATGACTTACCAAGTCTATGGAATCAAAAAATGAAAGATTATTTAGGAATAGAGGTAAAAAATGATTCTGATGGATTAATGCAAGATATTCATTGGTCTGAAGGCGACTTTGGCTATTTCCCATCTTACTTATTAGGAACAATATATGATGGAATGTTTATGCAAGCTGTTGAAAAAGATTTAGGTAATTTGGATGAATTATTAAAGGCTGGAAGAGTAAAAGATATAACTGATTATTTAATCAATAATATTTATAAAAACGGTGCAGCTTATACGTCTTCTGAAATAATCAATAGAATGTGTAATTCTGAAATATCAGTTGATCCAATAGTTAATTACTTTGAAAAAAAATATGCTAAAACAAAATAAATGTTTGATATAATAGTAATATATATATGCGTGCATAATTTTAATACTTTATATAATAACGAGTTAGCTGTTTTGGAGGGTATTTATGTTGGATAATAATTTTGATAAGATTAAAATAGTTGGTGCTAAAGAAAACAATCTTAAAAATTTATCACTTGAAATCGACAAGCATAAGTTTAATGTAGTAACTGGAGTATCTGGATCGGGCAAATCATCTTTAGTTTTTGATTGTATTTATGCTATGGCGCAGACTTCGTTTTATGAAACATTATCAACTTATGTAGTAAAGAATTTGCCTAAGATAAATAAACCTAATGTAGATAAAATTGTTAATTTATCTCCTTGTGTTCTAGTGGAACAAAGGAAACTTGGTTCTAGCCCTAGAAGTACAGTTGGTACATATACGGAAATATATACTTACTTAAGATTATTATATTCTAGAATTGGTTATCCTATTTTTGATAGTAGTTATTTTTCATTTAACACTGCAAAAGGTGCATGCAAAAAATGTGGTGGACTTGGTGTTGAATTAGTAGTTGACCTAGCAAAAATAATAGATTTTGATTTATCATTAAATGAAGGAGCCATTAAACATAGAACTTGGAAAGTTGATTCTAGATATTTTAACATACAAAAATCTACCGGTTATTTTGATATGAACAAGAAATTAAAAGATTATTCTAAAGAAGAATTGGATCTACTTTTATATAAAGAACCAACAACATTTATGAATCAAAATGAAGGATTTGTTCAAAACTGGTCTTATGAAGGTATTGTTAGTAGGCTTATTAAAAGACAATCAGACTCTAGAGGATTACAAATAAATGATTATGACAGAGAGTTTTTTAAAGAAGAGCGATGTTCGCTTTGCGAAGGGGCAAGACTCAATGAAAAAGCTTTATCAGTTAAAGTACATGACAAAAGTTTAAAAGATTTATTAAATTTAGAAATAGTTGATTTATATGATTTTATTTTAAAAATTGATGAGGTTGAAGCTAATGAGATTGTTTCTAAAATGAAAAAAGACTTGAAAAATCTAATCGATTTAGGAATAGGTTATTTAACTTTAAATAGAAGTGTTGGTACTTTATCAGGAGGGGAAGCACAAAAAATAAAATTAGCAAAAAGTATGAGTAATACTTTAAATGAGTTAATATATATTATGGATGAACCAAGCTTAGGATTTCATAGTAAGGATGTTTCTAAAATTATTAAATCTATTAAAAATATAGTGGCAAATAATAATACCGCAATAGTAGTAGAGCATAATAGGGAAATTATTAATAATGCTGATAATATTATTGATATTGGTCCTGAATCTGGAAGACACGGCGGAGAATTGATTTATTCGGGATCTGTTGAAGGAATAAAAAAATGTTCTCAATCAATCACTGGACAATACTTAAACGACAAAAAAGCAATTTCTAATACTCCTAGACAAATAAATGGTTTTTATGAGGTAAAGGGTATAAATACAAATAATATAAAAGATTTAGATGTTAAAATTCCTCTTAATGTTTTGACTTGCATTACAGGAGTATCAGGAAGTGGAAAGTCATCATTAATAAGATATCTAATTAATAGTGACAAGAATCTAATTAAAATTGGCAAAGATAACATAGGTATTAATTGTAGAAGTAATGTTGCAACTTACACTAAAACTTTTGATATTATAAGAGATGAGTTCTCAAAAGCCACTAATGTTCCTGCAAGTGAATTTAGCTTTAACTCAACAGGAGCATGCCCAAACTGTGATGGTGCTGGTGTACTTAAAATGGATATGCACTTTTTAGGCGATGTTAAACAAGTTTGTGAAATATGTCATGGTAAAAGATATAAAGAAGAAGTTTTAAAATATTTATATAAGAACAAAAATATTAATGAAGTTTTAGAAATGACGGTTGAAGAAGCATTAAACTTCTTCGATAATAAAGATATTATTGCAAGACTAGAAATTCTTAAAAATGTGGGATTGGAATATTTAAAACTAGGACAAACTTTGGATACTTTATCCGGAGGAGAAGTTGGAAGAGTAAATATGTCTAAATATTTAGTCAAAAAAGGTAATATTTATATTTTTGACGAACCTACTCAAGGCTTACATTTAAGAGATATTGAGATTCTTAAACAGGTAATGAACAAGATGTTAGATAATGGCAACACAATTATAGTTATTGAACATAATTTAGACTTTATTATCGATGCAGATTATATTATCGATATGGGCCCAGATGCTGGAAAAAACGGTGGCAGAATAGTTTATGAGGGATATTTAAAAGATATTGTTGACTCGGATACTTATACTTCTAATGCCGTTAAACATTATCTGTCTTAAGGAAATATTGATATATTAAATTTGGGAGGTTTAAAAGTGGGCGATTTTGAAGAAAGTGTTTTTATAAAAAGATTAAAAGATGGAATTGAGACAACTCTAATGCTTATGTGTCATAATGCATATTGGTATCAATTAGAGAGATATAAAAAAATATCTAGTAATTATAAACTTGCAGTTTTTGGCAGCGGCACATATTATGTTCGTATGAGAAAAAATGATATCCCACTAGATTGTGATTTTATCATTTTAGATAGTTCTGAAGAGTATAGAGAAGCAGAATATTTGGAAGTTAAAAGATTTGCTAAAGAGTTATCCAGCGGAAGCAATAAAAGAGTTACTTCAGGTTATATATATTTTATACCAAAAGATGAAAGAGAAAACTTTGATGTTTCTCATAAATTTGTAATTGCAAGTTATAAAAACGATATTGAAAGCGAAAAAGTGATTCCTATAACATCAGGTTATGATATGTTAGATTTAGCTGATTTATTGGTGGCTGAACATAATAAATTAGAAAACCAAAAGATTTTACACAAACAATAGTTGATAAAAACTCGAAATAAAATGTTTCGAGTTTTTATATGTGCTATAATTAATAATAAGAAAGGAAATACTTTATGTTAATTTATAAAAATACTTTTGAAAATATTAAAACACTAGATTGTGATTTTCCTATTGAAGATCAATATTATGCAAATGATTTTGAAGCAATTGTCGCAGATGGAATTACTAGGGATCCGGTTGGTGTTTTAAATTTTACTGAACATAAATTTAGTGATATGGTAAAATTATATCCTCGTCCTAGTGGTGCTGAGCTTGCAGCAAAGGAAATTTGTGAGTCTTTTTCGCAAACAGCTGGTACTTTAAAAGAAAGATTAGTTGAATCAAATAAAAGTGTAAAAGCTTTAAATGATAAATATATTAAAGAATGCGACTACTTACAAAATGATTATTATGCTGCAGTTGCTTCATGTGTAAGAATAAATGGTAATGTTTTAGAATATGCTTATATTTGTGACTCTGGTGTTATCGTTTATGATAAATTAGGTAATGTAAAATTTCAAACTCAAGATGATAAAGCAGCCATAAGTCAGCCTTATATTAATAGTATTGGAATTTCTTGGTTTTTACCGGAAGCAAGAGTTAAAGTAAGAAAAGATTTTAGAAATAATCTAAATAATATTCAAGATGGAAAGTGTGTATCTTTTGGTGCACTAACAGGTGAAGACGCAGCAGCCGAATTTATTAAATCAGGACAATTAGAATTAGATAGTGGTGATTCAGTGCTAGTTTATAGTGATGGATTAGCTAACTTTTTACATGATGAAGATTTCATTAATCAAATATTAAATTTTAATGAAGAAGAGTTTCAAAAGTATATATTAGATAAATCTATTGCTGATTATGATAAGTATGGAAGCGAAAAAACTATTGTATTATTTAAAATATAATCATAAGCGTTTATATATTAAAATAAAAAGCAAATAACATTTTTGTTATTTGCTTAATTTATTATTATCTATTTTTTGCGATATCTAAATAAGTTTTTAGAAGTTGTTTTGCGTTTCCTCCACAACCTCCGAATGGATATAGTTCTATGTTTTGTTCCATTTGTTCAACATCAGATAATTTTGCTTTCCTATAATCTAATATTTTTTTTACGATTTCATTATAGCTCATAGATTCAATATTACCAATAATTTGTAATTGAGGTTCGTCTAGCCAGAACCATGGACAAGATAATCCAGTTCTTTTATCTAATATAATTTTGTTTGTATTAGTTACATGCATCCCAGCTATAGTTGCAGGGCAAGTAGGCATCTCATAATCAACACCATATACTTGAGATATGTAATTTCTAAATTCAATTAAGTCTTTTTCCTTTACCTCTAGTTCCTTATATACTTTTGAACAGCTGCCTGCATCTTCTAATTGACCTATTAAAGGGAAAATGCCATTTTCCATACAATAATTAATGATATAAGGTAACTCAGTATAATTGATACTTGTTGGAACGATTGAAGCACCAAGATTTGTAACACCATTTTGGTTATGAACAACTTCATTTAATGTTTCATAATTTTTTAATATAATGTCGCCTTTATCTTTACCATATAAGTGTGCCATTTTATTTTTATCAAAAGTATCTAATTTGAATAATACATGAAGAGTTCCGTTATCAATATAATTAACTAATTCGTCATCAATATTTAATATATTACTAAACATTGATAAACCAATGTCTTTTTCTTTGCATAATTTTAAAATTTGTTTTAAATGATACAGATTAGGTGTTGCAGTTGGTTCTCCAAGTCCGCATATATAAACCCATTTAACATTTCCATCATTAATCAATTTTTCAATAGATGAAAGATTAACATCGCATGGATGACCATATTTAGGAGTATCACAATAGATGCAATTCAGGTTACAAGCTCCTCCTAATTGAATATCCAAAATTGGAAGATTTTTGTTAGATTCTTTTATTAAAGAGTATACTTCATTCTTTTCCCAGGGTTTATATTGCATCATTTCCATAATTATAACCTCTTTTCTTCGAAATATTCTAACATTTTATATATGTGTTGTCAAAAATCAAACTTAACAATTTTGTATTATAAAAATATATCTAATTGACCATATTTTTTAATATTGTTATAATACTCCCAAGTAAGAGGAGTATATTTATGGATAATAATGATTTAAAAGTTATTGATGAAAAGATAAACAAATGTGTTAAATGCAAATCTTTAGTAGAGAAATTTCCTGACTTAGAAACAGTTTATTTAGGAATAGATAATGACATTGTATTAGTTGGTGAAGCACCTGCTAATAATGGCTGGAGAAAAAGTCACAAATTATGGAGAAATGATAGTGGCAAGATCTTACCTAGTGGTGTTGTTCTTCAAAAACTTTTTGATATTATTGATAGATCTATTTTCGATACAACATTTTTAGAAGCAATTAAATGTTATCCACTGATGCGAAAAAATTTACACACCTGTTCTGTTAATTGCAAACAATTTATGCTTGAACAACTAAACATTTTAAATCCAAAATTAATTATAACTTTGGGTGAATTTCCAACTAGGGTGTTATTAGATTTTAAGTTTAATAATTTCTCTCAGGTAGTAGGAAAAATTCATGAATGTAACGGATTTAGAATATTACCTATTTATCATCCGAGTCCAATCTCTCCAAAAAGTTATAAAGGTAATATTCCAATATTTGAAGAACTCAGCAAATTACTAGAAACAAATAAAATTGTGTAAGTTTTCTTAACAATTGCTATTTCAAATTAATTATTATAAAATAATTGTAGGTGGTTACATATGAAGAAAAATGTATATTTAGTTGTAACAGTAATTGCTGTACTTTTATTACTAGTTATCTTAATTATCTCTAAAAAGGATACTTTTTCGGTAATTGAGTTAGATAATGGAGATATATTAAAAAAGGTAGAAACAAGTGGGGCATCTATACTTTATACTAAAGAACTTAATAATAGTATAGAAGAAAGATTAGAATCTTATTATAAAGAATTTAGAATCTCCGCATACTACTCTGTTATGGATTTAGAAAGTATAAATAATATGCTTGCTGATTATGAATTATCAACAGAAAGTGATGCAGTATTTATTATATTTATGAATGGGGAACCAGTTGATGTTGTTAGCACAGTTGATAACAATAGAGTTGTAGAATTGTTGAATAAACATCTTTATAACATTATTCCAGAAAGTGAGATTTCCTATAAAGTTTTATCTAAAGCTAACCAATATATAAAGAAAGTTAATAGTAAAGATTATACAGTAGCTGTATTTGGAATTGATAATTGTACTTATTGTGATCTTTATTTACCTGTAGTTAATGATATTGCTAATAAATATAATTTAGATATTTATTACTTTAATCGTGATCAATATGATGAAGATGAATACGAAAAAATAATGGATTTGGATTTTGAGATTCCAGCAAAATGTACGACAACTGGTTATTCGACATCTATGACTAAATCGTTCCCAAAACCTATGACAATAATTACAAAGAATGGCAAATTTGTAGATTGTATTAGAGGCTATGTTACTGAAGATACTGTATTAGATATGTTAAGGGAATATAAAATAGTAAAGGAGTAATTGTATGAACGAAAGTTGTTATGGCAATTTAAAATTATTTACAGATAAATATCCGCATGGTGTAACCTGGTTTAGATTAAAAAAACATTGTGAAATAATTGATAAACATCTAAATCCTGGCGAAACAATTGATTATGTTATTGCAGGTCAATTGGATGACAATCATTTCAGTTTCTTTAATACAGGTGTTTTAGCTGTTACATCAGAAAGATTATTAGTTGCTCAAAATAGATTAATAGTTGGATATAAGCTATCTTCAATTACACCAGAATTATATAATGATATGCAAGTTGATTGTGGACTACTTTGGGGAACATTATGTATTGATACAGTAAAAGAAAAAATCTATATATCAAATTTAGATAAAAGAAGTTTACCAGAAATAGAAACTTCAATTACTACCTTTATGCATGAAGCAAAAAAGAAAAATAACAATGAAGAAATAGAGAATGAATCTTAAGATTCATTTTTTCTAAATGAGGTAATATGAAAAAATTAATTAGTTTAATATTATTTATTATTTTATTAATTGTTGGTTACTTAATATTTTCCAACAGAAAAAAAGATTATGAAGTATCTTATCAACAAGATGGTTTTGAGGTTTCAGAATCTTATAAAGTAGAAAACAGTAACTATTATTTAACTTTGGCTAAAGATGATAAAATTTATGAATTTACAATTAATAATAACTATACAAAAAATAGAAAAAATATTGATAAAATTAATATACAAGAAAACGATGATTATGAATGTGTTAGTATTGAACTTTTCTCACAAAAATTGCCATATATATGTAATAAAGATGGACTTTATTATGATAGCTATATTGCTGGTTTAAACGAAGAAAGCGAAGTAACAGAGATTAGAAAAGTATCTCAAATATCTGTATACAATGATGCTTATGATTATTACTTGTGGAATGGATATGGTATAACAAGCATTCTAGATAAAAAGGAATATAATTTTTTAAGCAAGGAATCTTATGATAATAACTTATCTTATCAATTACATGAATATTTAATTGTAGCAGATTATGACAGAGATCGCGAATTTGATAAATTTTATGTATTTAATTCTAAAGAAAAGAATATAACCGAGTTTAAGTTTGATTATAAAATCTCATTTAATTCATACTTTATGGGTGATTATGACGATTTTATATATCTTTTTGATAGGAAAAACAAAGTACAATATAAAATAGATTTATATAAAAATAAGATATCTATTTGTAGTGACAATAATGGGGCACTATATTATAAAGATGGATGGGAAACTATAGGTATAAATAAATTAGTTTATAATGATTATTACTTTGAAAATACATCTTTGATTAATTATTTATTAAAAGATGGCTCATTATATTATTCCTATATGAATTCAGATATAAATGTGTTATTTGATGAAGGTGATATATCAACTATATTAGATTATGAAGTAAATGATATATTCTATTTAAAGAAAGATGAGTTATATAAATATAACATAAATGAAGGAAGAACTTTATTATTAAGTTATTTTGAGTGGAATTTTTCTTATAGTAATAAGATATTTATATTTAATTAACAATTATAGGCTAAAATGCATACTCTATAATGGGAGGTAAACTTATGTATTTTAGAGATGTTAATAAAGATACTTATTTTGATTTCTATACTATAGATAAAGGAGATAATCTTTATAAGATTAGTAAAAAATATAATATAAATCCAAATTTACTAGCTAGTTTAAATGGCTTAGATATAAGTGATTATATATATCCAGGGCAAGTTTTATTAATACCAAATCAAAATTATAGTTATTACATTACAAAAGCAGGGGATACACTTGATATGGTAAGTAAAACTTTTGGTATATCTAATAACAAATTACTAGATGATAATAAAACAATTTATTTGCTTGAAGGGCAAATGCTTGTAAACAAAAAGAATTAATGTAGGAATATATTTTTTCTTTTTTTTATGATATAATTTAGGCATAATAAGGAGGCTGGTAAATGTGATTCTAAGAAAACCATATGCATTTATAATTAGACATTTTAGAATGATACATTTAATGATGCTTGCCTGTTTAGCTTATCTTTTAATTTTAGCTAGAGATATTAATAAATTGTTTACAACATTACAAAGTACTAGTACATATATTTATGCTGGTGCTGATGTATATATAAATCACAACGTATATTATATAATTCTTATATTATTATTTTTGTGTGGTGTTGTTTACTGGTTATTAAGAGAAAAGAAAAAGCCAACAAAACTTTATTTATTTTTATTTATCTATGGTATTATTTTAGGTGTATTATTCTATTATGAATTCAATCTTTTAGCTACTTTACAAGAAAATGTAATTGAAGCCGATCAGTTAATATTGGGTAGAGATATTTCACTTATTGCATCACTCCCTAACTATGCTTTTATTGTTATATGTTTTATTCGAGGAATAGGTTTTAATTTAAAACAGTTTAATTTTAGTAAAGATATAGAAGAGCTTGAAATTGCTGATAAAGACTCGGCTGAATTTGAAGTTTTAATAGGTCAAAACAATTATATATATTTTAGATTTATAAGAAGAACAATTAGAGAAATAAAATATTACATTTTAGAAAATAAAATTGCAATTAGTATTTTTTGTGGAATTCTTATCTTGTTCTTTTCAGGATATGGAATTTATTATTATAACCAATACATGAAAAAAATGGCAGCATCAGAATCTACAAGTGTTGATAATATAGCTTATACTGTTAAAGGTTCTTATATGACATCACATGATTTTAACGGGAATGTTATTAATGAAAGGTATAAGTATGTTGTTGTCGATATGATTTTTTATAATTCAAGTACTGAAACTAAAACACTTGATTTAGACAAAATTAGTTTGGCGGATGGAACTCTTTCATATCAACCAACATTAACAAAAAACCAAAAATTTTATGATTTAGGCGAACCTTATAACGAAGGAGATATAATACTTTCAGGTGAATCAAAGAATGCTACTTTAACATTTGAAATACCAGCAAGTGTTACAACCAGAAACTTTGCTTTAAGAGTTCAGTATGGCTTAGATACTTCTGGCAAAAAGATCATGAGTAGATATAGAAACTTTGATATTCATCCAAAACAAATAGATGAAAAACATAAGAGTACTAAAATGAATATTAATGAAACTATCAATACTAATGTAATTTCAAAAAATGAATTTAATTTAACTATAACAGGATATCAAATTCTGGATTCTTTTGATAATAGATATGTAGTTTGTCAAAATATTAATAATTGTTTACCACTTTCAAATATTATTAAACCGTCTCGTATTAGTAGCGAAACCATGTTAGTAATTGACTATAGAGGCACTATGTATGATGATGCAATTTTCACAAGAACTTTTAATACTTACAATAAAGTATTTGAAAACTATTGTACAGTAAGTTATGAAGTATTTAATAAAGGTTATTCTATTAAAGCTAATGTAGTAGCCAATAGTGATGTAGATGGTAAAATATTTGTAGTTATGGATAGAAAACTAATGAGTGCATCGGAAATAACTTTGTATTTTAATTTTAGAGATACAACTTATGAAATACCATTGTTAAGTAATTTATTGACTTAAAAAGATTCCATTTGGAATCTTTATTTTTTTGTATTATTCAATAGTGATAATATCTTTACTTCTTTATTATTAGCAACTGCCAGGTCCTCTTGATTTAAACTTTCATAGGTGGTTGTTTCTAATGTTTCTTCATTGTCGTTATCATAAGCTTCAACAAGATTTCTTAATTTATGATAAGCCTCTCTTTTTTTGCATAATTCTGGGAATAATTTGTTTTGTTCATCTCTAACCCCTTTATATTTCTTTTTTAGAGACTCGAGCTTGTGGTCCTCTTTCTTACTTAATTTAATGCAAATACTTGTCAAAGTTAAACTAATAAATAATTGCAAAAAATAGATTAATTTTGTAAGTGGCTCGAATACCATTGATAGCATAATCCATATCATAAACCCTTCAATGGGGAATGATAAACTTAATAAAAGATATCTCCAACTTTTTTTTTTAAAATTATTATTGTTTACATTATCTTCTAACTCTCTTTTTAATTCTAATTTTTCATTATATTTATTATTTAACGTTATTAGTTCATTTTTTACCAGTTCTAATTGCTTTTTTCTTCGCTTTTTATTTTCATGTTTCCGCCTTCAAAAAATTAATTATAACTTATAATATTTCAAAGAAATTGTCAAATAAAAAAACTAATATAGTGTAATTAGTTTTCTTATGAAATATTGGAGGGCCTAGTCGGATTTGAACCAACGATCAGGGAGTTGCAGTCCCACGCCTTACCACTTGGCTATAGACCCATCACTTAAATTTGTTTTACATTTACTAATTTTACATTAATACTTAATGTTTGTCAACGAGTTCATTATAATTATATTATATTTTTATTTAATTTATGATAAATCAATAAAATTAAATAATAGAACTTTTAGTAAGTCCTATTATTTAGTTTTTTTAGTATTGGTAAGTCTGTTATATATATATTATTTTTACCAGTTCCTAATTTTATATCTGGTTTAACTTTTTCTCCGTGATAATCAGAACCACCTGATATATACAATTGATATTTACTTGCAATATACATATAGTATTCTCTTTCTTCCTGACTCATGTTTGAATGATATATTTCTAGACCATCTAAATTATTTTGAATCATGTCTTTAATTAATTCTTCAAATTCCTCATGATTTAATTCTAGAGAATTAGGATGTGCGAGAATAGATATTCCATTTGCAGCTTTAATTATATCTAAAACATCCTTATAGGTATAGCCAAAGTTTAGATGTCGAGTTTTAAGAAATGCTTCAATTAAGTATTTATCAAAAGCTTCCTGCACAGATTTAACATATCCTTCTTTAATTAAGAGTTGCGCAACATCTGGTCTACCGATGTTTGTTTCTTTTTCAAATATAGCTTTAATATCATCTTCCTTTAGATAAATGTTATTATCTTTTAAATAATTAATAATGTTATTTAAATTGTGTCGATTATATTCTTTCATGTTTTCTAAGAATTCAATCAAGTCTTTGTTTTTATAATCGATACCTAAACCAACTATATGCATTCTACCTTTTTCTCTTTTAACAGTCATTTCAATTCCTGGAATTATTTTTATACGTGTGTCACTATAATTAATACCATCTAAACCTAATACTGTGTCGTGGTCAGTTATTGCAATCGTGTTTACCTGATTTTTTATTGCTTGTTCGATAACTTCATTTGGAGAGTATTGTCCATCCGATGCTGTTGTATGTGTATGCAAATCAATAATTGAATAATTTTTTAGATAATAGTTTAATACGGTTAATACTTCAGCTGCGAATGTTTTTTGTTTATCATTTATCGGAGATGTTTCTAAAACTTTTACTAAATCTTCTATATCCATATATTTAATTGTGAAACGACCATTACTTTCTTCTTCTGAAAGTTTTCTTTTGTTATTAAGATCAATGTCTTCATCCGTTATATAGTAAGTAGTTTTAATTTTTCTTTTCTTAGGTATTGAACTGTTTCTACTAACATAATTATCTGAGTAATTGTTGGTAGTTAAGAATTGATTATATGTCGATAGATTATATCCTGTTTCTTCAAATATTTCTCTTCTTAAGGCAGTTTCTAAGTCTTCATCGCCATCAATTTTTCCGCCAGGTAACATATAGTAACCATTATAGTTACAGACTAATAGCTTATTGGCTTTTATAGATATCAGTCTTACTTTTTCAACTACTTCATCATATTCTTTAATTGTTCCAATATCAATTTCCATTTTATCACTTCCATATTAATATTAGCAAAAAGTATGATATAATTAAAATACATATTTGGAATAGTTATTATAATCGGAGGTTATTATGAATATTGATTTTGAATTATATAGAATTTTTAATGAAGTTGCTAATTCTGGTAATATTACTTTTGCTGCGGATAAACTTCATATTTCTCAACCAGCTGTATCAAAGTCCATTAAATCTTTGGAGAATCAACTTGGTGGAACTTTGTTTGTAAGGACAAAAAGAGGAGTGCAATTAACTGAAGAAGGAAAGGAACTACATTCTTATATTAAAACTGCTATTGAGTACATTAGAAATGCTGAAAATAAGTTTACTGATATGATAAACTTGAATACAGGTTTAATTAGAATTGGTATTTCAAGAACTTTAGTTAAGGAATTTTTATTCCCGTCTTTAGAAACTTTTCACAAACTATATCCCAATATTAAAATTGAAATAGTCACTAACAAAGCTAGTGAATTAATACCATTACTTAGAAATGGTTTAGTTGATGTAATTGTTGCTAATTTACCGGTGAAACAATATCAAGATATTGAAATATATAATCTAAAGAAGATTAATGATATTTTTGTTGTGAGCAGAAATTTTAAAATTGATAAAACATCTATTAATATGGAAGATATAGTTAAATATCCTTTAATATTACAACCTAAAGGAACTAACACAAGAGATTATTTAGATTCTATTATGGCTCAATATAATATTCATCTTGACCCAGAAATGACTTTAGCTAGTTATGGTTTAGTTCAGGATATGTCCAAAATTGGTTTTGGCGTTGGCTATGTTGTAAAAGAATTTGTATCAGAAGATTTAAAAAACGGTAATCTTATTGAAATAAAAACAACACCTAAAATACCTAGTAGATATATCGGTCTTATTACAAAAAAAGATTTTATACCATCTTTTGCTACAAGTAAATTGATAGAATTGTTAAAATCTAATAATTAGGTTAATTGACAAAAATTGTACCTTGTTTTATAATCAGTTTTGAAAGGGAAATATTCATGAAAACATGTGTAGTAATTTATAATCCCAACAGTGGTCATTCAATTAAAAAAAGAGATATTAAGTTATATAAGAATGTAATTGAAAAACATGATTATTCAGTTGTTTTTATTGGAACTGAATACCATGGTCATGCTAAAGAAATAGTAAGTCATCTTGGGTATGTTGATTTAGTTATTTCAATGGGTGGAGATGGAACCTTCAATGAAATAGTTCATGGAAATTTAATGCGCAAAAATAGATTAGTTCTTGCTCATATTCCAGTTGGAACAACTAATGATCTTGGATTTATGTTTGGTTATGGCAAAGATATTTTAAAAAATATTGAATTATGTTTAACTGGAGAAATTCATGAAATGGATATTCCATTAATTAATAATCGCCCATTCGTATATGTTGCTGGCTTTGGCAAGTTCATGAATATTCCATATGATACACCTAGAAATTTAAAGAAAAAATATGGACATGCTGCTTATCTTTTGAGTGGGTTTAAAGATTTTATTACTAGGAGAACTAAAAACTACAATGTAGAATATGAAGTTAATGGTATAAAAAAGAAAGGATTATATTCTTTTATGTTAATATCTTCAGCAACAAGAATAGCTGGATTTAATAATTTTTATAAGGATGTTAAACTTGATGATGACACCTTTGAAGTATTATTTTGTACTTACACAAGAAAGATTGATATTTTAAGAGCGATGGCGATGTTAATTGCTACAGATGCTGAACGTGTTGATGGCTTTGAATCTTATCGTACTAACCATATAAAAATTAAGTTTGAGAAGAACCCAAAGAACGCATGGTGTGTTGACGGAGAAAAATTAGAAATTAGAACAAAGACATATGATATTAAAAATGAAAAAGGTATTAAAATATTAATGCCTAAAACAAATATCAAAAAGTTATTTGTAGAAAAATAAAAATTGAAGATTATTCTTCAATTTTTTTCTTTTTCCTTTCGTTTATATATGTATCTAATATTAGTACTAAAGCTGCAAATATTGAACAACTTAAGCCAAGTTTTAGATGAGGTATCTTGTAAACTAATTTTATATTATGTTTTCCTTTAGTGCCGACAATAGCAAGAAGTGCATCTCCAACTGCATATGTTTCTACTTCTTTTCCATCAACATATGCAATCCATCCTTCATCATAAGGAATAGATGTATAAATATCCATATCGTAATCTAGATAGATATTTCCTTCAATAGAATGCTCTTTAAATTTTGTAATATCAAATTTGTTATTTATTAGTTTGTTATATGCTTCTTTAAATTTATCATGATCAATGTAGTATAAATTAAATGCTTTTGAGTAGTAGTTACTATAGACTACATAAATTGTGATTTCTTCTTCTCCTGAATTAATATTAATTACTTTTTCTTCATTATAATCATCTAGGTGGCTATAGGTAAGTTCATCAGGATAAGCACTTAAATCAATATCTCCATCTGTATTATAATAAAGAGCGTCACCTATAAGTATATATTTAATTGAACTATCTCTTGAATAGAAATATAAATTATCGCTTGGATTTTCGTAAGAATATTTTAAGATTGTAACTTCGGTATCTTTATAAATGTTTTCAACATTTAATAAATTAGCTTCCAACAGTACATTACTTACATTTGTTGTTTTTTCAATAAAATCATTTTGAACCTTAAATGGATTAGTGTTTGTGTAATCCCAATTTTTTAAACTCTTGTTAACACCAAAACCAAGTCCAACATTGAATGTAAATTCATTAGCTGTTTCAGCAATTGTTTTAGTTACGAAGTAACGATTTGTATCATTTGAGTCACCTATAAAGTATTTTATATCGAACATTAAATCATAAATAGGTGTTGACTGAACATAGTAATAACTATTAATTTCATTACCAGGCATTCCTAGATTATGTTGTAGTATTGCCATAGACTCATAAGCCATTGAAGAGAATGTAGTCATACCATAATAGTCATACCAAGAAGAATCGTTTAATGTCATCATTCTTGTGTTTTCTATTCGATAGAATTTTTCACTATCTTGATCTTTAACATATTCTAGTAGTTCTTTAGTTTCATCATAATCTTGATAGAAAAGGTTCATATCTTGTGATATATCCCAGTTATAATTAATAGAAACAATTACATCAATGCAAGCGACAATGGTAATTGCGATATAGAAAATATAATTCATATAATTAACAAAGTATATTCCAGAATAAAAGATAAAATAAAGCGTTAAGATAATCATATTGATATAAATCATATTTGTTGATATATTCGTCCAGTTATCATGTGCAATTGATAATAACATTACAATTATAATGACATAGCCAAGTGCTAGAAGTGGGAACTTAATTTTCTTAATATTGATAAGGGCATAACTTCCAATAAGTAAAAGGACAAAACTATAAATAAAGGAATACCTATATGGCAAATCATTTGGTACATGAAAAGCATGTAATATGTAATCAAGTTGTGGTATAAAGAATGCCCCTATAAAAAATCCTAATAATAATAAATAGCATAGTTTATTTTTTGTAGGTATTTCTAAGTTAATTAAATAAGCAAGTAGTAAAGCAACACTTAAAATTCCGCATGATATATTTGGTGGTGTTATTTCATCGCTGGCAAAAACAGTTGTTGAAACACCCGTTAAATGACTCTTTAAAAAGTCTACTAATTTAAAATCATAATATTGACTTGTTGGCATAGACCCGCCGGTTGCAGAAATAGATGCCATTGAAGAAGCCATAGGTAGTAAAAGAACAAATGTTAACATTCCGGCAAGTATAGAAGATGCTCCAAAAATAAAACATTTCTTTATAAAGTTTTCTAAATTACTTCTTATTTCACCTTTTTTAATTCTTAGTTTGTATATATTATATATCAGGAAGTAAACAACAGAGAAAATACATATCATGTAACCTATAAAATAATTAGCAATTAACATAATAGCTAGAGTTATTGTATAAAACTTCCATTTATTATCATTTACTATTCGTTCAATTCCAAGAGTAATAAGTGGTAAGAACACCATTCCATCTAACCACATAATATTCCAATAATAGGCAGAAAAGTATGCTTGAAAAGCATAAATAATACCTAAAGGAATTAAATATAATTCTTTTCTTTTATATTTTTTACTTAAGTAATAGACGAACGTTACACACGATGCAACTGCTTTTAGTCCAATAATAAATGAGAATGATGTTAATATTCCTTTTTTAGTAAATAGCATCATTATTATATTAAAAGGACTAGACAAATAATTTAAGAAATTTCTAAAAAAAGGTAATCCCATTGCCATATTAAACGAGTAAATAAAATTAAAATTGCCATGCATTCTATCATAAAATTCTCCTAGCATTGGTCCATATTGGTGATAGAAATCTACGCATAATAATGATCTATCTCCAAAAGGTGTAACATTATTTAATTTATAAAGTATACTTATTACGATTAATGCAAAAATAAAAGAACAAACATATAATTTATTATTTCTAATCATATTTATGAATCTATTTTTCATAACTTCACCTGAGTATATTATACATTAATGCATAGCTATTTTAAATGTTTTTCTTGCTAAATATCAAAATATATTGTATTATTTAGTAGTTGTAAAAAGACGAGGAAGTGTGATTATGGATAAAATAATTAATATCGCGGTTGTGGCACACGTTGATGCTGGTAAAAGTACATTGGTAGATGCATTACTACAACAAAATGGAGTTTTCTCTGAACATGATAAAGTAGTTGAACAAGTTATGGACTCTAACGATATTGAAAGAGAAAGAGGAATAACAATCTACTCTAAAAACTGTGCTATACGTTATAAAGATTTTAAAATAAATATTGTTGATACTCCTGGACACGCTGATTTTTCATCAGAAGTAGAAAGAGTTATTAAAACAGTAGATACAGTTATATTATTAGTTGATTCAGTTGAAGGTGTAATGCCTCAAACAAGATTCGTACTAAAAAAAGCCTTAGAACAAAACTTAAGACCAATTTTATTTATTAATAAAATTGATAAAAAGGATGCACGTATTGAAGAAGTTGTTAATATGACATTCGATTGTTTTGTTGAACTAAATGCAACTGATGAACAATTAGATTTCCCAATTGTTTATGGTATAGCAAAACAAGGTATTGCAACTTTAGATCCTGCTAATCTAGGAGAAGAAAATATTTCTCCATTACTTGAAACTATTTTAAGTCAAGTAAGCCCTTATGAAGGTAGTGAGACTGATGACTTAAGATTACAAATATCTTCACTAGCATATGATGATTATATTGGTAGATTAGGTATTGGTAGAGTTACTGCAGGAAAAATTAAAAATAACGAAATGGTTACATTAGTTAAAAATAATGGCGAAGAAACTAGCTTTAAAATTACTAAATTATTTGTTAATGAAGGATTAGAAAAACGCGAGAAAAACGAAGCATATTATGGTGACATAGTTACTGTAGCTGGATGTAATCATATTTCAATAGGTGACACTATATGTGATCATGGTAAACCAAATCCATTACCACCAATTGAAATTGAACGTCCAACACTTTCAATGAACTTCCTTGTTAATAACGGACCTTTTGCAGGTAAAAGCGGGAAATTTTTAACTTCAAGACACATTAAGGAAAGATTAGATAAGGAACTAGAAACTAATGTGGGTCTTAATGTAGAAGAACTTCCAGGAAGTGATGGATTTAAAGTTTCTGGTAGAGGGGAATTACATTTATCTATCTTACTTGAAAATATGCGTAGAGAAGGCTACGAACTATGTGTATCTAAACCTCAAGTGCTAATGCAAGAAATCGATGGAGTAAAATGTGAACCGTTTGAAACCGTTATTATTAATACTCCTAGTGATTTTGCATCAACAGTTATTTCTGATTTACAAGAAAGAAAAGGTTTACTTATGAGCATGACTGCAGGTGATGATAATTATACTCACTTAGAGTTTAGTGCTCCAACTAGAGGCTTAATTGGTTATCGTTCGGCATTCATTACTAATACTAAGGGCGAAGGAATAATGGTTAGATCTTTTGATAAATACAAACCATATGTTGGAGAATTAACTACTCGTAAAAATGGCGTTTTAGTTTCAATGGAATCTGGTAAGACTTTAGGTTTCTCATTATATAACTTGCAAGATAGAGGATCTTTAATTGTTGGACCTGCAACAGATGTTTATGTTGGTATGATTGTAGGTATTCACAATCGTGATAATGACTTAAATGTTAATCCATGTAAGAATAAACAATTAACTAATACACGTGCTAGTGGCTCTGATGATGCGATTGCACTAATTAAACCAAAAACATTTACATTAGAAGAAGCTTTAGAGTTTATTGAAGATGATGAATATGTTGAAATTACTCCAGATGATATTAGATTAAGAAAAGCTATTCTTGATCCAAATGAAAGATATCGTTTAAATAGAAAATAAACTAACTAGATAATTTATCTAGTTTTTCTTTTAATTTATTTACCATTTCCTGTAATTCCTTTATAGTTTGTTCATCTTTGGATAAATAATTTAGTAAGCCATCATCATTCATATATGGCGATCCACCATTTTTAAATTGTTTTGAATTAATATTATAACTATTGCCTTGAAATCTTTCTTCAATTGCTTGTTGAATTGCCGAATTAGCTTCTAATATTTGCGCAACAGTCATTAACCAGTTACCAATTGCATTTTGCTGTAGAGCATCCAAGTCTCCAATTAGTAAATATCCAACTATCATTGATGCAACTGTGTATGTTTTCGGATTATAGAGAAAAGAGTTATGGTAATCAGTAGAATGGCTTTCCATATTAAAGTATATAAAAAAGAAGTTAAAAAATAACTTCTTTTATTCATTGTTAAATTCATCTTCGATGAAACTTGTCTTAATTAATTTCTTAAATGTTCTTTCACTACAAATTAAATCGAACTCTCCAATATATTCATATATTTTTGCATTGAATTTTAATTTGAAATCATTTAATCCTTTATATTGGGAAGTTTCTTCGAAGTTACCAGTTACACCACCTATATCACAGAAACTGAAATAAGGTTTATATCTTTCAAATATTGCATAATGTAAAAAATGGTTTGGATTTTCTTGTTTGTATTCATCAGAATATCCGCTTGCAATTATTGATATTCTATTACGGTGTTTTACAACTAATGCAGCTGCCACTATAACTTCTGGATGTCTTTTTAGCTCGTTAGTAGCATATATAATTTTGCTCTTTAAACTCTCAACTATTTTATCTGAGTTCATTTTTCTTTGAACATATCTTCTTTCGCCAGGATTAACTTGTAATAAATTATTCCAGTTATCATTTAAAACTTGTTCTTCATCGAATCTTTTTCTTACATTGTTTAAATATGTTTGAAAATCTATTTTTACAAAAACTAAATCCATTGAATTATCACGACTAAAGACATTATAGATATTGCGGAAATAAGATATTGGTTTTTTAGTTTTATTTTTTAAGAAATTATATAAAATATCAATTTCTTTTGCATTACCAATAGTTAAGTGAAGTCCACGGTCTAAACCGTGTCTAATTTTTTTTCGGAAGTTTCTATCAATGTTCATTATGTCAAAGTTTTTTAAATCAATGTAAGCATTAAACTTTGGCATCATTAAATCAAATTCTTTTAATTCAAGTCTTCTTTTAACGTTATAAGCTTTTAGATCATCAATTATACGAACATTACCATTATAATTCATAATTAATTTATCTTTTAAACTTGTTTCTCCAATAATTATTTCTGGATTAAATTTAATAAAGATAAAGTCTTGTTTTTTATAATAATCTGTTAACAGTTTTAAAAATGTTTTAAGTATTTCTTTATCATAGAAATTTAATAAAAAACCTTTAGGAGAATAGCCATATTTGATACTACCTTTAATTCTTTTAGTTAATACTAAAGTAGCAGCTAAGATTCTATTTTCATCATCGACCATAGCTATATAATCGTATGAATATCCGAAGTCCGTCATAACTAGGGCATACTTAGATGCTTGGCAGTAATTACTTAATGGATGCGCCATAGCGTATTCGTCAAATTTAGTGTTACTTAATTCAACTATTTTCACTGTTTCCCCTCCTATTTATAAAAATTATAGCATAACATTAGCTTTTTTTGCTTAATTTATTTTAATATTGCTTAATTTTTACAAATCTTTTATACTAATTAATGTGTTATTTTTTAAGTAGTTTTATGTAATTTACTTGAATATTATTTATAAATATGTTAAATTAGTCTTTAGAAATTAGGTGATGAGATGGAAACTGTATTAATCATTATTGCTATTCTTATAATTGTGCTTGTTTTATTACAAGGAAATAAAGCACAAGCTGGTGGACAAATAATATCTGGTGGAAATGCTGAATTATTTCAAAACCAAAAGGAAAGAGGAGCAGAATTACTAATTAGTAGATTAACTCTAATCTTAGGAATATTATTTTTAATTATTTCTTTAGTGTTATATTTAAAATAATGTTAAATTTAGTATAGTAAGTAGAATTAGTTCTACTTTTTTTATTTTGTTTAAAAATAAATGTTATAATTACAATAGGTGATACTATGAAAGAAAGACTTCTAGAATTATTAGAAAATGAATTTAGTGCTTTAGATATTATGACTATAAATGATAAATTGGGTTGTACTACTGTAGAAGAACTTCAAGAAATAGAATATGAACTAGATATTTTAACAAAAGAATTAGTAGTTTATTTAACAAATAAAAATAAATATATTTTATATAGCAAGTGTCCTGATTTTAAAAAAGGAATAATGCAAATAAATAAAAGTGGGAATGGCTTTGTAGTTATAGAAGATGAACCTGATGTTTTTATAAAAGAAGAAGATCTTGGATATGCACTTGCTGGAGATACTGTATTAGTTAAAATAACTGATAATCATGGTAAAAAACCAGAAGGTATGGTTATCAAGATTTTAAAAAGAGATATTAATAATATAGTTGGTCAAATTAAATCTGATGGTGTAAGTATTTATTTTGAACCTCAAAAGAAATTAAATATAAAATTAACTGTTGATGAAACAAGTTTAAAAAAATGTGTTGAAGGTGAAATTGTTGTAGTATCAATTGTTGAAGATTTAGGTAAGAATAGATATATAGGAGAGGTTTCTCGTCATATATGTCATAAGGATGATGCGAATCAAGATATTTTATCGATAGCAGCTAATTATGAAATCTATCCAGATTTCCCTGAAGAAGCAATGATGCAAGCAGGGTCTTTACCAGATGATGTGTCTGGGGAATCTTTAGAACATGAACTAACATATCGTACTGATTTAAGAGATGAAAATATTTTTACTATTGATGGAAAAGATACAAAAGATATAGATGACGCTATCTCAATTAAAAGAGATGGAGAAAACTATAATTTAAAAGTTTCTATTGCCGATGTATCTTTCTATGTTGGTGAGGGAACTCCTTTAGATTTGGAAGCTTATAATCGTGGAACTTCATCATATCTTGCGTATGCTGTTTTACCCATGTTACCACATAAATTATCAAATGGAATTTGTTCATTAAATCCAAATGTTGATAGATGTGCACTTACTTGTGATATGACTATAAATAAGAATGCTAAGGTAATTGATTCGAGTATTTATCCCTCTATTATTAGATCGAAGAAAAAGATGAACTATGATGATGTTAACAGTGTTTTAGAACAAGATATAATACCTGAAGGCTATGAAGACTATGCAGATGATTTAAAACTAATGCAAGAACTTGCTCATATCATACGTACCGAGAGAACTAGAAGAGGAGCTTCTGACTTTGATATGGATGAAGTTAAATTTACTTGTGATGAAACAGGTAAAGCAGTAGATGTTCATATCCTTTATCGTGGGGAAGGTGAAAAGCTAATTGAAGACTTTATGGTAATTGCAAACGAAACAGTTGCATCAACTTTATTCAATATGAATTTACCTGCTATATATCGTGTACATGGAACACCTGTTGCTGAAAAAGTTCAATCTTTCATAACTTTCTTGCATAGTTTTGGAATAAATGTTAAGGGCAAATTCAGTGATATTACTAATCCTAAAATGTTTCAAAGTTTATTAAATCAAATCGAGATAGAAGGACAACAAAAAAATATTGTTTTTTCCCTAGCTTTAAGAAGTTTACCTAAGGCTATATATTCTCCTGATAATATTGGCCACTTTGGACTTGCAGTTGTTCCACCACATACTTCATATACACATTTTACTAGTCCAATCAGAAGATATCCTGATCTTATAACTCATAGACTTATTTGGACTTATCTAATAAATAATAAAACAGACTCGGCAACACTTGATTACTATAGAAAAGAGTTAGGTCCAATAACTGAGCAAGCAAGTAAACGCGAACAAATGGCAGTTGAAGCTGAAAGAGCAGTTACAAAAATGAAAATGGCCGAGTATATGGAACAACATATTGGTGAAGAATATGATGGAATTATTTCTGGTGTTGGAACATTTGGAATATTTGTCCAATTAGAAAATCTAGTAGAGGGTTTAGTATCAACAGATTTACTAGATGGAAACAATTTTGAATATGTTGAATATGCTTGTGCATTAATAGATAAAAAGACAAGTAAAACATATAAACTTGGTCAAAATATAAGAGTAAAATGTATTTCAGCATCAAAAGCGACTTCTATGGTTGATTTTGCTCTTGTTAAAGATGCAAAAGATGAATATAATAATGAAGCAACAGAGAAAAAAACCAAAAGAAAGTTCAAAAAAAGGTAAAAAACATGATAGAAATAAAAAATAAGAAAGCATATTTCGATTATTTTATAATTAGGGAAATAGAAACTGGTATAGTTTTAACTGGAACTGAGATTAAATCTATTCGTAAGGGAAGTGCTAACCTAAAGGATACATTTGCGAGAATTAAAAATGGAGAAGCATTTGTTACTAATATGTACATTGCAAAGTATGAGGAAGGCAATAGATTTAATCATGATGAAAGAAGAAGTAGAAAACTTTTATTACATAAAAAAGAAATAATGAAATTACAAGAAGAAATTAAGTTAAATGGTTATACTCTCGTACCATTGAGTCTTTATTTTAAGGGTGATAAAGCAAAGATTCTTCTTGGTTTATGTAAGGGTAAAAAACTATACGATAAAAGAGAAACCATTAAAGAAAGAGACTTATCTCGTATGAATAAAAACGTTTATTAAAACGTTTTTTTATTTTTTTAACATCGTCGACATCGTTCGACAAATTTTATTAATTCAAATGTATATAATGGGTTTGTATTTTTGAAGGAAAGAGGTGTTAGAATGACTGGAAAAGTTAAATGGTTTAACAATGAAAAGGGTTATGGTTTCATTGAATGCCCTAATTTAGATGATATTTTTGTGCATTATTCAGCTATTAACATGGATGGATTTAAAACATTAAACCAAGGCGATGAAGTATCATTTAAACTAATTGAAACAGTAAAAGGTCTTCAAGCTATTGAAGTGGTTTCAAAAGTAGTGTCATATTCAATGTAATTTTTCTTTAAAAGTTATTATTTCCTTGATATAATAAAACCAGGAAGGTGATATGCGTGAATATTAATATTCGTGGAGACAAAATTGAAGTTACTGACTCAATAAGAAATTATGTTAAGGAAAAATTACAACGTTTAGAAAGATACTTTGAAGATCCAACCAGTATCGATGCTCATGTACTTATTCGTGTAAGAAATGGTAATGAAATTATTGAAGTTACTATTCCAACAAATAGATATACATTAAGAGCTGAAGAAAAAAATGTTGATTTATATGCTGCTATAGATTTAGTAATTGATGTTTTAGAAAGACAAATAAGAAAGAATAAAACTAAATTAAATAAGAAAAGAAGTGAAGAACCTATAGGTTTTGCATTTCTTGATGATATTGAAGATGAGGAAATCCAAGAAACAATTGTAAAAAGAAAAGATATTGATAGTAAACCAATGGGTGAAGAAGAAGCTATTTTACAAATGGAATTATTGGGACATGATTTCTTCTTATTCAAAAATGTTGATGAAGAATGTGTATCTTTAATCTACAAAAGAAAAGATGGAAATTACGGTATAATCAATAGTAGATAAAACTTGAGCATTAATGCTCTTTTTTTCTTGCATAGAGAATATTTATAATTTAAAATAATTACACGAGTGAGGTGTTTTTATGTTATCTACAACAAAGGCTTTATTAAATAATTTAAACCAAATTACTTTTAGAAAAAATGTTAATAAACTAGAAATTAGACCAGACAAAGAAGTAAAAGAAAAAGAAACAAAAAACATGATTTATGAAAATAAGTATTCAGTAGATGAATTAGTTAATTTAGAAACAACTATAAGAGAAAAAAACTTAAAAGTGTTTGCTAGTTCTTATACTCGTATACTTAAATCAAGATTTTTTGTAGTAACTTTACCTGCTTTACTAAGTGCTACTACTATTGGTTTGCTTTGTGCTCCTGGAAGATACGATACAACCAAAGAAGTAGATGTATATAAGGGCGAGCATACTTTATACAACTCTGAACTAGGAGTTAGCAAGTATGAAGATAAATATCATATAATAAGCAATGATGAAGAATCTTCATTTACTTATTTATCTGATAAAAATGAAGGAGATATACAAAGTATAAAATATGTTAAAAATAATTCGGTTACATTTAAAATGTATGATGAATTAAAATCTATTTTAGCAAAATTTAGTCTTTCTGATGATGGAGAATTAATAATTAATGAGATTAATACTGGTGATATAGTTGATTTTACTGACTATAGTGAGTATAGCTTTAGTAATTTAGATGATGATTATGATATATTAGTTAATAGAATAATTAATATATTAAGTAACTCTGAACGATTAACTGAAGATCAACAAATGATATTAAAATCTTTATGTGAATCTGACATGAAGTTAATAACGATTGAAGTAGATAAATACACTAAAAAAGAAAAAGAAGAATTGTTAGTATCAAAAACTCTTCTTCTTTGGAGACTTGTATTCTTTGTTGTTACAGCCATTTATATTGGAATTGAAATTGATGTATTAAGACAAACCGAATATGCTCGTCTTAAAGTAAAGATCCCAAAAGTAATAAATAACTCGGGAGAATTAATTTATGGCGAAGATGAAGAAGTTAGTTTAATTTTTGGACCTCTTAGTTTAAGAGAAGAGTTTATTGCTGCAGAAAAGGATCGTATTTTAAAAGTAAAAGAAGAACTATATACAAATACACTAGCAACAGTTGATAATTCTCCAATTTTAACAGGTTATGAAAAAAAGCTGAAAAGAAGCGAGAAAATTGAGCGTTAATGCTCTTTTTTCTTGCTTATTTAAGTATAATAATATAGAATATTTAGACGAGAAGAGGTATTTTATGTTAGATATTACAAGAGCCGTTTTAAATAATTTGAACCAAGCTAGATATTTAAAAAATATCAATAGGGTTAACTTAAGAAATGTTGTTAGAGAAACAAATACCAAAAATTTAGTTGCTCCTACTAATCAGTATTCGATAGACGGAATAAAAAATTTACAATCTAATATTCGTGTTAAAAACCTAAAATGTTTTGTGGAAAGTTATTCTTATTTAAAGATACAAAGATTTTTTGTAGTAACGCTTCCAGCTTGTTTAACAGCTGCTACTATTGCTGTTGCATGTGTTCCTAATAAGGATGTTAAAACTGGAAAAGTCACAACTTATAATGTAGAACATACAATTTATAACTCTGAATTAGGTCAAGCTACTGATTCTTATAAAGGTTATGATAGAGGATTTTGGAATTGGCTTTTTAGAAATAATGTTGATCATAGCAAAGTTGATATGAAAAAGTTGCCATTTGAGTTTAGTAGCGAGTTAAGTTTTAAAATATATGATGGTATGGATGCTTTCTTTGCTAAGTTTAGTATAAATGAAAATGGGGAAATTAGTAATACTTCAGCTAAGACTGCAGATTATATTGATTTAGAAACATTTGATAATATTGTTTTTAATGAACTTGATTCAGAATATCCAATAATATTTGATAAAGTTATTCAAATGCTTAAAGATAGTAGTTTAGTTAGTAAAGATGAAGAAGAAGTTTTAGATAGACTTACTGAATCAGATAAAAAGACGATAGTTATGGAAATTGTTCGTTATACAAAAATTGGTAAAGAAGAAGTATCGATGACTAAAACTAATAATCAGTTAAGAAATATAATGATTTTTTTCACGCTTGCATATATTTTAATAGAATTAGCAGTTATTTTTATAAATGAATTAGAACCAGGTACAACTTCTGAATTAAAATATACTAATGGAGTATTGGAAAAAGAAAGTTATGCGACAAGAGTTGGATTATTCTTCGGCCCAATGAAACTTAGAGAGGCATTCTTAGCTGCTGAAAGAGAAAGAATACTAAGGTTGAGAAGAGAAATAGAAGATAATTTAGTAGATGATTCTGATATTAAATTATTAACAAGGTACGAAAGAAAATTAAAATAGTTAATTAGTTTAGATAAAAGCACCAATAAAATGGTACTTTTTATCTTTTTTATGGTATAATAAACTTTATGGAGGGTATGAAATGAGATTATTAAAAAGCTTAATTGATACTGAATACAAAGAATTAAATAAATTTAAGAAAATTGCTGATAAGATTATCGCCTTAGATGAAGAATATTCTAAGATGAAAGATAAAGATTTAGCAGCTATCACAGATAAACTAAAGAGTGAACTAGAAAATGGCAAAACTATTAATGATGAGGAAATAATAGTTCCAGCTTTTGCAGCTGTTAGAGAAGTTGCTTATAGACAAATTGGTGAAAAACCTTACTATGTTCAATTGCTTGGTGGTTTAGCATTACATTTTGGTAATATAGCTGAGTTAAAAACTGGTGAAGGTAAAACTTTAACAACAACACTACCAGCTTATCTTAATGCTTTAACTGGAAAAGGTGTTCATGTAGTTACTGTTAATGAATACTTAACACAACGTAATGCTGATTGGATGGGGCCTATTTATAAATTCTTGGGTTTAACAGTTGGTGTTAACTTACATGAAATGACTCCAGAACAAAAAAGAGAAGTTTATAATTGTGATATTACATATTCTACAAATAATGAAGTTGGTTTTGACTACTTAAGAGATAACATGGTAGTTAGAGCTGAAGACAGAGTCCAAAGAAAATTAAATTATGTAATACTAGACGAAGTTGACTCAATGTTAATTGATGAAGCAAGAACTCCATTAATCATTAGTGGTGGCAAAGTAAATTCAGCTAATCTTTATCGTGAAGCTGATAAAGCTGTTAAGTCATTAACTGAAGAAGAAGACTATACAGTTGATCCAAAAACTAAATCAGTAATGCTTACTGAAAGCGGATCAGTTAAAATTGAGAAGTTCTTTAAATTAAAAAATTTATATGACGCAGATAATACAGCATTAGTTCATCATATAAACCAAGCGTTAAAGGCTAATTATGGAATGGCACTTGATGTGGATTATATAGTTGATGGAGAACAAAAAGTTGTTATAGTTGACCAATTTACTGGACGTTTAATGCAAGGAAGACAATTCAGTGATGGATTACATCAAGCTATTGAAGCTAAAGAAGGAGTTAAAATCAATGAAGAAACTCGTACTATGGCTACAATAACATTCCAAAATTTATTTAGAATGTATGCAAAAATATCTGGTATGACAGGTACTGCTAAAACTGAAGAAGAAGAGTTTAGAGATATTTATAACATGTATGTTATTCAAATTCCTACTAATAAACCTTGTATAAGAAAAGATATGTCTGATTTGATGTATGCAACTGAAAGAGGTAAATATAAAGCAATTGTTCAGTTCATTAAAGAAGTACATGAGACTGGACAACCAATATTAGTTGGTACAATCTCAGTTGAAACTAACGAGAAATTATCAAGAATGTTAGATAAAGTTGGAATTAAGCATGAAGTATTAAATGCTAAGAACCATGCAAGAGAAGCCGAAATCATCGCTAAAGCTGGTGAAAAAGGTGCAGTTACAATCGCAACTAATATGGCAGGACGTGGAACCGATATAAAATTAGGTGAAGGCGTTGCTGAATTAGGCGGTCTATGTGTATTAGGTACTGAAAGACATGAATCACGTCGTATCGATAACCAACTTCGTGGACGTGCTGGACGTCAAGGAGATCCTGGATATTCTCAATTCTTTATCTCATTTGAAGATGAACTAATGCATAGATTTGGTGCTGATAAAGTTAAAAATCTAGTTCAATCATTAGGTTTAGATGAAATGGAACAAGTAAGAAGTAAAATGTTTACTAAATCTGTTGAATCCGCACAAAAGAAAGTTGAAGGAAACAACTATGATTTACGTAAGAATTTACTAGATTATGATAATATTGTTTCTGAACAAAGAAAGATAATCTATGAAAGAAGAAATGAAATATTAGATTCTGAAGATATTCATAGTATTATAGTTGATATTATTAATGACTATATAGATGAACTAATTGAATCACATATTGCTCCAGAAGGATACTTAACAGAATCTGATTTAGATTCTATCTGTGATGCTGTTAATCATAACTTAATTAAAAGAGATAAAATCAAGTTAGAAGATTTATCTGGCATGAAAGAAGACGATGTATTCGAATTCTTATCTGAAAGAGTTGTAAGCGATTATGAAGAAAAGATTTCAATAGTTCCACAAGAATTAGTTGTTGACTTTGAAAAACATATATCATTAAGAGTAATAGATGAAGCATGGGTTAAACATATCGCTGATATGGACCGTTTAAGAGAAGGTATTGGTCTTCGTGGATATGGTCAAAATAATCCATTACAAGCTTACGCATTAGAAGGATATGAAATGTTTGAAGCAATGCAAGATAACATTGATGCTTCTATTGCAACATTCTTGCTAAAGATGGAAATCAAACAAAACTTTACTGCTAAACCAATGGAAGGTAATGCAGGAGATGGAAAAGAAAAAGTTAAAACTCCTGTTAAAAATGAAAATAAAGTTGGTAGAAATGATCTATGTCCTTGTGGGAGTGGAAAAAAATATAAACAATGCTGTGGAAAATAATCTCGCAAAGTCCATAAATAAAAGGACTACGAGATTTTTTTGATGAAAAAGTAGCAAAAAAGGCAAAATCACCTTAGATATACTCTAAAGATTTATTTGTTAAAAAGTTTTCAGCTCCTTCAAAATTATAGAATTTTTAAAGGAAATCTTATGTAAATAATCAAAAAATATTATATATTGACTATAATTATCGGTGGCGATAAAATAAGTTAAGAGGTGATATTGTGAAAGAAATAGTAAGTGTTGCTTTTTTTGTATTAGTAGTCATAGCGGTAGTAATTAATCTTAAAAATAAAAAAAAATAAGAATAGAATAACAATTAGTTATTCTTTTTTTTGCGCAAATGTTTACTAAGCTAACTTATACAATTATTTAAAAGTCAATCATGCTTTTGATGTTTGACAATTGTTGCGTTTACATAAATTTGATATAATAATTTAGGAGAGATTGTATGAATTCTATAGTTTCAAATAAAAAACATGTAATTTTAGATACTGATACTTATAATGAGTGTGATGACCAGTTTGCAATTGCTTATTTATTAAAATCTCAGGATGTATATGATATAGAGGCAATAACTATTGCTCCATTTAAAAACAGACGCATTTCAACAGAGGATTATGGAATTGAACTGAGTTATATTGAAACACAAAAAATATTTGAGTTGTGTAAAGAAAATTACATAAATAAAATTTTTAAAGGGTCAACTAATTATATAACAAATGGATATCACAACCGTAATGAAGCTGTAGATAAAATAATCGAAATTGCATTAAAAAATGAGAGAACTTATATTTTATGTATTGGAGCATTAACAAACATTGCACTTGCTATTCAATATGAACCAAAAATTATTGGCAAGATTGAAGTTGTATGGTTAGGTGGAAACACTTTACTTCAAAGTAGTAATAAAGGAACAAATTTTAAAGACTTAGATGCTGTAAAAATTGTTTTTGAATCTAAAGCAAAATTAACGATTATTCCATGCATTGGAGTTGCATCTAATTTAAAAACATCTATATATGAATTAAGTTATTATATTAAAGATAAAAATGACTTATGCAACTTTTTATATAATCGTTTTGCAGAAATTTCAGATTATTATGTAGATGAAAACTTTAATCGAAAAACTTTATGGGATATTAGTGTTATTGCCTATTTTATTAATCCAAACTGGTTTCATTGTTTTTCTGTGAGTTGCCCTTTTATAAGTACTGATACTAAATATCAACTTACAAAAGACAGACATAAAGTCACATTTGTATCAAGTATTAATGATAATTCAATTTTTCATGATTTGTTTGGAAAGTTGGTAAAATAATATGATAATTGGCTTAGATATTGATAATGTAATTGCGGATTTAGATAAAACCCTTTTAGAAGAATTTTTAAAAGAAGACATAAATAAAAGAAATTTAGGAATAATAAATCCCAATGCTGAACATATGACACAAGGAATGTTTGATTGGACCAAAGAAGAAATTAATGAATTCCTAGAAAAAAATATGGAAAGAATGGCAATGAAACTCGAACTTGTAAAAGATGCAAAATTTTATATAGATAAATTAAGAGAAAATGGCAATATAATTTATTTAATAACTGGTAGAAACAAAAGACACTTTAAAAATCCAATAAAAACAACAAAAAAGTGGTTATTAGATAAAGAAATAAATTATGACAAATTAATCTTTACAAAAGATAGTAGAGATAAAAGTAAGGAATGTTTAGAAAACAAAGTAGATATTATGTTTGATGATAGGCCAATAAATTGTAGTAAGTTACAGGAAAATGGAATAAATAGTTATCTGTTTAAAACAAGATATAATTATAATTATAGCCTAAATGTACAAATGGTTGATGATTGGGAAAATTTATTTAATTTAATTATGGGAGCAAAGTATGAAATTAACAAGTAAAGAAGCATTAGATATGCTTGAAAATGCTAAAGGAAAAGCTGCAAGCGACGGCTGGATATATCATTCTATTTGTGTCGGCAATTGTGCAGGCATAATTGCAGAAGCATTAAATTTAGATATTGATTTAGCAAAAACTTTAGGCTATATCCACGATATTGGAAAATCTACCGGAGAATTTTCTTCTCATGTAATAAATGGCTACAATTATTTAAAAGACCTAGGATATGATGAAGAATATTGCAATATTTGTTTGACACATTCTTATTTAAATAATGATATATATTGCACTGCAGGAGGTATTCCTTCAGATATTCCTTTTCGAACAGAATTTATAAAAAATCATAAGTATACTGAATATGAAAAAATTATTAATCTATTGGATTTAATGTGCACAAAAGTTGTTAATACAATAGACAAAAGATTAATTGATTTGATTGTTAGAAAAGGAGTATATGAAAATACCCAATATCACATTAATGAAACATATAAATTAAAACAATATTTTGATGATAAACTAGGTTTTAACTTATATGATTTATTTCCAGAAATTAAAGAAAATTTATAATTATTATAATTAATTATATAATTTGAAATAGAAGTAATTGGAGTATTTTATGAATTTAGATATTGATGTAAAAAAAAGAAAACTTATTAAAGATTTTATTTGGCTGAGAAGTAAAATTAATTTTGATTTTATTTTTGATAAAGATGAATTTTCTCAAGAAGACATAAGAAGATATTATAAAAAAACAAAATTTTTGTTATATAGATTAGGCGGATCTAAAGAAGGATATATGCATATTGGTGTATCAGATGATGGACTACATAAAAAGGGAGAAAACTATCAAACCTATCATTTAAATAAAATAAATGACATAATAAAAAAACATAATTTTAAAAATGTACTTGAACTTGGAAGTGGACAAGGTGCTAATATGGCTTATTTGGCAAAAACTCATCCAAATGTTAACTTTACCGGTATTGATTTATATCCATCTTTAGATAAGAAAAATAAAAAATATAATATATCGCTTATTGAAGGAGATTATCACAATTTAAAACAAGTAGAAAGTAATTCAATGGATTTCGTATATGCAATCGAAACTTTGTGCTATTCAACTAATAAGAATCAAATATTTAAAGAAGTAAATAGAGTATTAAAAAAAGATGGGATATTTGTTATATTTGATGCATATTTAGCAAAAGAAAGATCCGAACTTTCTGAAATAGAAGCAATAGGTGCTGCATTAGTTGAAAATGGTTACTATTTAGATGAATTTGAGTTTATAGGTAATATAGATAATTATATTAAAGAAAATAACTTTGAAATTATTTTGGCAGAAAATTTAAAAAATAAAGTAATTAATCATTTATATGCATATCAAGATAAAATAAAAAAACTATTTAAATTTGGATCATTATTTTCAATATTCTGCAAGATGATTCCTAAGGAAGTTTTAGGAAATATAGTGCCTATCTATTTTATGGCTAATACTGTTGATTTAGATTTATCAGTCTATTATTATCATGTATTAAAAAAGAAATAAAAAAGTTAGATAATTTCATTTTAAGTATTAAATATATTGATTAGAAAGTTTTAAACAAATATTCATATAATATAAGTAATAATCTGTAATTTGTTATAAAAATATTTTATACTTTAAATGCTTTTGATATAATAAATTTAGGAAGGAGCTTGGATGTGAAAACACCTTTAAGATATCAATTTACTGGACACGATTGTGGAGTCGCAACTATGGAAAATGCAATTAGTTATATGCTTCCTCGAGAAGCTTATCCACCAGAATTACTACATTTTATCAATAATTATTTACTTGATGGCTATACAAAAAGAGGTTGGGGATTTTTTGGTACGAGTCATGAAGCAATGAATTTTTTTGCTTCTTGGTTAAGTGAATATTTTAATCAACGAAAAAATTTTAAAATGTCTGTTGATTTTCATACAAATGAGGAAGTTACTTTAGATTTAATAAAGCGTACTTTTGAAGAAAATTCTGATAAAAGAATTTGCGCTGTTGTTTATTGTTATGATTATTGGGGACATTATGTTTTAGTTACAGGATTTACTGATGAGGGTGATGTTAAAATTTTTGATTGCTATTATAGAGACGAGGTTGCTGATAATGAAACCGAGTATACTATAGTCAATGATGCTCCAACAGAATACAATAGGATTATTCCGGCAGAAAACTTTTCAAGTGATAAACCAGAGATTAATTTTGCTTTAGGACCATGGGAAGAAAGAGAAGTACTTTTCCTAATTAGAGATAAAGTCAAAAAAAGTGATGATTAATATAATGAAAGTAGAAAAGAAGGCGGGTGTTTAGATTGGAATATTTAGACTATTATGATGAAGAAGGCAATAACCTAGGATTTAAAACAAAAGAAGAAATTCATACTGAAGGTCTTTGGCACAATGTCATATACTTTTGGTTATACGATGAAGAAGGTAATATTTATTTTCAAATAAAAAAGGATTCAAATAAATTTTGTATGACTTCATCTGGTCACGTATTAAAAGATGAAACAAGTGATGACGCATTAAAAAGAAAAGTGTTGGAAGATTTAGGTATAGAAATCGACCATTGTGATGTTGATTTAGCCGATTCTATTACATGTGAGTATAGTGAAACATTAAATGATGGCTCAGCTTGGATTGATAGAATTAAGGTGGATATCTTTACTAGTCTTTACAAGGACGATTTAAGTGATTTCAATTTTGATAAGAACAATGTTAGCGGTATTATCAAAGTTAATGCTTGTGAAGTATTAGAATTGTTTGAAAATGAGAAAGGAACAATTGTAGCCATGGTTGTAACGCAAGATGATTCTGGTAAAATAAATGTTACTCAAAAAAATGTTAGCATAGATGAGTTCCTAGTTAATTCGCGTGAGACTGCCTTTGTAAAATATGGTGATATTTTAAATAAACTAATTGAAGAAGTTTATTAAATATAAAAAGAAGGGAATTATTAATCCCTTCTTTTTTTGTCTTTTTTTGCTATTCTTTTTTTGTCTTTTTTTGCTATGTTTTTCAATTCTTCACTGACATCATCAATCAATCCACAGCTTTCATCTTCTATAATGCTAAAAGCTGATCTAGCATTTCCTTTGAATTGTTCATAACTAGGACTTTTATCAAGATATATATTTCCAAGTTCAACTAATTCTTCAGATATAGTATCTTTTGAAAAAGTTAATTCCTGCATAGTTTCTATATTTTGCTCTAATTTTAACAGCAAGTCATTAAAATCATTTGAGAATATATCAATGCATCCTTCGTTTATATCGATAACTAATTTTCTTAAAGTATTTTTACCACCAATAAAAACAAAATAGTCTCTCATTACATCATAACCTTCATCCCAGCTACATGAGAAAGTTGCTAATATTTGTTCATATAATTTAAAATAGTTAATAATTGCACTTGTTTCTTTTACAACTCTTCTATCATTTTCAAATAATTTGTTTACTACCATATTGTTCTCCTTTTTTAATTTAATATTTTATCACATTATTATTTATTTTCAATTATTTTTATATCTTTTTTTATATCTTTATTTTATAATAGAAAACATTACTGTGGTGATTTTATGGAAACTCAAGAATTAATTAATAAGTTTTGTGAAAAAACAAACATTGAATCTAATTCGAAGATTGCATCGATTATAGCATATGGTAGTAGAATTACTGGCTATGAATATTCTTCAAGTGATTTAGATTTATTTATTGTTGCTTATTCTAAAAAGAGCTATAGATATTGTACGGTAATTGATGGAATTGATGTTGAAGCTACAGTTATTTCATTTGATGAATTAGAAGATAAATTAGTTAATGCTTCTATGGCCAATAACCATTATTACAGATCAGTTATTAATACGGGTACAGTTATTTATGACAAACTTGATATTATCAGTTTGATGAATGAAATATTAGATAAAAAAGTAAAAATGAGAAAAATTAATTTTCCATCAGAGTTAATAACTGAACTTACAATTTTGATTAATAATTTTAAATATAGTGAAGATAAATATGTCGACTTTTATTATTTTAATATTTTAGAAACTATTAGAAATATTTATTATCAATTAAATAATATATCTTTTTTAAATTATCGTAAAATTTATGATATGTATCAAAATCAAGATTATGCTAGAGATATTTATAAATTAGATTTACCTAGTCAAGATTTTATTGAATTATTTTTAGAGGCTATTAATAAAACAAGCAAAGAAGAAAGAATATCTATAATTAACAAACTATGTGATTTAATTAATTATTCTAATTTAGAAAAAAATTATAGTTATAGAGAAAAGGGAGCTTTTATTGATACAGATGATATTAAAATAAGATTATCTCATTTAAATAGAAAAGTATGTAGATTAGAGGAAATGTTAATAAGTAATCATCCATTTAAAGAATATGTTTATTTTTGCTTATTAAAAGAATTAAAGGATTTTTATCTACTTGTTTATCATTTTGATGATAGCGATTTAGATGAGTTATACAAAATCGCAATTAATTCTGTTTCTTTAGATGATAGGATAAAAGCTTTAGAAAATTTATTTAATTTTGTTGATAAAGATTATCGATTTGATTATCACAATTACTGTTTAAGATATTAAATAAACTCAATTATCTATGTTATAATTTATTTAGGTGATGCTATGAAACATGAAAAGTTTTTATCTTCAATATATTTGATAATAAATAATTCAGAAGGTAAAATTTTACTGCAAAGAAGACAAGGAACTAAACTATGGCCCGGTTATCTTGGATTACCAGCTGGGCATATAGATGTTGGTGAAAATGCTTATGAAGCTGCAATTCGAGAAGCTTCGGAAGAACTTGGAATAAAAATACTAGAGTCGGACATCATTGATACCTTTGTTGTTAATAGAAAAAACAAATCGTTATCACCATATTATGATGTTTACTTTGTATTAAAAGGATTTGATGGCACTATAAGTATTAAAGAACCAGAAAAATGTTCTGATCTCGTATGGGCTGACATTTATAATCTGCCAGAAGACATAATCGACTATGAAAAAGAGGCGATAATTAATAATTTAAATGGTTTTAAATTTAGTGTTATTTATGTTGATAATGAAAAATAAATAATATATAAATCTTGCTCATGTTATAACATTCTGTTATAATAATCAGAAAGCTCGGAGGTAATTATGGAAAAAACAAAGATGAATGTTAATGCACAAACTTTACTTTTTGAATATATGTGTTTAAAAGTAAAAAATGATTTAGGTACTACAGTTGATGCAACAGAATTTGAAGAATTTAGTAATCAATTAATAGAATATGTTAATAATAATCACAAAAAATATGATTTTTCTTTAGATATAAATGATTTTGATGAAATTTGTAATAAAGTTATTAGTGATAATAAAACAAATGAAAATGATAACTGGCTTACTTATCATGATGGCGTTCTTAAAGCAACATATGATTTAAAAAGCAGACAAGTATTAGATAATATGTCTGCAAAGAAATTCTTATATAGTTACTTTGAAGAAGAAGTTGCTAGTAAAGAATGGAAACCTGATTATTTTAATAGCAAATATCATTATCCAAATATTGAAGAAAGATATGATAATACTGTTAAAAATATTGCTGCATATTTAGTTCACTATTTAATGAAGCAATATATTGAGTTAATGGTTAGCAAACATATGTGGCCAAGTCAATGTTGGTGTCCAAATTATAATATTCTTGATCAAGATTTAGCATGTAGAATTAATCTACCTGGAACAAGAGGTGAATTTACAACTATATATATTTGGGCACAAATGGTTATATGTGAAATGTTAAAAAATAGAGATCATTTTGAAATTTCTAATAATCCTGAAAACTGCTTAGCTTTTGCTAATTTTAGTGAGATTGTAGCACCATTTAAAAGTATGGATTTAAGCATCTACAATGAAATAGATTTTGCAAAAAGACATAAAACTATATCTATTATAGTGAATAATGGAGACGTAATCTTAAGAGAATGTGAATATGATCCAAATGAAGCTAGGTTTGAGTATAGTGATTATAAACTACCAGAATCGGAACCAGAATTTTTTGAACAAGTAGTTAATAGTGGAAAAGTCGGCTTACACCTAGCAGGTACTCACAAACATTTCGTTGCATAGAAGGAAGTTATACTTCCTTTTTTTATGTATGAATATAATACTCTAGAATATATTTAAATGGGTGATAAGTATGGAATTAAAAATAGATAAACCATATCCAGAAATTAAAGTTGAAAACGAAAACATTTACTATGCTCAATTGTTACAGGAAGACTATGCTGGTCCTTCTAGTGAAACAACAGCAATAATGCAATATATTTATCAAGGATTTGATAAATTTCAAATGAATCCAGAATTTTCACGAATAATATCCCAAATTGCTATGGTAGAAATGAAACATTTAGAATTACTTGGTAAAACAATAAAAGCTTTAGGAGGCAAACCAGAATTTAAGTTTGTAAATAAAAAAAAATATATAGAGTTTTGGAACGGAAGTTTTGTTGATTTTAGGACTCATTTTAAAGATATGCTAATACGCGATATTGAACTAGAAAAAGATGCAATCAAAAGTTATTACAAACATATTAAACTTATTGATGATAAATATATTAAGGTTTTATTAAAAAGAATAATTGAAGATGAACTTGTTCATCTTGAATGTTTTAATAAAATGCTTTATATGATTAGTGAATCTGATGAGATGTAATTAAGTGTTTTTAAAAACACTTTTTTTATGCTTGAATAGAATAATATAGGAGTTGATACTATGAGAATGGGCATTGATGTTTCATCATATCAAGGTAAAATCGATTGGGACAAAGTAAAAGATGAAATAGATTTTGCAATTATTAGATGTGGTTGGGGTAATGACGATGTTAGACAAGACGATGTTTATTATGGTAGAAATACAAGTCTATGCAAGAAACTTAATATCCCTTTTGGAGTATATTTATATAGTTATGCAACAAATCTTGAAGAAGCTAGAAGTGAAGTTTTACATACACTTCGTTTAATAAAGGATAAGGAATTAGAGTATCCAGTATTTTTAGATGTTGAAAGCAAAAGACAAATGGCTTTGCCAAAAGAAGAATTAACCGAGATTGTTAAATATTATTGTGAGCAAATTCAAGATGCAGGTTACTATGTTGGAATTTATGCAAGTTTAGATAGATTCAATAGTAACTTAGATTCAAAAGAACTTGATGCTTTTGATAAATGGGTAGCAGAGTGGAATGATAGATTTACCTTTAAAGGAAAAGCTGGTATGTGGCAAAATACATCTCGTGAAGATTTACTAGGAATAGATGCAAGAGTTGATGGTGACATTGCATTTTATAATTATCCCAAAATAATTAGGGACGCAGGCTTAAATCATCTAACTGAAAAGAAATATAAATTTAGAGTTGGCGATACTGTTTATGCAAGCGGCAACATTTACGATACTAGTGATGCTACTAACATTATAGAAAAAGTTTGCGACGCAAGAGTTACAATTGAAGAAATTATAAGTGATTCAACTGCACCCTATAAAACTTCAAGAGGATATTTTGAAGAAGATTCTTTATTTATTAAGTGCCAGTAAAAATCAAGTTTGACAACATAATTGTTAATATTATAAGATAATTTTAAATAAGGAGTTTTTATGAAATTATCTAGTATTAAATATTCAAACTTGTTTTTTAAATATAAAAAAGATTATCTTGAAAAAATAGTTTTTTGTGATTATAAAAGTAAAAAAATAAATACTGATTATGGAATTGTATTTGGTGGTGTTTCAATGCTCCCTTTTAGAGTTGAAGAAACTTTAAAACTTTATAATGAAGGATTAATAAATAAAATTATTGTAACTGGCGGAATTGGCTATTTAAATTTTGATAAATTGAATACAGAAGCCATGAAAATGAAAAAGTATTTCATAAAACATAATGTAAAAGAAGATGATATTATTGTCGAGTCTAATTCAAAAACCAGTTATCAAAACATTAAAAATGTTTTAAATATGTTGAACAAAGAAAATATAATTGAAAACAAAACTTTTTCTTTAATTACTTCTGATTTTCATTTAAAAAGGTGTATGTTGATGATGTCAAAATTAACTGGAGCTAGGACATATGGTATATGTGTTAAGGATAATAAAACAGATATTGATAATTGGAATAAAACTCTATATGCAAAATTCATGATAATAAGAGAAGCCATACTTTTAATTCATTATTCTAGAAAAGGAATTATATCTGATATTGATATAGATTTTGCCAATCATAATGTATAAATTATCTCGAATAATCCAAACTAATTAATGGAGGAATGATTATGAAAGATAATAAAAACGAAGTTGATGTTTTAGATGAATTAAATAAAGGCGCTTGTATGGGCAGAGACGCTATTCACTTTATTTTAGATAAGGTTAGCGATAGTGGCTTAAGAGATGAATTAAATATTCAATATAATAAATATAAAGAAATAACAGATGAGATAGCTAAATTATATCCAGAATATAGTAAAAAAGAACCACATGAAACTAATTCAATGAATAAAGTTATGACATGGTTTGGAATAGAAATGAATACAATGTTAGATAAGAGTACTTCAAAAATAGCTGAACTCTTATTACAAGGAACAAATATGGGTATAATTGAAGGGAGAAAACTTCTAAACAATAATAATACAGAAGAAGACGTTAATAAACTAATTCAAAAATATGTTGATATGCAAGAAGATGCGGTGGAAAACTTAAAGAAATTTTTATAGTTTTAAACAGGCTAAATAGCCTGTTTTTTAGTGCAAAAACATTCGTTTTTTGCTATAATATATATAGGATAATGGAGTTTATTATGAAAGTGATTTTAAGTAGAAAAGGTTTTGATTCAGGGTATGGCGGATACCCAAGTATTATATTACCAACAGGTGAGATGATTACTTTACCTATTCCTAGTGATAAAGAAGATTTTAATACCTATAATGATGTAAAAACTAAAAGTGGTGAATCTTTATATAATATTATGAAGCAATTAAATAAAAATATCAAAGCTGGAACTACCAGAGTTTTAGATAAGTCAATTAATTGTCATTTAGATCCAGACTTATGTGAATTTTCTATACCTCGTCAACATGGCTGGAGAGGGGCTTTTGGCCAAATAAGTGCAGCTCAAAAAGTTTTAGAAAATAACGATATTAAAGAAGGAGATTTATTTATATTCTTTGGTTGGTTTAATGATGTAATAAAAACTACTGAAGGTTATAAATTTAAAAGAGGCGATGGTAAACATACAATATTTGGTTACTTACAAATAGATAAAATAATAAGACCAAATAAAGATGAAGTTCCAGAATGGTTAAAAGGACACCCACATGCTAGAGCAATAAGTAGAGTAAAGAAAGACTCAAATTGTATATATATTGCTAAAGAAAGATGTACGTTTAATGAAAATATTAAAGGTTACGGAATGTTTAGATATGACAAAGAATTAGATTTAACTAAAGATGGGTTGACTAGAACTTGTTGGAATTTACCAGATATATTTAAAAATGTTAATATAACCTATCATACAAAAGACAGTTGGAAAGATGGATATTTTAAATCAGCATGTAGAGGTCAAGAATTTGTTATTGATGAAAATGAAGATGTAGAAAAATGGGCAATTAGATTAATTGAAAATTATTCTACTAATTATATAAAAGAAAAAATTAAAGGTTAACTTGATAGTTAACTTTTTTTCTTTATCTAAACAATCGGTCCTTAACTAAAAGAAATTATCAACATATTATAAATTAGAAATGGAGGTAAAAACATGATAATAATATGTTTGATTTTTGTATTATTTATATATACATTAGTAAAATCTATTTTATATATGATTGTTAGTAAATATGGAAAATTCTCTTATGATGGATTATCAATAGCTGGTTTTTCTTATGATTCAAAAGATGATTTATTCTATTCAACAAGAAATGCTTGGCAAAAGAATTTTGGTTATACCCATCTTTATGATGTTTGTGCTCCTTTATTTAGAATGATTATGGACACTGAGCCAGTAAGATTTTTTTATAATGGAAAGCACTGGTTAATAACATTTTGGAAAGGTCAATATGGAATTACAACTGGTGCAGAAATAGGGGTCTACTCTACAAAAGAGAGTATTATTAATAATAAGACTGTATATTTGCCTGTAGAAGAAAACGAAATGCTAGATATGAGTTTTATATTATATAAAAACAATATAAGAATTATGAAAATAGATGCAAAACATTGGTGGTTAGCAGCTTTTAAATTAGGTATGTTTTCAAATCCTAAAGAATTATCCATGGATATCAATATAACTTTTCCAAATGAAGAAATGTTAAATGCATTTTTGAGTGCTTTTAAAAAATTGGGCTATAAAGATAAACACTATAAAGTTATAGACACAACATTTATTTTTAATTATAAAAAACCAAGAACATCGAAGGTTTGGACGAGAGGAGTTATATCAGATTACATTATTCAATTATTAAATAAAAAAAATGTTAATCTTTATAATAAATATTTAATTGATTATTTAGATAATAACAAAATTGATGATTCGGAAAATGAGCACGATTATATTTTAGTTAGTAAGTTTATACCAGAAATATTTAAAACAGATAATCAAAGAAAAGAAAATAATGTAGTTTTTGAAGATAAGCGAGGTGATTATTTTGAATAACAAAATAAGTGATATCATTTCAAAATCAAGAACTATTAATATAGATGATAAATCAAAGATTGTAATAATGAGTGATTGTCATCGTGGCGAGGGAAATAGTGATGACAACTTCTTAAGAAATGAAGTTATACATATGGCGGCTTTAAAATATTATTTAAATCAAGACTATACTTATGTTGAACTGGGAGATGGTGACGATTTATGGGAAGTAAAAGAATATGGCAATGTTGTTTTAGAACATTTAGATGTTTTTAAATTATTAAGTGAATTTCATAAAAAAGGAAAATTAATAATGATAGTTGGAAATCACGATAATATAAAAAAGGATATGAATATTTTAGAAAAATATTTCTATTTTTATGATAATCCAGATACACAAGAATATTATGAATTACTAAATGGTTTAGAAATTGAAGATGGATTAACTTTTAAATATAAGGGTGAAGATATTTGTTTATTACATGGACATCAAGTTGATTTATTAAATGGACCATTCTGGAAGCTATCACGTTTTTTAGTAAGGTATGTTTGGAGATATTTAGAACGTACAGGAATAAAAGATCCAACTAATGCTGCAAAGAATTACGAAGCAAAAAAGAGAATTGATAAAAGATTAAAAAAATGGAGTGAAGAAAATAATAAAATATTAATTGCAGGACATACACATAGACCAATATATCCGAAAGTTGGAAGTGGTTTATATTTTAATGACGGTTCATGCATTCATCCAAATGGTGTAACTTGTATAGAAATAGAAAATGGCAATATCTCTTTAGTTAAGTGGGTAAGATCAGTTGATGATAATAATAATGTTATTGTTACAAAATCAGTAATAGCTGGACCAACTCCAATACTAGATTTTTTTGAATGATTATAGTCCGGATACTCGGACTTTTTTTCATGATTATTTTTAAATTTATGATATAATTTCTTTAGGTGATAATATGAAAAATAAAAAGATAACAAGAAAAATAACTCAAGGAGTATATGTATTAACTACTAATAATGGTGGCTGTGTTGTTGATGCAGTTTCCCAAATTAGTGCTGGTGATAATCCACTTATATCAGTAGCGGTTATGAAAAGAAACTATACAAATGAATTGTTAAAAAACAATAAACTATTTGCTTTATCTGTTATAGGTAAAGATGCTAATCCAGAAATCATTACTACCTTTGGTATGAACTCAATGCGTGATATTAATAAATTTGAAAGTATTTCTACTTTTGAAGTAGAAGGCTTAAATATAATTGAAGATTCATTAGGATATATGGTTTGTGAGATAATTGATTCTATTGATAATGATACTCACACATTATTTATAGGTAGATTAGTTGAAGCAGATGTCATAAAAGATGAAGAAGCAATGAGTTATCAATATTATCAAGAACATAAAGATGAGCTGGTTAAAGTTACTACTAATAATGGAGAAACTGCCTGGGTATGTACAATCTGCGGCTATGTATATTATGGTGAAGAATTACCGGATGATTTTAAATGTCCAAAGTGTGGAGTAGATAAAAGTTTATTTGAAAAAAGTAGAGGTAATTATGAATAAAGAAATATTAGATAAAGTAAGACATATGACAACAGAGGAACAAAGGAATTTAACATATGAAGAATTAGTTAAAATAATTGAACCCTTATCAAGTGATGAAATAATAGAATTGAGTAATATTATTGGGTATCCTGTATTTACAAGATTATTAATGGGTGAACTAAAGCATCGTTTTGTTTTATTACAAGATGGAGCGGCTGCTATAATTTTAAATGATAGGAATCAAATACTTTTACAAAGTAGAGCTGATAGAAATAAATGGGGCTTACCGGGTGGATGTCAAGAACTTGGTGAGAGATTTTCTGATACAGTAATTCGTGAAGTAAAAGAAGAAACTAATTATGATGTTTTAGAATCTGATTTAGAATTAGTTGATATTGTTTCTGGAAAAAGCAGAAGAAATGATTATCCAAATGGTGATGTTGTTATAAACAATACAGCACTTTATTTAATTAGAAACTATAGGGGTGAATTAAAGTATAATGAAGAATCAAAAGATATGAGATATTTTGATTTAGATAATTTACCAGAAAATTTAAATGATCCAGATTTAATTAAAATATTTATTGATAAATTTAATAATGACAAGTAGACCTTTATAAGGTCTTTTTCTTTATGGATTTGCAAGCTTATTTTTGTTATACTTATTATGGTAGGTGATCTTATGAGTAAAGTATTAGATATTCAGTGTCCAGCTTGTAATGCTCCACTTCATTTTAATGCTAAACTTGGTAAGATGAAATGTGATTACTGCGATAGTGTTTTTGATCCTAAGGATTTAAAAAAGACAGATAAAGAAGAAGTTAAATCACAAGATAAGGTAGTACAAAATGAAAATTATGTAACATATAATTGCCCTGATTGTGGAGCTGAAATAGTAGCAGAAGAAAACACTAGTGCGACATTCTGTTTGTATTGTGGAAATACTGCAATACTTAAAAATAAATTATCAGGTGAATTTGCTCCTGATAAAATAATTCCTTTTAAAGTAGAAAAGGAAGATGCAATTAAAGCATTTAGAGAAGTAACAAAAGGAAAACCTTTTGCGCCAAAATTATTTAATCAAGAAAGTAATATTGAAAAGATTACTGGTTTATATGTACCTTTTTGGCTTTATGAATTAGAAGTTAATGGGTCAGTTAAAGCAGTTGGAACTAGAGTTAGTTCATGGACATCTGGTGATAGACGTTACACAAAGACTGACTTTTATGATTTAGAACGCGAAGGAAATATGATTTATAAAAGAGTCCCTGTTGATGGATCCTTAAAACTTGATAATGATTTAATGAATAGCTTAGAACCTTTTTATTTTCATTATTTAGAAGATTATAATCATGCTTATCTTTCTGGTTATTATGCTGAAAAATATGATGTTGCTAAAGAAGATGCGGTTAAGGATGCAGAGATGCGTGCTATTGAGTCTACTAAAAAGGCAATGCTAAATGATATGGGTAACTATTCTTCTAAGACATATAAAAGTGATACGTTAGTATCAAATATTGTTAAAACTGAATATGTATTACTTCCTATTTGGATGGTTAATGTTAAATACAATAATGAATACTATATGTTTGCTATGAATGGCCAAACAGGTGAGTTTATTGGTAACATCCCCTTAGATAAGAAGAAGGTTGTTGCTTATATATACATGATATTTGCTTTTACATTTGCACTTATTATGTTAGTTAGTTACGTAATATTCTTATTCGGAGGTGGAGCCGTATGAGAAAATATAGTTATTTATTAATAGTGTTATTAACTTTTCTATTTGGAATGATAAATGTTAATGCTCAAGTAAATGTTATTGATAGAAATATAAATAACAACTATGGTGTTAATAAAAAATGGGTTATCGATGATTATAATATGTCTAATGTTCTTTCAACAGATTACGTTGATGCATCTGAAAAAATATATGATTTTGCTGGAATACTCTCAGAAAATGAAAAAAGTATTTTAAAATCCAAAATTGATACATTTATTAAAAAAAATAATATGGAATTAGTAATACTAACAGTTAATAAACAATACTACACTGATAGTTATAATGAAGATGTTGCTGCGGATTTTTATGATTATAATGATTTTGGATTAGATTATCCAAATTATGATGGTATACTAATTTATAGAAATATTAATACTTATAGTAATGATCCTTATTATGACATTTACACATTTGGAGAAGCTCAATTATATTTTAATCAAACCAGATATGATGATATATTAGATTCTGTTTATAGTGAAATATCATCAAAAGATTATTTAAATGGTTTTTCTCATTTTATAAATTTAATTGATTCATATGTCGGGACAGGTATACCTAGTAGTAATAAATATCAATATATTGATGATATGGGATTTATAAAAAACAGGTTTAAGCCACCATTCTTTTTTGCTACTATTCTTTCAAGTATTGTTACTTTTATAATAGTTAAAGTAATGATTTCTAAGAATAATATGGTAAAAGAAGAAACTAAAGCAGATATATATTTAGATTTATCAACTATTAACTATAGTGTTAGAAATAATGTGTTCAATCATTCCACAACTACTTCATATACTATTTCTTCAAGCACTAGTGGTGGTGGATCATCTGGTGGTGGACACTCAAGTAGCGGATCTTCTGGTGGTGGACACTCAAGTGGTGGAGGAAGACACGGCTAATTTGTTTTACAAATGTAGTATATTAATGATAAAATTTTTTTTAGAGGTGAACTCATGAATATTAATGAATTAGAGAATTCTTATACAACTTTAAAAAGTAAAATTACTGATTTAGGGAGGTCACTTTGACATCTCTAGTTTAGAAGAAAAAGTAAAGAATTTACAAGAACAACTTAATGATAGCAGTATTTGGAATGATACCAATCGCGCTAATAAAATAAATCAAGAATTAGCTCAAATTAAAAAAAGAGTTGATGAATATAATAATATATTATCTTCGATTAATGATAATTTAGAAATAATTATGTTAATTAAAGAAGAGAATGATGAAGATTTATATAATTCAATTGTTATTGATTTAGAAGATTTAAAATCAAATATTAAAAATCTTGAAGTTGCTACATTACTTGATCAAGAATTTGATAATAACAATTGTTATTTAGAAATTCACCCAGGAGCTGGTGGTGTTGAAAGCTGTGACTGGGCTAGTATGCTTCTTAGAATGTATACAATGTTTTTTGATAAATTTGGCTTCGAGTATAACATTATTGATAGACAAAATGGCGATGAAGCTGGAATTAAAAGTGTTTTAATTTATGTAACTGGTGATCATGTATATGGTTACTTAAGAAGCGAAATTGGAGTTCATCGTTTAGTTAGAATTTCTCCTTTTAATGCAGCCGGAAAAAGACAAACATCTTTTGCTGCTGTAAATGTAACTCCAGAGTTTGATCAAATATCTGATATTGTAATTAATGATAGTGATATTCGAGTAGATGTTTATCGCAGTAGTGGTAATGGTGGTCAAGGAGTTAATACAACAGACTCGGCTGTTAGAATAACCCATATTCCTAGTGGAATAGTGGTAACTGTTCAAAATGAAAGAAGTCAATTAAAAAATAAAGAAATTGCAATGAATATATTAAAGAACAAATTATATGAAATAGAAGTAAAGACGCGAAATGATGAAATTAATAGTTTAAAAGGAAATGATAATATTAATTTTGGAAGTCAAATAAGAAATTATGTTTTAGAACCATATAGTTTAGTAAAAGATGTTAGAAGTGGATATGAAACATCAAATTATCATAATGTCTTAGATGGAGACATTTATCCTTTTATAGAAGCTTATTTGAAAATAAAGAGGTAAGATATGAAAACAATTAAAAAGTATTTAAATGTAATTGTTGGTTGTTTAATTATTGCAATTGCCATAGATTTTATTATAATACCAAATAATTTACTTACTTTTGGTATTAGTGGTATTGCAACATTAATCTATTATTTAAATGGAGTAAATGTTGGTATTAATCTTTTAATAATGAATATTATAGGTATATCAATTTCTTCTTTCTTTGTTAATAAAGAAAGAATTAAAGAATATATCCTACCTTCATTTTTAATACCTATACTTATTTATGTTTTATCTTTTTTTACAAATTCATTTATATTAGAATTACCAGAAATGTTAATCGTGATTATAGTGGCTGCTTTTTTAATTAGTTTTGGTTATTCATTGATTTATAAACAAGGTTATTCTACAAGTGTTGTTTTCTTACTTGAAGATGTAATTGGTAAAATAACAAAATTTCATAGTAAGATTTATTCTTGGTTATTTGATTGTATTATTTTAACTGCATCTTTAGTCTTATTTGGTTATTATGTAACACTTTATTCATTGATAGTTATTGTAATATCAAAATATATGATTACTAAAACAAGATTTGGTATTAATGATTCTAAAGTGTTTTATATTATTACTAGTAAAGAAAAAGAAGTTAAACATTTTATCCTTCACGATTTAAAATATGAATTAACTGTTTTAGACGTTAAGGGTGGATTTAGCAAAAAGAAAAATGAAATTCTATTAAGCGTAATTGATTCAAAAGATTATTATAAATTTAAAGAAGGAATAAAAATAATTGATCCCGATGCATTTATCGCAATTTGCGATACTTATGATGTGGTTAATAAAAAATCTTTTTAGGAGGGTTTATGAAAAAGTTAAAAGTTAGTATATTAATATTATCAATATTACTATTAGTTGGATGTGGTTCCGTAAAAGAAAGTGTTGATCCAGCAACGTTACAATCTATACTTCGAGAAAATAAATTTGAAGTTTATGATGCTACTAGTCAAGTTGGTTATGCTACTTCTGCTTTATATGCTACTAGAGGAGATATTAAAGTTAATTTTGTTAAAGCAACAAAAAAGTATGATGTACAAGGTGTATTCTTAGATGAGTCTAGAAACATTTATAGCGTGGTAGGCGCCGATTATAAACATGAATCAAATGGTGGAAAGAACTGGACTTACTTAGTTGTAACTAATGAAACTGATTACTACTTTGTAGGTTGGATTGATGATTCATATATAACAGTAAGTGCACCAATTGATCAACAAAAGAGAATGAATAATATAGTTAAAGAGTTAGGTTATAAATAACCTAATTTTTTTTGTAAATAGGGGTGTAAAATTTTCTAATTTTTATTATAAGTACAAAAGTAATTGTTATAATAAATATAAATAAAGGGTGATTATTATGCAACAAAAGTTAGATTCTTTAATTGAAGAATTAAATGGTGTAGATTTAGTTTTAGGAAAACTAGAAAGCAAAACCAATGTTTCTGTATTTGAAAAGCTATGTGCTAATTGTAATAGAATATTTAGTTCATTTTGTGAATTTGATATTAAAGATGTAGTTAGTTCTGGTTTAGGTAAAAAATCAATTGATTTCTTAACTAGATTAAAAGGCCAAGTAATTAGACTTAAAAATTATAAAGAAGCAATTACTGAATACATTAAAATGTCCGAATCTAATCAATTTACTGTTATGCCAACAGTATCTCAAATACAAGAACAAACTAATGTAATTAATAATCAATTTGAAAAACGTCTAGAATTACAAAACCCAGAAGGAAAAGCAGCATAGTTTTTCCTTTTTTCTTAGCTTGAAAAATATCTACATTATGGTATTATATAAATATAGTAGGAGGCGATAATTATGAGAAAAAGAAATCTATTTTTAATACTAATATTAATGGTAATAGGTTTTGCCTCAGTGTCATTGACTTTGTATATTAATGGAACAATTAATGCAAAATTTTTAGAAGAAGATTATGATATAAAATTTACTAAAGCAGAAATAGAAGGTAATGATGAACTAAAACCAGAAATTGGTGGTGATGGACAAACAATAACTTTTTTTACACCTAATTTAAGTTATATTGGAGATAAAGCAACTTTAAAATTTGAAATAACTAATAGTTCAACTCAATATAATGCCAATGTCGAAATGGATTGTTCATTTGAAAACGCAGAATATACTAGTTCTTATGACTTTAATTATGACTATCCAGAACATATAGAAGCTGGCGAAACTCTCGAAGGTTATGTAGAAATTGAAATAACTGAGTCAATTGTTAAAACAGCAACCGATGAATTTGTTTGTAAACTCGATGCTCATGCCGAAGGAAGAGAACTAAAAGAAGATGAAGAAGAAAACATAATTGAATAAATTATGTTTTTTATTTTTAATGTTCTTTTAATAAATACAATATATATTTTTATTGTTAAATGTGATAAAATTGATAATAGGTGAATAAAATATGGGGACTAAGATATTTAAAACTTTAGATGAACAAATTCAGATCTTACGTGCCAAAGGTCTTGTTATAGATGACATAGACTATGCTAAAGATGTAATTTTAAGAGAGAATTATTTTTTCTTAATGGGGTATCGTCATTTATTTTTAGAAAATGAAAATTCTAAACTATTTAAAAATGGTACAACTTTTAGAGAACTATATTCATTATTTTATTTTGATAGACAACTTAGAAACATTATGTTTAAAAATATCTTAATTATTGAAAATAACTGTAAAAGTATTTTTTCTTATATTTTATCCCAAAAATATGGTTATCGTGAAAACGAATATTTAAGGCCATCAAATTACAATCAATCTCCAGATAAAGTTCGCCAACTTAATGATTTACTTAAGAAGATGAAAAGACAAATAAGAGTTAATGGTAGCCAACATGAAGCAACAAAACATTACATTAATAATTATGGATATATCCCTTTATGGGTTGTTGTTAAAGTTTTATCTTTTGGTATAACTTCTGAGTTATATACAGTAATGAAATTAAGTGATCAAAAAGAAATAGCTAAAGAGTTTAATGTTGAATCAGAAGACTTTGGAGTATTCTTACCGATACTTTCTAATTATCGTAATCTTTGTGCTCATGAAGATATTTTATTTGAACATAGAACTCAAAAAGTAATACCTGATAATAAGTATCATAGGTTATTAGATATTCCACAAATAAATGATGAATATATTTATGGAAAAGGAGATTTATTTTCTGTAGTAATAATATTTAAACATATTTTATCAAAAGATGATTTTAGATTGTTTATTAATGAAATTTCATATGAAATAGATCAACTATCTGGAAGGTTAAATGTAATATCAATTAATAAAGTATTAGATAGAATGGGATTTCCAACAAACTATAAGTCATTGTTAGAAATTGATTAGGAGGAAAACATGGAAAAGAAAAGAACAAGCGGTATTCAATTTTTAATAATATTTGCAATAATTATATTAATAATAGTTGCTGTTTTTGCGGCAGTATTAAACTATGTTCCTATAGAGGATATTTTTAAAACTGAACCAGCAATAAAAACTAATGTAAAAAAAGAAGTAACAGTTACTGATGAAGGAATAGCAGATGCTGTAGAAAAACTATATGATGCTACAGTTATTGTTAAAGTAGGAAACAACAATCAAATAACTGGTTGGGGAAGTGGCTTTGTTTATAAAGATAATAATAAAGATGCTTATATTTTAACTAACCATCATGTTGTTGATGGAAGTAATACTATAACAATCGAAATGAGTGATGGGTCAACAACAACCGGTTCTTTAGTTGGAAGTGATGAGTTTGCAGATGTTGCTGTAATAAAGGTTGCATCTAATACAGTTTTATCTGTTGCAGAAATTGGTGAGTCTGAATCATTAAGAGTCGGAGATACTGTGTTTGCAGTTGGAACTCCAGTAAGTCTAGATTATTCATTTACTGTAACTAGAGGTATATTAAGCGGAAAAGATAGATTAGTTGAAAGATCTAATTCTTCATCAGATTTTGGTAGTTTCTTTAATAGAAATACTGCCACCGAAACTTGGTACATGAAACTATTACAAATTGATGCATCAATTAACTCAGGTAATAGCGGTGGACCTTTAGCAAATTGTAATGGTGAAGTTGTTGGTATTAACAACAGTAAGATATCTTCATCTTACTCATCAACAAGTATTGAAAATATTGGTTTTGCAATACCAATAGAAGATGCATTAGAAGTTGCAGAAAATATTGAAAAAGGTAAAAATACTACATCAACTAAACCAACATTAGGTGTTACAATGACAACAATAGAAGGTGCATCTCAAAACAATATTAAAGTTGATGAAGGAGTAAAAACGGGCGCAGTTATTGTCAGTGTTGTTGAAAAGTCAAATGCTGATAATGCTGGATTAAAAGCAGGAGATGTTATTACTAAATATAATGATATAGAGATAAAGGATTATAGATATTTAAAATATTATTTATATAAATCTAGTGTAGGTGATAAAGTAAAAATTACTTATATTAGAGATGGTAAAGAACATACAACTGATGTCACTTTAAAGGGTTAGTTAAATTTTTAACTAACTTTTTTATTTCTTATGTTATAATATAACATAATTATTTTGAGGAGAATGGCATGAAATTCAATATTAAGAAAACAAATATTTTATTAATTGATATGTGTGATAAAACATATGAACTTTTAAAAGAAGCAGGATTTGAAAATATTGCATATATTAAATCTATGGATAATGCAACTAAATATTTTGATAATAATCCTGATGAGTTAAATGATTATGATTGCTTCTTATTTGGTGCATCTTATAGTCCTGGTAGGACACATTGGGATAAAGATGAATTTTTAATGGAACATTGTAAAAAGAATAATAAGTTGTATATGTACTTTTTATATGTATCTGATGACTGTGTACCTTCTCTTGATAAAATAACTGTATATGAGTTTATTGGGGGTTGGAGAGAAACTCATAATATTACATTCGAAGGTTTAGTAAATGAAGTTGAAGATTGTATAGGTCAACTTAAAAACTTAAGTGAAAGACCAATTACATATAAAGAGCCAGTTCGACCAGAGAAAGATTTACTACCTTCTAAATGTTCAGAATTAAAAGTCTTATTTTGTAGTTACGAAAATTATTGGGATTTAGTAGCAACAATGCTTGCAGATCTTGGTATTGGTTCTATTTCGATTACGGTTGCTAATAATTATACTTTTGAAAATTACTTTAGATACGTACAAGACTATGATTTAGTTATTGCAGATGAATTGTTTTGTTCCTATTTCATAGGTAATTCTAGATATGATTTACAAGAAATACTTAAATATACTTCTCATCCAGCTGTTACATTTATTATTTATAAAAAAGATGGAGATTGTTATGGTGATAAACCTGGATTTGGAACCATATCTTATTCTGTATCAACAGTAGCAGAAGAAATTACTCCATGCTTTAAAGTAAAACATTCATTTTTTGGAAAAAGATATGAACAAGTTAGAGCTATGCTTGAGAATTCTTTAAATATTTATAATGAAATAAATCCAATAGAAGATTTACCGAAATTTAATGGACCAGAATATTACCAAGGAATTGCTGATGATTTAAAAAATAGAGAAAGATATTGGGGTGACATAGATAGTAAAGTTAAATATACTCAATATTGGATTAAAAAATATTTAGAATTATTTAGAAAAATGTCAGTTAATAGAATTATTGGTCTTGATGTTTTAGAAGTTAGTCATCCAAAAAATACAGAACCATTCAATTTAGAGGAAGATGAGAATTATATAACAATTACTTATTCGGTTTTAGCTGTACCTTTATATGCTTTGCATGTACCAGTAAAAAGTCTTCGAAATCAGAATAGACCAATCTTAATTGAAACAGCTAATAAAAAAGGAACTTTAACTAACAAGCGTGTAATAGATTTAGAAGAAACTCTAAATAAAAGAAGTGAAGAATTGTCAGAAGAAGAAACTACTGCAATTCTAACCATTTATAATCTAACACTTGAAACTGTTATGCCTATAGTACAAGCTGCAGAAAGACGCCAAACTAAAAGAGAAGAACCTGTGCATAAGAAAAAGAGAAGACCATATGATAAAAGAATATACTAATTCACAAAAGAAGTATTATTTGTTATAATTACATTTGAAATGAGGGATTTATATGGCTTTAAAAGCAGGAATAGTCGGACTTCCTAATGTTGGGAAATCAACATTGTTTAATGCAATTACTAAAAAGAATATATTGGCTGCTAATTATCCGTTTGCAACAATTGATCCAAATGTTGGAGTTGTTACAGTTCCGGATGCAAGATTAGATTTCTTGAGAGATATGTATAATCCAAAAAGTTTAGTACCTACTGCTTATGAATTTATTGATATAGCAGGATTAGTTAAAGGTGCTAGTCAAGGAGAAGGTTTAGGTAATAAATTTTTAAGTCATATAAGAGAAGTTGACGCTATCGTTGAAGTAGTTAGATGTTTTGATGACGCTGATATTACTCATGTTGAGGGTGCAGTTGACCCAATTAGAGATATTGAAATAATTAATGTTGAATTAATTCTTGCTGATTTAGAAATTATTAATAATAGATTAAATAAGCTTGGTAAAAAAGTTACCATGACTAAGGATAAGAATGAATTATTAGAAATAACAACTCTACAAAAATGTATGGAAAATTTAGAGAAAAATATTCCACTTCGTTTAGTTGAGTTTGATGATAATGAGATGCAAGTTTTAAAAAACTTCTCATTTATAACATTAAAACCAATTATTTATGCTGCTAATGTTTCGGAAGAAACAATAGGTGTTGGTCATAATGAATACACTGATAAAGTATCAGAGTATGCTGGAAGAGAAAATGCTGGTGTAATTATCATGTGTGCAAAAATTGAAGCAGAACTTGCAGACATGGATGATGAAGATAAGAAATTATTTATGGCTGATTTAGGTATAAATAATTCAGGATTAGATAAACTTATTTTTGCAACATATGATCTTTTAGGTTTAGCAACATTCTTCACAAGTGGAGCTGATGAATGTCGAGCTTGGACTTTTAAGAAAGGTATGAAGGCCCCACAATGTGCTGGTATTATTCATACTGACTTTGAAAAAGGTTTTATTAAAGCAGAAGTTATGAGTTTTGAAGATTTAAAAGAATATGGTTCGGAATTAAAAGTAAAAGAAGCTGGAAAGGTACGCCTTGAAGGAAAAGAATATTTAATGCGTGATGGTGATATTGTATATTTTAGATTCAATGTTACAAAATAATAGGGTGGTTTTATGGAAAGGACAATATGCGAATTAGTATTAAACATAAAAGCTTTTGGTTTTTTTGATGTTACTGATAACTATGTTTATATGAGAGACACTTTAGAAAACATAGATAAATTTACTAGCAAATATAGATCAAAAGAACATTTTTTTAATGATATTAAAAAATCCATTAGTCCCAAAATAGATGCTTCCATTGTTGCTGAACATGGATTTTCAACTACAGAAATAGAATTAATTGGTGATGGGGTATTTATTCGTAAAGATGGACGCAATATCAGTCCTTTATATTCACATATTGGAGGATATCCATTAGAAGATGTTGTTCTTAAACGAATGTATGATGGAAGTTTAACTGCATTGTTTAGATGTGATGAATTGAGAGCCAACTCCACAACATATGATACTTTATTTACTGATATTGAATATGATTCAATTGATAGAATAGATGCTGGTATACCAACAATTCAAGATGTTAAATATTTTTGGGCTTCATTACAATTGAGTAATAGGTTATATCCTACGATTAGATTTTTATTAACTAATCTTAAAGATAAAGATATAGATAGTATGAGAGTTATGAATGAACTCTATGAATCATTTTGTGAATTAATTCCTGATACTGACGACTTTGATTATATGTATGGCAGTGCGAGAAGAGAACCAAAATCAAATGGAAGTGGTAATTCACGTTCTTATAGATATCCATATAGAGATGATAATTAATAGACTTAGGTCTATTTTTTCTTGTGTTAACGTATATTTAATATAGAACATTTCTATTTACAAAGAAATATAGTTTTGTTATAATACATTCGAGCGAAGAGCTCCTTGCTTTAACTAGTTTAAAGCCGAAAGAGACCATAAGGAGGTGTAGAGATGAACAAATACGAAATGATGTTCATAGTAAAAACTACAATTGATGAAGCTGCAGTTAAAACAACTGTTGATAATCTTAAATCAATTATTACTTCTATGAAGGGTGAAATAATTGAAGAAAAAGATTTAGGACAAAAGAAGTTAGCTTATCCAATCAACAAGGAAATCACAGGTTTTTATTATGTAGTTGATTTTAATGCTAATAACGAATTAATTACTGAATTAGATCGTAAAGCTAAAATTGATGAAAATGTTATAAGACATATGATTATAAGTTTAGAAGAGGAGTAATCTCATGAATAATGTTTGTTTAGTTGGAAGATTAACAAGAGATCCAGAATTAAGAACAACTTCTAGTGGAGTTTCTAATTGCAGATTTAGTATAGCTGTAGATGGTAGACCAGGAGCAAATGGTGAACCACATACAGATTTTATCAATATTGTAGTTTGGAGAAATCAAGCTGAAAATGTTTCTAAATACTGTAAGAAAGGCTCATTAGTAGGAGTTACAGGAAGAATTCAAACTGGTAGTTATCAAGCTCAAGATGGAACTACAAGATATACTACTGATGTTGTTGCAGACAATGTTAGATTCTTAAGTAGTAAAAATAGTGGTTCAGGAGAAGCAATGGATGACATGCCCGATTATAGTAATGGTGATGAAGCATCAGTTGGTGAAGATTTAACTGAAGATCCATACAAAGATTTTGGTTCTGAAGTAGTATTAAGTGATGATGATTTACCTTTTTAGAAAGGAATGAATAGATAAAATGGCAGAATTTTATAGAAAGAAAAAGAAAATTTGTCAAATGTGTGCTGGAAAAGACGTAGATTATAAAGATGTTGCTATTGTTACTAAATATATAAATGAAAAAGGTAAGATAATGCCTAGAAGAATGACAGGAGCATGTGCAAAACATCAAAGACATATAGCTCAACAAATTAAAAGGGCTAGATTTATGGCTTTAATACCATTTGTTAAATAATTAAGGTACTAAATAGTTTAGTATCTTTTTTTGTGTTTAAAAAACTTAAACCATTTTTAATGCAAAAGAGTTATAAATTTGATATAATATAAAGACATAGAGAGCGAGTGATAATTTATGAAAGTTATTTTGCTTCAAGATGTAAAAAAACAAGGAAAAAAAGACCAAGTCATTGATGTTTCAGATGGTTATGCTAATAACTTTTTGATTAGTAAAGGTCTTGCAGTTCCTTACAATACTCAAAATAAAAACAAACTTGAAAGAGATTTAAAAAGTCGTGAAGATGCAGAAGATGCTTTAGTACACGAGTGTGAAGAATTAAAGAAGAAACTTGCTAATGTAACAGTTAAGTTTAAAGCTAAAACTGGTAAAGATGGAAAAATGTTTGGAAGTATTTCTTCTAAACAAATAAGTGATGAACTTAAAAATATTGGTTTTGATATAGATAAAAAGAAAATAACATGCAACCATACAATAGATACTTTAGGTATGCATGTGGTAGATATTAATCTACATAAAAAAGTAATCGCGAATGTTAATGTTCATGTAGAATAGGAAGTGAACTTATGCCTGAAATCAAAAGAGATGAACCAAAAAATTTAGAGGCTGAAATTAATGTTTTAGGATGCGCATATTTATCCAGCTATGCATTAGAAAAAGTTTGTGAAGAATTAACATCAGATATGTTTTATGATAAGAAAAATGCAACTATCTTTGATGCAATGAAAGAAATTCACAAAAGAAAAGAACCAATGGATGCAATTATCCTAAAAAATGAAATTGAAAAGACTACACCAATTAATTCAATTGGTGGAGTTGAGTTTTTAAGTGAGGTAATTGATTCTGTTGTTTCTGCATCTAATGTTGATACATACATTAATATTATCCGCGAAAAAGTGCTAAGAAGAAAACTTATTAAAGTATGTGAATCTATTGAAAATAGTGCAAGAGATGAAATAAATGATGCAAATGAACTAATAGATAAAGCAGAAAAAGAAGTATTTGCAGTAACAAAAGCAAGAAAAAGTGGAGAATTTAAATCTAGTGAACAAGTTGTTAAAAGTACAAAAGAACAGCTTGAAGCATTAGCTAAGAATAATCAAGAAATTACTGGTATAGCTACAGGATTTTATGATTTTGATAAAGTTACTGCTGGATTACATCCAAGAGAATTAATAATAGTTGCTGCTCGTCCTGGTATGGGCAAAACAGCCTTTGCTTTAAATGTTGCAACTAATGCTGCTATATCTAGTGGTAAAAATGTTGCTATATTTAACTTAGAAATGGGAGCTGAACAACTAATGATGCGTATGATTAGTGCTCAAGGTGCTGTTGATGGTTCTAAGTTAAGAACAGGAAGACTAAATCATGAGGATTGGAAGAAAGTTAATGAAGCGATGAGTGAACTTGCTGATGCTCCAATATTTATTGAAGATACTCCAGGTATTACAATGGGTGAAATTAGAGCTAAGTGTAGAAGACTTACAAGTGTAGGTAAAGGATTAGGATTAATTGTAATCGATTACCTACAATTAATATCTAATGGCCCAGGGTATGGAAGTAATAGACAACAAGAAGTATCAGATATTTCACGTAGTCTTAAAACTATGGCAATGGAATTGGAAGTTCCAGTTATTGCCTTAGCACAACTTTCTCGTAATGTTGAAGGTAGAGAAAATAAAAGACCAATTATGTCAGACTTAAGAGAGTCTGGTTCAATAGAACAAGATGCTGACATAGTAGCTTTCTTATATAGAGATGATTATTATAAGAATAAAGCCGCTGATGAAGAAAATCCAATTTCTATTTCAGAATTAATTATTGGAAAACATCGTTCAGGTGCTTTAGGTAAAATTGATTTATTATTTGAAAAGAACCTTAGTAATTTTAGAAACTATGTTAAAAATGTTCAAGAACAATAGGAGGAAATTATGTTAGGAAAGATATTAGGGGTAGTTATTACAATAATATTTTCTTTTTTACTTTTCTTCGTTGGTATGGATACAAGAGTGGCTGGCTCACCAACCCAAGTATATCAAGTATACCTAAATGGAGAAAAGATGGCTTTAATTTCTGATAAAGATGAATTATTAAACTTAATTGATACGGAACAATCGGAGATTAAGGAAAAATATAATGTTGATAAAGTTTATCCTCCAAGTGGATTAGATATTAAAAAGATTTATACATATGAAGATGATATTATTGATACAGTAAGTGCTTATAACAAGATAAAAGACATCGAGCCTTTTACTATTGAAGGTTATAATGCAACAATTACATATACAGAAAAGAAAGTCACAAATGATGGTGAAACTCATGAACCAGCACCACCACTTCATATTTATATGTTAGATAAAGATATTTTTGAAGCATCATTATATAATACAGCCAAATCATTTATTGGTACTGATGAACTTGAAGAATATCAAAATAATACTCAAAAAGAAATTACTGATGTTGGTGAAAGTATCTCATCTGTTTATTTTGAAGAAACTATAACAATCAAAAAAGATTTAATATCAACAGAAGAATATGTTTTCTCAAGTGTTGATGAATTATCAAGATATCTTTTATATGGAACTTTAGAAGAGCAAGAAAAATATGCTGTTCGAGAAGGCGAAGATTTAGATACTATTGCTGATGAACACAATTTAAATATAGAGGAGTTATTAATTGCAAACCCACAATTTACCGCAGCTAATGTTTTATTAACTCCGGGAGAAATAATTAATGTTGGACTTATTTCACCATTAGTAAGTGTCGTTTATAGAAAAACAGCAGTTGAAGATATGGAAGTTGCTTTTAAAACTGAAATTGTAAAAGATTCAACTAAATATCAAGATTATTCGCAAGTAACTACTCAAGGACAAAATGGAGTTAAAAGAGTAACTCAAGATATAAAATATGTAAATGGTGAAATACAATCACTTAATATTGTACAAAGTGAAGATATTAAAGCAGCTATTAATCAAGTTGAAGTTCGTGGTACAAAAGCATTGGTTGGAGAAAATTATGTTTATAATAGTACACAAGGAAATGCTGAATGGAGTTGGCCGACAATATCTCCTTTTGTTATAACATCTAAGTATAAATGGCGTTGGGGAAGACAACATCAAGGAATAGATATTTCTGGATGTGGCTATGGTTCTCCTATATATGCAGTTAAAGAAGGTACAGTATATTACATCAGTCAAAATAAAGGTGCTAGTGAAGGGTTATCAGTATACATAGAACATCCAAATGGTTATGTAACTCAATACATGCACCTATCTAAAATATTAGTTAGTGTAGGTCAAACTGTTAAACGTGAAGAAAAAATTGGTTTAATGGGATGTACTGGTTCCTGTACAGGAACACACTTACATTTAGGAGTATGGGTAGGAAGGCCTTATTACGGGGGTAGCGTTCTTGACCCTTGTAAGTCAATATTCTCATGTTAGTTTCAGTACTTGCAAGTGGATCTGAAGGTAATTGTACTTTTATTCAAACTAATAACAAAAAAATCTTAATTGATATTGGAATGAATTATAAGTACATTACTGAAAAACTAGGTGAGCTGAATGTTTTACCTAGTGAAATTGATTATGTATTTATTACTCATACGCATTCTGATCACACAGGTGCGATGAAAGTGTTTTTTAAAAATCATACTCCTTATGTTTTTCTAGATGAAAAAATGTTAAAAGAATTAAGCTTTTTAGAAAATTATCCTAACCTTTCTTTTGATAAAGGACCGATAAATTTTGATACTTTAACTGTAGAAATATTTAAGACTAGCCATGATGCTCCAGGTAGTCGTGGCTATATATTTAAAGAAGATGGCAAAAGTGCTGTTTATATAACCGATACTGGTTATATTAATCATAAATTATTTGATAAATTATCAAATCATTCATTATATATATTTGAAAGTAATCATGATGTTGAAATGCTAATGCATGGTAAATATCCCACTTGGTTAAAGAGCAGAATAAGAGGTGATGAAGGTCACCTTTCAAATCAACAATCAGCTTTTTACTTAAGTAAATTAATTGGTGAAAATACAAAAGAAGTAGTTCTTGCTCATATTTCTAAAGAAAATAATGATCCAGAACTTGCTTTAAATAATTTAAGAGAAACATTAAATTCAAATGGTATTGCATTTGATAATATAATTGTTGCTAAGCAAAGAGAAAGAGTTGATTGTGTAAAATTATGATTAATATAATATGTGTAGGTAAAATAAAAGAAGATTATTTATCTTCAATGATAGAGGATTACTCTAAAAGAGTAAGTAAATATCATAAGTTAAATATAATTGAATTAAAAGATAGTGACATTGTCTCTGAAGGTGATTTAATATTAAAAAATATTAAAACGGGTGATTTTATTGTTACTATGGAAATAGAGGGTGAAAACTTAAGCAGTATTAAGTTTTCTAAAAAAATAGATGTTTGGTTAATGAACTACGCTAATATAACATTTATTATTGGCGGTTCCAATGGAATAGATAATAGAGTTAAAGAATTATCTAATTATAAATTATCATTTGGGAAAAACACTTTCCCTCATGGTGTATTTAGAGCAATTCTTTTAGAACAAATTTATAGATCATTTAAAATATTAAATAATGAAACATATCATAAATAGACTGGATGGTGTAGTATGATCGGTAACGATTGGGACAATGTACTTAATGTTGTGGAATCAAGTGAAGGCTTTAAAAGATTTTTAAATATTGTTGATAATGAATATAAAACTAAAACAATTTATCCATTAAAAGAAAATATATTTAATGCTTTTAAATTAACACCTTATAAAGATGTTAAAGTTGTTATTGTTGGACAAGATCCATATCATGGTGAAGGAGAAGCTCATGGATTATCTTTCTCTGTTCAAGATCCAACACCACTTCCACCAAGTTTAAAAAATATCTATAAGGAATTATATGAAGACTTAGGTATAAATCCTTCCAAATCTGGTGACTTAACAAAGTGGGCAAAAGAAGGTGTATTACTTTTAAATAGTACTTTAACTGTTGTTAAAGATACAGCCAATAGTCATTCAAAATTAGGCTGGGCTAATTTTACTGACTATGTCATAAAAGTCTTAAATCAAAGAGAAGAACCAATTGTATTTATTCTTTGGGGTAATTTTGCTAGAAGTAAAAAGACTTTAATTACTAATCCTAAACATTTAGTAATTGAAAGTGCACATCCATCTCCATTGAGTGCTAGGAATGGTTTCTTTGGAAGCAAACCATTTTCTAAAACAAATAAGTTTTTAAAAAGTAATGGAATAGAAGAAATAGATTGGAAATTATAAATTTAGAATAGTATTTTGAAAATTAAAAATACTATTTTTTTTGTTGAATTATGTTATAATGTAGGTAACAAATGGTTTGTAGGTTCACTAAGAATAATTTGTTAAAATATTTAAATAAGGAGGTATTATGTTAGAGAAATTATTTAAGTTAAAGAAAAACAAAACCAATGTTAAAACTGAGATTGCTGCTGGTATTACTACATTCATGACAATGGCATATATACTTGCAGTCAATCCAAATATTCTGTCAGCTGCGGGGATGGACGCAACTGCAGTATTGCTTGCAACATGTATAGCATCATTCATCGGAACATTATGTATGGCACTTATGGCAAATTTACCATTTGCTCTATCAGCAGGAATGGGATTAAATGCTTTCCTTGCTTATACAGTTGTTCTTGAATTAGGATACACTTGGCAAGTTGCATTGCTAGCTGTATTCATTGAAGGAGTTATTTTTATAATTCTTTCATTAACTAAAGTAAGAGAGGCAATATTCAATTGTATACCTTTATCACTAAAAAAAGCTGTTTCTGTTGGTATTGGTCTATTCATTTGCTTTATTGGATTACAAAACGCAGGACTTGTAGTATCATCAGCAACACTTGTTACACTTACTGATTTTACTGCTAACTTTACTACTGCTGGTATTTGTGCATTATTAGCAATTATTGGCACACTAATTACTGCAATATTGTATGTTCGTAAAGTTAAAGGTTCAATCTTGATTGGTATACTTGCAACATGGATACTTGGAATTATATGTCAATTAGTAGGTTTATATGTACCTGATAATGCTGCATATTTCTCACTAATTCCATCATTTGCACTTACTGATTTCACAAAATTAGGTGAAACTTTTGGACAATGTTTCAATGTTAGTTTCAAAAATGTAGGAATATTTAATTTTATAGTTGTAGTATTCTCATTCTTATTTGTTGATTTATTCGACACACTTGGAACACTAATTGGTGTTGCAAATAAAGCTGATATGCTTGATAAGGATGGAAAACTAGAAAAAATTAAACCTGCTTTAATGGCAGATGCAATTGCTACAACAGCAGGAGCTGTTTTAGGTACATCTACAACTACAACATTCGTTGAGTCTGCAGCTGGTGTATCTGCTGGAGGACGTACTGGTCTTACAGCATTAACTACAGCAATTCTATTCCTAGTATCAATGTTATTTGCACCAATATTTATTGCAATTCCATCATTTGCAACTGCTCCAGCACTTATTATTGTTGGATTCCTAATGTTTAGTGCAGTAACTGAAATAAAAATGGATGAAAAGAATTTAACTACAGCAATTCCAGCATACTTATGTATAATTGCAATGCCATTGTTCTATAGTATTTCAGAGGGTATTGCATTTGGAGTTATCGCTTATGTTATTATCAATCTAATTTGTGGTAAACGTAAAGATATCAGTCCATTAATGTATGTATTAGCTGTGCTGTTTATCTTAAAATATATATTCTTATAATAAGATAATAAAGATAATAAAAAAACATTTCTTCGGAAATGTTTTTTTATATTTCTATACCATCATCTGTTTCATTGAATATTTCAACTGCATCATAAAATGGTTGAGATTTAATTCGATGAATTAAGGATATTATATTTGATGGAAAAGATTTCGTTAATGTAGTTAGTTCTTTATTGTGTTTATTATAATATGATTTAGCTGCGCTAATTTTTGTATCTGATTCATTAAGTTTTCTGATTATTTCACGAAAATCTTTTTTTTCTTCAATTTTTGGGTAGTCATTTTTTATCAAGTATATGGTACTAACTGCTTCAGTAATCTTTCTTTCAAAATCATAACTACTTGTGTTTGAATTTTTTATTCTTTCTAGATCACTAAAAAGTGTTAAGTCCATTTTTGTGTTTTTTTCAATAGCAGACTCACATTTTTTTATTAAGTCATATCTCTTTTGTAATTCGTCTAGAATAACACTTTCAGCTTGTTCAGTTCTAATTTTAGAAAACTGGATTTTGTTATATAATATAATATATAACATAGCAATAATCGAAATGAATATTATAATTGTTAGTAAAATTATTATCATTGTTTGCATGTTATCACCTAATTTATTATATCATGAAAGAAGGTTTCTTTAAAGATGAATATTAAGGTTGTTGTCGTAGGGAATTTACAAACTAATTGTTATATATTAGAAAAAGGTAATTCAGTTTTAATAATTGATCCAGGGGATAATGCAGAGAAAATCGCTTCTAATATTACTTCTGAAAAAAAAGTCTTAGGTATAATTATTACTCATAGTCATGATGACCACACAGGAGCATGTGCAGAATTAATGAATAAATATAATACAAGGCTATATAATATGCACAATTTAGCTGAAGGTAATCATGTTATTGAGAATTTTTGTTTTAATGTAATATATACACCTGGGCATATGGACGATTCAATTACAATTTATTTTAAGGAAGAAAATATTATGTTTGTAGGGGATTTCATCTTTAAAGGAGGAATTGGGAGAACTGACATGATTGGAGCTAGTCCTTTTGATATGAAACAAAGTATAAACAAGATTTTAAGCTACCCATCTGAAACAAAATTAATGCCAGGACATTTTGCATCAACAACACTAGGTGAAGAGATAAATAATTTAAATTATTTTTTAACTATACTTTAAAATACTTTAAAGTTGATTGGTTCTTCAAATTCTACCCAGTTAACATATATCATAGGTATTAAATACCAATCACCTAAAGATGGAGAAGACATAACTAAGTGATCTTTACCGGCTTGTTCAATAATTCCATCATATATTCTGTCTCGCCATTCTGTACTATCAGGGAATGATGCGAATACTTTAGCTTTTTTTCCAATATTAAGTCTTAATATATTTTCAATGTAGCTTTGTTCCATTGGTAAATTAGTACTTATTTCTTGTTCCGGTTGGTAATTATTCATATTATTTGGAAATGTTGGATTTGGATAATATGTTCCATTCATTTTTTTCACCTCTCTAATGTATATGTTTAAAATTTTGAAATATTATTTATTTGTGCTATAATAATCACCTATCAGAGGGATTTTTATGAAAATAAAGAAAGTAAATAGAGATGATCATTCATCTATTATGGCAAAAATAACAAAGATGCATAAAGTTTTGTCATATATCAATGATCCATATTTATTTGAAAATAATGGAGTTCAATATGTCCTTGGAAATAACAATGGTACATATGGAATTGTTAAAGAAGAGGATGGAAACTTAAATGCATACTCTCTTAGATTCCCTGAGAATGATCGAGATGTAGAAACTATTTTTGATAATGGTAAATATGTTTATTATTTACTTTTAAATTCAGTTAAAAAAACAAATAAAAAGAATGGAGACAACTATCTTTTATCTATTCAATATGACAGTGATCGTTCACCTTGGGAATACACAATGTTCTTTGATCAACATATAGATTCAGTTTGTTCTGAATTTTCCTACAATGTTTCAAGATATGAAGACTTAGAAAAACAAATTGATCATTGTTTAATATTTAATCCTAATTTAGTTGAATTATATGAAAAGAGAAAATCATTATTAAGACATGAGTATCATAAATATATTTCTTATATATTAGGAATTGATGGAGCATCATTCCATAAAAGATTTTCTCTAGGTAATAAAGTACTTGGTGTTTTACAAGAAACATATTCTACTTGGGATATGATAGAAATTCTTTCTGAATATGGCTTATTAACAAGAATACCTGATGATTTAACAACTATGTTAATGCGTAACAACGAGCAATTTAATGAATTTAAAACTGTAACTGATGCTTATAGAAGAGAATTAGGTCGTAAATAAATGGAGGATGGACATGGAAGTAAGAAGAATATTTTATTCGGAATTTGATGATTATCAAGCTTATTTAAAAGAAATAAAAAAAAGATTACCTTTTATAACAGATCCAATGAGTATTAAAAATCATGGGAAAGATTATATAGTAAGTGGAACATCTGCAAAAGCAGCAATTGCTTATGACGTAGATGATAAAATACAATGTTCAATTATAGAAGGTGATGAAAAATCTTTTGGTGGAATTAATTATGATATTGGTTTTTATAATTATCAAATCTTAGAAGATGCAAATTATAAATGTGTTACTAAAACTGGAAAAGAACTTGGTAATATTTTTAGAGTAAAATGTACTCGTCAAGCAAGTCTTAATAATACTATGGAACTTGAATATAGTTTATTTTATGACGTACTAGATGAAGAAACAGCTTTCCATTACACTATAGATGGAACAGATGATGTAAAAGCATCTATTGACTACACATTAGAACATAATCCAGATATGGTCTACTTACGTCGTACTAAACGTCGTACTAAACGCCTTACTGATAGATCTGTGATTGAAAAACTTGTAAAAGAGCGTCTTTATCATTTATCTTTAAATGGTGAAATGTATTATAGACCATTATTAACTCTAAATAAACGTGAAATTGGAGTTTTTCCAGTAACATATAAACCTGAGGACTTTTTCGAAAAAGTTGGAGAAGAATACTTCAATCGTGAAATTCCAGAAGATTTAAAAACCTTAATGACTAATACTAATGAAAATTATAATGTATTAAAGTTGGTTGCAGACGAATATAGAAAACGTATATAAGAACAAATATAATTTGTTCTTTTTTCTTACAAAAACTTGCAAAAAAATAATATTATGATAAAATAGATTCTCAATTAAGGGGGATATTATGAAAATTATAGATGTAACACATGAACAATATAGTAATTTAGAAATTTATTTTGATGAATTAAGCAAAGTTATTTGTAATGTAGAAAGACCTTGCATTATTCATGATGGAGATAAGAAATATTTAGTTAATCATTTTGGTACAGATGTATGTATTGTTGAAAAACAAGATGATGAAGTTAAATCTTATGTAGTTGATTTTGGCTATAAAAGTATAAGAGATGAAAGATTTGATATAGGAAATTATTCTTATTATATTTCTTCAGCAAATGGAAAATCAGTAACTAAAGTTGATTATACAAATATGAATGAATATGTTTTATCAAGTTGTCCAAATGAAGAAGAAAATAATATGCTTGTTACTTTTAAACAATTTGCTGAAAGAACAGATAAGAGATTAGAGTTTCAATATGCAATTGCTGAAGTAACTGATATAGAACAAGGTATTGAATATGCTTTAACACATAATCCAGATTCTATTATGTTAAGAACTTTAAAAAAATCTGTAGAAAACCCATATTACAGAGAGTACTTATATAAACTAGGTGAAGATGCAGTTAAATATTATCGTGCATTAATTAGTTTTGGAAATTCTTCTTTTGGAGTATCTCCAAAAACTTATACAAGAGAAGATATTACTAAAAAATTATATAATGATGGTTTATATGGTAGTATTCCAGAAGATATGTCTTCATTAATGATGGATAAAAACGAAAAATATAATGAATTAAAATTAGTGGCAATAGAATATGCTAATCATGTATCAAGATAAATTTTAAGCGAGTGATATTTTATGGAAATTAAAAAAATAGATGATGAAAGTTATGAAAGTATAAGTGCATATCTAGATTTAATACTTACTATGGTTGATGAGATTAAAGATCTATATTTTATATCTTTAAATGGACAAAAATACATGGTAAGTCATTTAGAAAATATGATTGCACTTGTTACAGACACGAAAGATGGTTTGACTAATTATTATTTAGGAACTCATGGTGAAGGTACGGAGTGTTTTGGCACAAAAGACTTCTTTTATGAAATAACAAATCAAGATTTAAAAGAAGTTAATAGAACTAGTGTCGATAGTGGTGAGTTAACTCGTTTATCTTATCTTCCACCTGTGGGAATATTCAACAGAAATATTATGGAACTATCTCAGTCTTTAGCTGAAGAAGAAAAAGGCGCTATAACATTAAGTTGGGATGTAACAAGAACAGAAGATTTAGAAGATGCGTTTAGATATTGTTGGACTCATAATCCTGATAGAATTAGATTAACTATGTTAAAACACATATTATCAAAATCTTATTTAAAACATCAAGATTACTTTATGGGAATAATTAGAGATGATTTATATTATCGACCATTAATTTCTATTGGAGGTCACACATTTGGTAGTAGACCAAATGTCTATGAAGTAGGTACTTTAATTAATGGAATGATAGATAATGGTTTTGATACTAATTTACCATATGATATGGTAGAACTATTGACTAATAAAAATAAAATATATAATGATGTAAAAGAAATTTCTAAGGAATATAAAAAACATGTAAGAGGACTAAATTAAATTATTGTCCTTTTTTATTTATTATTTACTTGAATATTTGCCAATTTATGATATTATATAAAACCAAGAAAGTGATGTTATGGAAGTAAAAAGAGTAAAAGATGAAACATATGAAAGTATAAGTGCATATTTAGATTTAATACTAACTCAAGTAAATAGGTTTAATGATTTATGTTTTATTACTTTTGATGGAAAAATATATATGGCAAGCCATGTTGAAAAAGGAGTTGGCATTGTTGAAAATGACAAAGGCGAATTAAGTTCTTATTATCTAGGATCATCAAGTAAAGCAATTAATATGACTGAATATAGTACTAATGAACACTTATATGAAATATTAGATGAAGATGTAAAAGAGATTACTAGAACTGAATATGAAACTGAAAATAGAAGTAAGTTAGTTTATCTTCCAGCTATAGAAGATCATCCTAGAGATGTTTTAGAATATGTTCAATATCTTGAAGAAGAAGTTATAGCATTAAGTTATAGATATGATGTAACTTCTAGGAGAGGAATAAATGATGCAATTCTTTTTAGCTCTTATCATTTTCCTGATTCTCTTCTTTTAAAAGTCTTAAAACAAAAGTTATTTTTTACTTATCAAAAGAGTTATCATTATAGTTTAGGTTTAGTAGATGGGGATAAGTATTATCAACCATTAATTAAAATTGGTGAAATGATGTTTGGAACACGTAGAACTGTCTATGATGCTGAGACTCTTATTGATGAAATATGTGAGTATGGATTTACTAAAAAGATTCCTGAAGACTTATCTAGTTTGTTAAAAGGAGATAATAAAAAATATAATGAATTAAAATTAGTAGCAAACGCATATAAAAGTTATATAAAAGTACAATAAACGACCATTATTGTCCTTTTTTTTGCTAATTTTTTAATCTACAATTTCTAAGATGTGTTATAATTATTTTAGGAGGTTAGAAAGAAATGAAAAAGTTTTTTGAAAAACATGATTTATTCAAAATAGTTGGAATAGTTGTACTAGTTGCAATTTTACTAACTTGGTTAGTAGGTTATTCTTATTATTCACAAGGAACTTTAGCAACAGAAGAATTCAACAGAGTTGGTTTATTTGATTTAAGTACTTATGGTTTATTACAAATATTCTATTTTACTGTTGTATTTATGTTTGTTTTTGTTGTTGGTGGATTCTATAAATTTGTAGCATCCCTTCCTGCATATGATAGTTTAACTACTAAGATTGCTTCTAAATTAAAAGGAAAGGAAAAAGTTTTTGTAGCTCTATCAACATTAGTGTTTGCAAGTCTTTCTGGTATAAGTGTTGATTATTTAGTGTTATTTGCTATTATTCCATTTGTAATCAGTATTTTAAGTAAATTAAATGTTGATAAAATCACTGGTTTGGTAGCAACATTTGGTGGTGTACTAATTGGTATAATTGGTGCAACTTATTCACCAAAAATTACTGGTATACTAGTTGACGCTAAAAATGGATTAGGAGTATCTTATGGATACGAATTACTTGCAACTGTTATCTTATTTGCAGTTACATATTTAGTTCTTACATATTTTACATTTGCAAGAATGAATAAAAATAATGGTAAGAAAGGTGTTGCATTATTAGTTGATCCATTTGCTACTGTATTAGTAGAAGAAAAGAAAACTAAAAAATCTAAAAAAGATAGCAATGTTTCTACAGTTGGATTAGTAATTGTTCTAGCAGTTACATTTGTTAGTATAATACTTGCGTTTATCGGATGGGATACTGCATTTAATATTAAAGTATTTGCTAATGCTTTTGATTGGATTAGTAATGCTGAACTATTTGGACAAAATGTATATTCATTTGTTTTAGGTTCATCACTTGCTCCATATGGATCATGGGATTTACTAAGTGCAGCTGGTATGCTATTATTTGCTAGTCTAGTAATTAAATTAGTATATCATGTACCATTTGATAAAATGTTAGATGAATATGGTGAAGGATTAAAAGTTATAGGTAAACCAATTGTTATATTAATGATGATTTACTTAGTATTAGAAATCTCAGTTATATTCCCAACAATAGCATTCTTTGTTGATAAGATAATGAGTCTTGGAACTAATATTGGAACTTTATTTGTATCTGGTGTATTAACAAGTATATTTACTGTTGATTTCCAATATGTAGTAAGTACAGTTGGTTCATTATTTACAAGCTATTCTAACATAAATGTTGCAGCATTAATACTTCAAGCAGCTTATGGTGTAGTTTCATTTATTGCGCCTACAAGTGTTATCTTAATGTTAGGTTTATCTAACTTAGATATTAAGTATTCTGATTACTTCAAATTTATTTGGAAATTTGTTATAGCTGCAATTATTATAGCATTTGTAGTATTAGCAATATTAATATATGTATAAAAGGACTTTAATAAGTCCTTTTTATATTTGATAATGATTAGTAAATTAGTTATAATAAATTAAATAAAAAAGAAGGAATAGTTATGGGTACTTTTCATATAGATGAAATAAGAAGTATCGAAAAAATTACAGCTGCTAGAAATACAGAATGGTATTATCATGCTTTTAGTTTTTTGCCTGATGTTTTTAAAAACATGGTTAGTAGTGGTATTAAATGTCCATTTTTGATTGGGACACGTTTAGCTGGTGTACATAATGGTTTTTTCTTTATAAGTTTATCTAAAGAAGTTCCAGGTATAAAAAAATCAGCTTTTTTGAAATATCTTAAACGTAACTCAATGTTTATTTTAGATAATATTGAACCATTTAAATGTTTTCCAGAAGGAATGGCTCCGATTCCAATAATAACTCGTGAGTCTACTTGGAGCGATGAATATCAAGCATTTATGAAAATACCTGCTAAAAAAATTGTTGGATTAGAAAGTGCTGTGGAGTCGTGGTCTTTAGAAGAGGAAATCGAAAAATTGAGAGATTTGCGAGAAATGATTATTATATTAAATGAACTTAATATTAGTTGGCCAATTTATGATTATTCACATTATGAAGAAGATCAAATATTTGAAATTGATAAACAAGGATATCTTGAATTATCAAAAAAATTAGTTTGACAATAAAGAAAATCCATTATAAAATAAGCGTAGTGATGCAGAGATTATATATAAAGTAGTTATATAAAGCATTTAAAGAGAATGGATATCACCGGCTGAGAGTGTCCTAAATTAATTTATATAATGAATTTCAGATATAGGAGTGTCAATCGTTATTTCGCGTTAAGAAAAAGAAGTGCATGAAAGTCATGAACTAGGGTGGTACCACGGAAAATATTCGTCCCTAGAGTTATGGCTTTTTTTTATTAAAGAAAGGGATGGATTAAATGAAAGAATTAGCAAGTGAAATTAAGAGTAATTTATTAAGTGAAATTGAATCAGTTAGTAAATTATCAGAGTTAATTGACTTAAAAGCTAAGTACATTGGTAAATCGGGACGTGTTACCGAACTTACTAAAAACATGAAAGATTTATCAGTTGATGAAAGAAAAGAAGTTGGTATGATTTCTAATACTTTAAAAAATGAAGTAACTGAAATTATAGAAAATAAGGAAAAAGAAATCAATGAAGCAATTTTAAATGAAAAATTAAATAATGAAGTTATTGATATCTCTTTACCAGCAACTAAAATACCTGAGGGAGCACCAAGTATTTTAGAAAAAGTTATTGAAGAAGTAGAGGAAGTATTCATGTCAATGGGTTATGATGTTGTGGATGGACCAGAAGTTGAGGAAGATAGATTTAACTTCGAACTTTTAAATATTCCAAAAGGACATGCAGCTAGAGATGCTCAAGATACATTCTATATAAGTGGAGATGAAATACTACTTCGTAGTCAAACATCACCAGTTCAAGCAAGAACTATGTTGAAAGGTGAAGGTAAAGTTCCAATTAGAATGATTTGTCCAGGTAAGACTTATAGAAGAGATGATGATGACGCCACACATTCACATCAATTTATGCAAATAGAAGGATTACTTGTTGATAAAGATATTAGTTTATGTGATTTAAAAGGTACATTTGATGAAATTGCTAAAAAATTATTTGGTCCTTCATGTGTAACAAGATTTAGACCTTCATATTATCAATTTACTGAACCAAGTGTTGAAACAGATATTTCTTGTTTTGCTTGTGAAGGTAAAGGTTGCTCACTTTGTAAGAACACTGGTTGGATAACAATAAGTGGTGCTGGTATGGTTCATCCCAATGTTTTAAGAAACTGTGGCTATGATCCTAATGTTTGGAATGGATTCGCATTTGGTTTTGGTGCTGAAAGATGTGCTATGCTTAAATATGGAATTAATGATATTAGAACATTCTATAATGCTGATTTAAGAGAACTTAAAAACTTTGATAGAAAGGAAGGTGAGTAGTCATGATAAGTATGAATTGGGTTAAAGACTATGTTGATTTAACCGGTGAAGATTTAGAAGAACTTGCTGTTAAAGTTACTAGAGGCGGATTAAATGTTGAAGATGTTAAAAGTCTAAATATTAAGAATTTAGTAATTGGTGAAATTATTGAGTGTGAAGATCATCCAGATTCAGACCACTTACATGTTTGTAAGGTTAATACTGGAGACACTACTCGCCAAATTGTCTGTGGTGCAAGTAATGTCAGAAAAGGCATCAAAGTTATAGTTGCATTACCTGGAGCAGTTTTACCTGGTGATTTTGAAATAAAAACTGGTAAAATCAGAGGTGTAGAATCTGATGGTATGATTTGTGCTAAATTTGAATTGGGTCTTGAAGAAAAAACAGAAGAAACTTATGCAGCTGGAATTACTGAGTTAGGTGATGATGCAAAAGTAGGAGAAGATCCAATTGAATATTTAGGATTAGACGATACTATCTATGATTTAGACAATCATAAACGTCGTAACAATGATGTTTATTATCATATTGGTTTTGCTTATGAAGTTGCAACAGTATTAAATAAAACCGTAAAACTTCCAGAAGCAAACTATTCTGAAATAAAAGATAAAATTGAAGATAATTTCACTTTAAAAGTTGAAACTGATAAATGTCCATTCTATGCAGCTAAGATGGTTAAAAATGTTACTATTGGCGATTCACCTGATTTTATTAAAAAACGCTTAACTAATGCAGGTATGAGACCAATTAATAATGTTGTAGATATTTCAAACTATGTAATGCTTGAATATGGTCAACCTATGCATTTCTTTGATTATGATAAATTAGGTAAAAATATTTTAGTTAGAGATGCTAAAGATAATGAAGAGATTATTACATTGGATGGTAAGAGTCGTGTTTTAAATAATAAAGATATAGTTATCACAGATGGATCAAAAGCTGTATGTATTGCCGGTGTTATGGGTGGTGAAAATACAGAAGTTGATGAATCAACTAAAACTATTTTAATTGAATCTGCAATCTTTGATTCAGTATCAATTAGAAATACTGCTCAAAAGTTAGATTTAAAAAGTGAAGCATCTATTAGATATGGTAAAGGTTTAAACTTTGAATATACAATCGATGCAATTAATCGTGCATGTTATTTACTTGAAAAATATGCTGGTGGTGAAGTTTTATCAGGTATGATTTTACATGATAAAATTGATAAATCTTTAAAAACAGTAGACTTTGTTACTGAACAAATAAATAAAATACTTGGTATAGTTTTAACAGATGATGATGTAAAAGCTGAACTTCGAAGACTACACTTTGAATACACATATTTAGATGGAAAATTTAGTGTAACTATTCCAAGAAGAAGAATAGATATTGATCCAAATGTTCAAGATATTGCAGAAGAAATTGGAAGATTCTATGGTTATGAAAATTTAGTTTCAACACTACCTAGAGTGCCAATAAGAAAAGGCGAATATGCACCTGATGTAAAGATTAGGAAAGATATATCTAAACGTTTGAGAAGTTTAGGATTAAACCAATGTTTAACATATACATTAACTAGTCCTGAAATGGCATCAATGTTTAAATATGATGGTATGGAAAATATTATTTTACCAAATCCAATGAGTACTGATAAATCGGTAATCAGAACTAGTTTATTACCATCACTTTTAAACACTTATGAATATAATAAAGCAAGAAAAGTTAATGATATCTTAATTTATGAAATTGCTAAAACATATAATGTTAATTATGAAGAGACACAAAAGGTTGCAATTCTAATGAAAGGTAATTATGTTACTAATAGTTGGAATCAATCTAGTGTTAAAGTTGATTTCTATTTACTAAAAGGAATTGTTGAAAATGTTTTAGATTATTTAGGATTTAAAAACAGATATTCATTTGAAGTAGATAAAAATATAAGTGAGTTACATCCAGGGGTGTCAGCAAGAATCTTACTTGATAGAAAAGAAATAGGTATTATTGGTAAACTTCATCCATCTATAAAGAAAGATGAAATCTATGTTTGTGAAATTGCTATAAATCCACTTATGACTTCAACAAAAGCTATTAAATATAAAGAAGCTAATAAATATCCAGAAATGGTTAAAGATGTTGCATTTATAATTGATAATGAAATTACAAGTAAGGAAATTGAAGAAGTTATCAAAAAATCAGGCGGCAGACTTTTATCTAATATTGAAGTATTCGATCTTTACAACAATATTGAAGAAGGTAAAAAGTCTATGGCCTATAAACTAACATTTGTTGATTCAACAAGAACTTTAACTGATGATGAAGTAATGGAAGTATTTAATAAAATAATTGATGATGTAACATCAAAAATGAATGCTAAATTACGTAATAACTAGAGTGCATATTTGCACTCTTTTTAATTTATTAAAAAATTAGTGTTAAGTTCATTGTTACAAACTTTTGTTTGTGATATAATAATTTTTGACAGGATGTGTTATAGTGGATTACAAAAGCTCTTTAAACAAACAACAATTAGAAGCGGTTAATCATACTGAGGGACCTTGTTTAGTTATGGCTGGAGCCGGTTCTGGTAAAACTAAAGTGTTAACTAGCAGAATTGTTAATTTAATTGAAAATGGTGTTAAGGATTATAATATTCTTGCTATAACATTTACTAATAAAGCGGCTAATGAAATGCGTGATCGTGTTTATAATTTATGCGGTGAAGTTTCTTCATTTATTGGAACGTTCCATTCGTTTGGTTTAAGAATAATAAGAGAGAATTATCGTGAGTGTGGTCTTGATAGGAACTTTACTATTATCGACAGTGATGATTCATTATCAATAATTAAGAAGTTACTTAAAAATAATGATATAGATCCCAAGAAGTTTAGTCCATATGTTATTAGAAATAAAATATCTTTAATTAAAAATGAACTTTTAAGTGATGCAGAAATAGATCGAGTATTTAATACAACATTTGATAAAATGTGTGTTGATATTTATAAAAAATATCAAGCTAAGTTAAGTGAAAGTAATGTAATTGATTTTGATGATTTACTTGCTAAAGCTGTTTTACTTTTAACTGATCGAGATGATTTACTTGATAAATATCAAGAACATTTCAAATACATTTTAATTGATGAGTATCAAGATACTAATCCAGTTCAATATAAGCTATGTAAGTTACTTGCATCAAAATATCGAAATATATTTGTAGTAGGCGACATGAACCAAAGTATTTATGCTTTTAGACAAGCTGATTATAAAAACATAATAAATTTTGAAAAAGATTATCCAGAATGTGTAACTATTAAGTTAGAAGAAAATTATCGTAGTACTAATAATATACTTAATGCTGCAAACTGTGTCATTAAAAATAATACTCAAAGAAAAGATTTAAAACTTTGGAGTGAAAAAGGTGATGGAGTTAAGGTTAAGTACATGCGAAGTTATGATGAAAAGCATGAGGTAATTTTAGTATTAAACGAAATTGAAAAATTACTTGAAAGCGGGTACAAAAGAAGTGATATTGCAATTCTATATCGTACCAATGGACAAAGTCGTGTATTTGAAGAAGGACTTTTAGATAAGGGAATTCCTTGTAAGGTTGTTGGAGGATATTACTTCTACAATCGAAAAGAAATTAAAGATTTAATTGCTTACCTAAGATTAATTTATAATCCAAATGATAGTGTTAGTTTAGCAAGAATTATTAATGTTCCAAAAAGAGGTATTGGAGAGGCAGCAATTAGAAATCTTGAAAATTTAGCTTTAATTAATGGAAATAGTATGTATGATAATTTAAGTACTAAAAAAGAATTAGAGTTTAAAGCATTAATTGAAGAGTTAAGATGCGATGCTGATAGTTCAAGTCTTACTGATTTAATTGACAAGATACTTGAAAAGACTGGTATTAAAGAAGAACTATCATTAGATATGAGTTTAGAAAATGAATTTAGATTAGATAACTTAATGGAATTTAAATCAATTACTTCAAACTTTGAATCTCGTGAAGGAAATGTATCATTAGAAGACTTTTTAGCAGAAATTAGTTTAATAGCTGATTTTGCTCAACATAGAGAAGATGGTGATGAAGTTACTTTAATGACAATTCACTCAGCTAAGGGTCTTGAATTTACAAATGTCTTCTTAGTCGGTATGGAAGAAGGAATTTTTCCTCATACAAATTCCATGCTTGAAGAAGATGGACTTGAGGAAGAAAGAAGACTATGTTATGTTGGTATAACAAGAGCAAAAGAAAGATTATATTTAACCAATGCTAAAAGAAGAATGTTATATGGTAAAGACGCAATGAATCCACCATCAAGGTTTATTAAAGAAATTGATGAAGATTTAATGGAAAGAAGTGATACACTCAAAGATGATGAGAAAATAGAATCTAAATCAATGTATATTGAAGGAAGTAATGATGATTTAAAACTTGGTGATAAAATTGAACATGAAACTTATGGTTTAGGCGTTGTTGTAAAAGTTAATGGTGATATAATTGATGTTGCATTTAAATCTGGTATAAAAAATTTAATGAAAAATCATAAAAGTATAAGGAAGGTGTAAGATATGAGAGAAAAAGCATTAGTTATTTTGGCTGCTGGTATGGGTAGTCGTTTTGGAGGAATGAAACAAATTGAACCAGTTGGTCCAAACGGCGAATTTATAATCGATTATTCAATTTATTCAGCAATCCGTTATGGATTTAATAAAATCATATTTGTAATAAAAGAAGAAAATTACGATGTTTTTAAAGAGACAGTTGGATCAAGAGTTGAAGGAAAAGTGAAAGTTGAATATGCATTTCAAAGACTTGAAGATATCCCAGAAGGCTTTGATGTTCCAGTTGGTCGAGCTAAACCGTGGGGAACAGCCCATGCAGTTTATGCAGCAAGAGAATACATAAATGATAATTTTGGTGTTATTACAGCTGATGATTTCTATGGTGATGATGCATTTAAAGTATTATCAGAAAGTTTAAGTACAAAAGATAATTATGTTATTCCAGGATACAAGGTCGGAGAAACATTAAGTGATAACGGTGCTGTTAAAAGAGGTGTTATTATGCACGATAATGGTAAAGTAAAATCATTTATTGAATGTTCTTGTATTAAAGACGGAGATAGAGTAAAATGCACTCCATTAGATGAATCAAAAGATGCATTCTATGTTGATGTTGATCATCCGGTATCAATGTTAATAAATGGATTTACTCCAAATCTTTTAGCAACAATTGGTGAAACAATGAATGATGCATTTAGAAATCATAAAGATGATTTATTAAATTATGAAATGCTTTTAACTGATATCATTGATGAAGATATCACAAATGGTCAAGTAGTTGAAGTAGTAACAACTCAAGCTAAATGGATGGGCATGACTTATAAAGAAGATAAGGAAGCACTTCAAAACTTTATATTAACTGAAATTGATAAGGGTGTATATCCAAATAATTTATGGAATTAAGGCTAGTTATTAGCCTTTTTTAATTGCCAATATTGAAAGTTTGTTGTCTTATATCTTTATGTTATTTTGTCGAATGTGTTGAAATCTATTTAAAAAACAGCTATTATATCCAATCGAGAAGTGCGAAGATGCTTATCACTTTCTTACCTCAAGCTAATTATTCAGGGGGGTAAGTAGTAAAGAGAGTGATTTTAATAGCGAAAAATCAAATGTCTTTGTTGATATTTATTTTAGTTATTATAATTTTTATACTAGCTTTAAAAGTTAGATAAAAAAAGCATCTTATTCATTTGAATAAGATGTCTAACACATGTGTTAAGCATTAGCTTGAAATGTAACGCTTCTCACAATTTCATTATAACATTTTTTTGAAAATTTATTCAATATATATTAACTAATTTTCTTGCTTTTTTTCGTGAGAAAAATCACTATTTTTGGTATAATATATATAGGTGATAATGATGGACAGATATAATGAACTTGTTGAATTAATTAATCTTGCTAATTATGAATACCATATCTTAGATAATCCTACTACATTAACAGATGCAGAGTATGATAATTATTTAAGAGAATTATATAAAATTGAAGAAGATCATCCAGACTGGGTGAGGAGTGATTCTCCTACTCACAAAATTGGTGGCGTTATCTTAGATAAATTTGAGAAAGTTACTCACAATATTCCAATGATGAGTCTTTCGGATGTTTTTAATGAAGATGAATTAATTGAATTTGATAAAAGAATAAAAAAAGAAGGTATTAATCCTAAGTATGTTTGTGAATTAAAAATTGACGGTTTATCTGTTTCATTAAAATATGAAAATGGGGTTTTAGTATCTGGCGCTACTCGTGGAGATGGAGTTACTGGAGAAGATATTACTCACAATGTTAAAACTATCAAACAAGTGCCTTTAAAATTAAGTAAACCAATTGATATTGAGGTTCGTGGTGAAATATACATGAGCAAGAGCACTTTAGAAAAGTTAAATAAAGAAAGAGAAGAAAATGGTGAACCATTACTTAAGAATTGCCGTAATGCAGCTGCTGGTTCAGTAAGACAACTCGATTCCAAAGTTGCAGCTAAGAGAAACTTAGAAGTATGGATTTATCACTTACCAGATCCAGAAGATTATGGAATAAAAACTCATGAGGAAGCGCTTGAATTTATGGCTGATTTAGGATTTAGAGTAAATCCTAATAATAAACTTGTTAATTCTATTGACGAAGTAATTGAATTTATAAATGAAAAGAATGAATTAAGACCAAGCTTACCATATGATATTGATGGGGTTGTAATAAAAGTTAATGATTTAGATGATCATGAAAAATTAGGTAATACAATTCGTTATCCAAAATGGGCGTGCGCTTATAAATTCCCAGCTGAGGTTGTACAAACTAAACTAAAGGATATTAAATTTACAGTTGGGCGTACTGGTCAAGTTACACCTAACGCAATTTTAGAACCAGTTATGGTTATGGGGTCTTTAATATCTAAAGCAACACTTCATAATGAAGAGTACTGTATTACTAAAGATATAAGAGTCGGAGATACAGTTAGAATTATTAAAGCAGGAGATGTAATTCCGCGTGTTGAAAGTGTTGTTCTAGAGATGCGAAAAGAGAACTCTACTCCTTTTGAGTTTGTTAAAACTTGTCCAATATGTGGAAGCGATTTAATAAAACGTGATGCTGCTTATTACTGTGTTAATGAAGCATGTAGCAAGAAGGATATCGAAGGCTTAATTCACTTTGTTTCAAGAGACACAATGAATATAGATGGATTTGGAGATGCTACACTAGAAGATTTTTATAATTTAGGTTTTGTTAAAAAGATTTCTGATATTTATAGATTAGACAACTATAAAGAAGAATTAAAACTTATTGAAGGCTTTGGTGAGAAATCTATTACTAATCTACTAGATAGTATTGAGGAAAGTAAGAAAAATAGTTTAGAAAAATTATTATTTGCATTAGGTATTAGATATGTTGGCAAAAAGACAGCTAAAATACTTGCAAAAGAATTTGGTGATATTGATAATCTTAAGATTACAACATATGATAGATTAAATTCTATTTATGATGTTGGAGAAGTTATTGCTCAAAGTGTTGTTGATTATTTTAAAGATGAAAACAATTTAAAACTAATTGATGAATTAAAAGAATTAGGTTTAAATATGACTTATTTAGGAAAAGAAGTTTCAGAAGAAACAATATTTACTGGTAAGACTTTTGTTTTAACTGGTACGCTTGATTCAATAACAAGAGATGATGCTAAAGAAAAAATTGAATCGTTAGGTGGTAATTGTAGTGGATCAGTATCTAAAAAGACCAATGTAGTTATTGCAGGTCATGATGCAGGGTCTAAACTTTCTAAGGCATTAGAACTGGGAATAGAAATTTGGGATGAAGAGAAATTCTTAGAAATGTTGAAATAACATTTCTTTTTTCATTTACATTAAAATTATATTTCAACATCAAAAACTTGCAAAACGGGGGGGGTATGTTATTTTAAATATAGATAAAAT
>JAFLUY010000029.1 GCA_022508565.1 Erysipelotrichales bacterium | reverse complement strand
ATATTAAAATGTTTTAAAATATCTCCCTTTTTAATTGCTGTTTTTGAAAATTCTAATAATTTAATTTTATTTAAAGATTTAAATGACGCCATATTTTTTTATATGGTTTATATTTGTTGGCTCGGCCGGTAACGCTCCGACACCCCAAGTGCCAAAAACTTGTGTACTACTTCTATACTACGAGCCAATATTAATATATAAGTGCAAAATAATTGTTTTTTCTCGTTATATTTGGGAGAAGCCTGATAAAACAATCAGGTAGTTTCAAAATGTTTATTTTGCACTATAATAAAATAATATCGAGGATAACATTATAGAGTATTTTATCAAACCATTTTGATATTTTATTGCTCATTTAATCATTTAAAAATAAAAAGAATCGAAGTATGTTGTACTAAGTACAATAATCTTCGATTTCATCGAAGTAACTCTATAACTGACTACGATATTTTTGTGACTCGCCCGGGTGACGATCCCGGTACCCCAACATTAAAAGTGTTGTGCTCTACCAACATGAGCTAGCGAGTCATTTTTATTATTGTTTCATTGTTCTTTATATATTATAATATAGTTTATATTTTAAAAAATTTCAAAAATCATTTCCCATTCGGATAAAAAGACACAAACCAAGTAGGTTCTAATTTATATAATGGCCATTTATGAGTCTTGTACCAATATACTCCTCCATCTGAAGCGCCCCAATTTATTATAAAATCTTTTTCACAAAACATCCAATATATTATAGAAAATGTTTTCCAATCTACAAATTCAGTCAAATGTTTTAAATCTTTTTTTATACGAACCTTACGAGTAACGTAATGAAACTCAGGAATATCATCAACTATATTAGGAATAATTGATATTGTAGAATATGCTACACATTCATCATTATAGTAAAATACAAGACCTAAAATATCATCTACTTCTTTATTACATATTTTATTTACTAAAGTTTTATCTATTCCTGCATGTTCTTGCCAATGATATTTATATCCTCCATTTTCATCCCATTTCCATTTTTCTATCATTTCAAGAACATCATCTAGATTTTCTTTAGATAAAATCCCAATACTAATTTTATCTTTCCAACAATTTACCGCATGCCTAATGTGACGATATTTATTGCCGGGCATTCCATTAAAAAATCCGGAATCAATAATAGACAAAACATTATTTTTAAAATATGCTCCTTTAATTCCAGGATCATTATCTAAATACATATATGAAATATATTTGTATTTCTTTTCTTCTTCTTCAGAAATTTTATCTTTACAAATTACTACCTTACTTTTATTCTTTACTTTATAATATGATAATGGATATTTATCGTTAAGAAAGGCAAAACGATTCATTAAACCATGAATAGATATATTGTTAACGTAGTTTGACATAAAATTATTTTTGAAATACGATTACAGATTCATTATTTTTAGTTGTCACTTTAGATTTAGCTTTACCGGATAAATGATTTTTAGAATTTTTAATCAGAAATATATCAACAAAATTAAATCCTATTTCATCAATAATCTTACACATATCATCTCTAAGATTATAATTTTCATACTTATCTTTAATAACTAATATGAAATATCCTCTTTCTTTTGTATAGCTATAACAATTATTGACAGTATCTTTCCAATATTCATTTATCCAGTCGATATAATTTGCATTCTTAATATAGGATTGTGATTCTTCTTCAGAATATTTTTCTAAAGTAAAATAAGGAGGACATGAAAAACACATATCTACTTTATTTTCTAATTCTGGTATAAGGATTTCTGATCCTTGTTGCAAACATTTGATATTTTCATTAGGAAGATATTTTTGAAACCATTGATTTATCTTATTAGCTGTCAATGGATCAGTACCAACATAATTATATTTGCCAACACTAGCTAATGCTCTAGCGCCCCATCCACATGAATAGTCGAAAATGAGAAATCTCTTATTTTCGAGATTTCCTAAATATCTATCATAAAAATACTTTGCAATAGATGGCCTAAAATTTGATATCGGAGTACCAAGTCCAGAATTCCTAATTCCATTCAATATTTGATTATGAGTCATTTGAAACATATATGGGCGTATTGTACCATCTTCTTTTGAAGTATTCCATCCCATACGATTTTTGAGTACTTTAATAAGTGCTTCATCATTATTGAATACTTCAAAAAGAGAAGGTCGAGATCCTTCTCCTTTAGACCTATAATATTCCTCTTTAGCAATAATTTGACAAATATTTAATCCAACATTTATATTGTTTGATATTAAATTATCTTCACGTAAAACTCTAGAAAAATCTCCATTTTTGATTTTATCTACTTCCTTTTTAATTTCCTCTTCTGATATTTTCATATATGGGAAACCAAGTTTTCTAAGATAATTAAAAACATATTCTAAACATCTGATACGTTTTTCTTTATTTAAAGACCAAAGATATTTTGCGGTTATAGGTATTCCTTCTTCAGTTAGAATAATATCTTTTGCAATTTTCTTCGTATCCATTATATATGGATTTGAAGAATTTTCATAAGTATATGGAGTACCTAGATAAAATTCTGTAAAATATTGTTTCATATAAATAAAATAGAAATTTATGATTCAAACTTTTTAATTTCTTCTAAAATTTTCTCATCATCCCAATCTAGCCAAATTTCAAGATAATTTAGATTGTTTTGTTTTGCTATTTTTCTTTTGTGAGGATCAGAGACAGTCCATCCATATATCATTTTGTCATATCTAGTATGTTCTCTATTAGTACGACATTTTAAATCTTCATTATTTTTTATCCATTTATTTAACTTATTTATATCTTCTTGATTATTAGGATCATATGGATGTTCTCCATGATCTGGTTTACCTTGATATTCAATAAATAAATCTAAACTTGGAATATAATAGTCACAATTAAATGGATATCTATTTTTATCTCGATATTGATAATTAACTTCTGAATAATTACATTTTAATAAACCTAAAATTTCTTGTTCTCTTTTAGAAGTATTGAATGTTCTATTTTTCTTTTTAGTTTCATACATTTTTTGTTGTACTTCAGAAGATTTTATCATTGCAGATAGTGTTTCGCGTCCTACTTCCGATGCGGACCAAGATTCTGATCCATATTTTTCTAAACAAGTTTGTTTAATTTTATTTTTAATCTTTAATAATTCTTCTAATGGCTTATTGTTCCAAGTCTCTTTATTATGTTCAGATAAATATTTCTTAGCTTCATCAGTTTTGCTCCATGAAGTTTCTCCGTATTTTCTAATTAAAGTTTCTTGAATTTTATCATTAATTTCAGGAGAACAAAAAACATTCTCTACTCCATATTTTTCTAAATTAGTTTCTTTAATCTTATCTAATATTTTATCATTTTTAAGAGGGGATTTATATCCATATTTCTTATGATTCGTTTCAAATATTTTTTGACGTATTTCTTTTGATTTAAATGGATTATCTACTCCATATTTTTCTAAATTAGATTCTTTAATTTTTTGTTGAATTTCTTCTGATTTAAATGTTGAAGTAACTCCATAATTATTTAATAGTGTTTCTTTAGCTTTTTCTGGATTTCTATAATATTCATTTCCATATTTTTCTAATTTAGTTCGTTTTATTTTTTCAATATGGTTTTTTGAGCCATATTTTTCAATATTAGTTTGTTGAGCCTTTTCTCGATTATTATATCCTATAGATCCATATCGTTTAAGTTTAGTTTGTTTTGTTTTTTCTTGATCCGCGTATTGCCAATTGTTTGTAAATTTCGTTGAACACTTAGGACTACAAAATTGCGTATATAAACCGCTAGAATCTGGCTTACCTTTAAATTTTACAGGATTATCACAAACTTTACAAGTAGGTCTTATTTCAATATTATATTGAATTCTTCTTAATACTTCTATAGGATTTATTGCATCTATATATCGATAAAATATATAATTGACTATATTTAAATATTTTTCTTGATTATTCCAAATTTTATTATAAATAAGTCTTATTTTATTAGTTGGGCTAATAAATAATTTTATAAGCCATCTATCATATTTTTCATTTATATATTGATTATCGTGTTTTGGTATTTGTATTTGGGAGCTTTGTATTTTTGTGCTCATTATTTATTACTGCAGAAAATATTTTTTATATTTAAAAATAGATATTTTCTATAATAAATTTCAAATATTTAAAGCAAAAAAGAGCTACATTTCTGTAGCTCTTTTCTAAAATATAGTGATTTATTCTTGTTAGATAAGACCAAATTCGCAACCAACTGCAAAAGTAAGATACATAGATTCTGGGAAGAAACCTGCATCGACAATACCGAAGCGACTGTTAACAAGCATAACTGGAGCCATTGTGCCTTCTGCTGTAATACTTACTGTATCTGCCAATATGTATGGCATAAAGATTACACCAGGTTCATTGCCATTACCTTTACGGCCAAGAGTAATACGGTTATCGTTGAGGTCCATGTAAGGATCTACGTATACCTTCATACCAGCAATAGTTCCTCCCATATAGAGGTTCTGGCTTCCGTCTTGAGCAAAGTTATTTGCCATAGGAGCGATTACGAAACCTGAGCAGTCTTGGAGAATAGATGCAATAGTGGCATTTGTAAGAATCCAAGTTGGGCGACCGCGGCGTGAAGTAACTTGGAGAGCATTAGCAGCCTGGAGGATGCGGCTCATAACACGACGTTGACGAGTCATATTGTTTTCACCAGCAGCAGATACTTCAGAATTTCTGATTGTAGGCCAAGTATCAACATGGTTTACTCCGTAGATATCAGTATAATCTTGGCAGAATTCATTAAGTTCGGCATTATTAGTACCCATCCAGAGGTTGAAGTCATAATCTTGGTTATTCTTAATCTTAAGAGCATTAGTAACACCAAGTTGACGTACGTGGTTAGTGATACGTTGGTTGATATGCTGAGTGATTTCGTTCTGGCATGCTTCCATTACCTGGCTAACAGCATCAACACCATAAAGAGGAAGATCTTGGAGCTGCTGACGAGTAACACTTGCAGTAACTTCATAGGATTGCATCTGAACCCATTTGCTGAAGATACGAAGACCGATACGATTACCTGTACCAGTTTCGTTCTGGGCACGTGTCATACCTTCTTTCTTACCAGTTGCAAAGTTTGCAAAACCATCGATAAGATCTACAGAAGTCTGAACGAAGTCTACGCGAGAAAGTTTAAGAGGATTTACTTCATCTTCACCTACTCCATCAAACTTAACTTCTGAACCGTTGATTTCTAATTTCCACTCAGTAGCTTTGTGAGCAGCGTAACCAAACGCTTCAGCGAGAGAAACATTAACTGCATCTTCTCCTTCGCCGTCTTTACAATCAATAGTTTCAATAAGAAGACCTCCGTCCATGCGACCGAAACCTTTGAAGTAACCATTTACAGTATATTCATCAAAAGTAAATGTAACTTTCTGGCCGTCTACAGGATTAACACCTCTTACATTTTTAATAGATTCTCCAGGGAGAAGAACTTTGAAATAGAGAGGTTTGTTTTCACGGCCTACACCACGTCCATCAAGACCGGCGATTTCGTTTTTCTTACCAAGCTTACCGCCAGCATATGGGAAGTCCATATAAGTAAGAAGATGCCAAGGACCTTTAGCAGGAA
>JAFLUY010000028.1 GCA_022508565.1 Erysipelotrichales bacterium | reverse complement strand
GATAATACAAAGTTATCCTTTAGATTTTCTGTATGAGCAATTCATATTAGGAGAATTTGATGTCAAAACAAAAAGTATGGACCTCCATTGATGAAATCTTTACAGCATTAAATGCGGCTGAATGCAACTATATTGTTATGCGTAATTTTGAGTGCTTTGAACAAGGACAAGTTTTTGTAAATGGGCATGATGACATTGACCTTTTATGTGATGATATTATAAAAATCAAAAAGGTTTTAGATGTTCGACATAGATTTCATTTTCCTATGGTTAATAGCTACTATATTTTATTTAATAATCTTATTGTTCATGTTGATATACGTTTTATTGTCGATGGTTATTATGATAAAAAGTGGCAAGAGAATATGCTTGAGAATAAAACCTTATTCCATGACAGAATATTTGTACCTGATTTTGAAAATTACTTTTATTCATTAATATATCATGCTATATGTCAAAAAAATTATTTATCTGATGAATATTTAGATAAACTATCTAACATGGCATCTAAAATAGGGCTGTCATGTAGTACGGAAAGTGAATTATTAAAAGAATTGCTCAAATATATGCGCAAGAATGAATATAAAGCGTCAATCACAAAAGACCCTGCTATTATTTTAAATTTTAAGGCATTAGAAGATATTGAAATATCAGGAAATATTTTTTGGTTAGCTAGAAGAAAAATTTTTGATTTATTAAAGCATATTAAGAGGATTGGTGATAAATATGTATAGTGCGAGTTACTATAAGAAGCATGAAACAGGTTCTTATCAATCAGCAATTCAAATACTAGAATATATTAATTCATTTATTAATTTTAATTCTGTAATTGATTTTGGATGTGGAATGGGGACTTGGTGCAAGGCTCTGAATAATCTAGGCATAAAAGATTTCCTGGGTATTGATAAACACCAATATGATCCTGCATATATGCTTATTCCCAAGGAAAAATATATACAGTTTGATTTACGCAAACCTTTAGTGCTAACTCGTAGGGCAGATATGGTGATTTCGGTAGAAGTTGCTGAACATATTAATTCTGAATATTCTGATATTTTTATTAAAAATTTATGTTCATGTAGCGAAATTGTTCTATTCTCTGCTGCAATATCACATCAAGGAGGAACTGGACATATTAACGAGCAATCCTGCACTTATTGGGAAAAGATATTTAATAAATATGGGTATAAAGCAATTGACTGCATCCGGCCATATTTTTGGAATAATGAGCAAATTGAAATCTGGTATAGAAACAATTGCCTCCTTTATATAGAACAATATACTTATGAGAAAATTTCTACCCATATTCCTCAAAATACATATCCTTTAGATATTATTCATCCTTCAATGCTAAATCGCATTTTGAAAAAGAAAGGGGTATATGATGGTTAGTTTTATTATCTCAATTGACACAACATATGAAATGGTTGATAATTTTTTTACATTGTTTTTCGCACATAATTTTGTACAGCAAAGTGAAGTTGTAATTGTTGTAGATGGTAATTATAACTTGCAAATTCACAATATGTTAAACAGATTAAAAGAAAACGCATCTAATATAAAAATTATTTATTTGTCTAAAGTCGGATACGGCAAAGCAAATAATGTAGGCGTCCAGAATTCTACCGGAGAATATCTATTTTTTATTAACACTGATATTTTTGCTGAAGAAGGCTGTTTTGAAAAAATGTATGACACCTTACATAATGGGATTGCAGACTGTGTACAGCCATTGCTGATATATCCCCAAAGTAACTTGGTTCAAAGTGCTGGAACCTTTTTTGGACCATATTTCAAAGATCATTTATTTGATGGGAATAAAATAGACTCTTTTATTGTAAATCAAGATGGCCCAAGACAGGCATTAACATCGGCTCTATATGCAATGAAAAGAACACTTTTTGATAAATTCAATGGTTTTGATGAATTTTATTATAATAAACTAGAGGCATTTGAACTATCCTATAAAATATATCTAGCTGGAAAAACTTGTTGGTATCTATCTAGTGCAAGAGCATGGCATTCGCGTGGAGGTGGAAGAAATCTCTATTCCTTTGATTTTAGACAGCAAGAAGCATACTTTTGGAGCCGATTTGGAAATGTTGTTAAACCAGATATAACGGATTATCTTAAAATGCAAACGAATACAGACATATCTACTAACTGTTACTACACCATTATAATGAGTCAAATTCGTTCTTGGAAAGAGATACTTAAAGGTACGGATATTAGCAGTAGTACATTTGTAGATATGCCTTGGATTGCACCCGGAAATTTTAATTTATGGGATATTTTCCCGAATTCAATTTTAAAAAATCCTGCTCCGTTATTAATAATTGTTGAAAATATTAAATGCTTACGTTCAAATAAATATTGGTTTGAGATTCGTAGAAACCCTTATGATATTGCAATAGATAGATTTGCCAACTTAGTAAATATACAGGAATATCTTTCGTAACTATGGAGCGGAGAAAGGAAAAGCTTTCTCTGCTCTTTTATCATTTTAGTATTACCAAATTTTCGGATCTAACCATAAACCATTATCGTCAGCTTGTTCATCTTTGTATTTCCATACAATTATGTTGGAATCTAATCTTAGCTGGTTATGAAGTGGAACTTCTAAATATTCTTCAGATAATTTTTCTGCGATCATTTGCTGTTTTTTTGCGTATTTACACTGTTTCTGGTAATCACCCTTTTTATAGTAAATAGCCGTGAAAAGCTGATTTGTAAAAAGCCCTAGTCTATTATCCTTATTTAAATCATTGTATTCAATAAGTAATTTTGTCAATTTGGTTTCAATATTATCTATGTCTTCTGAGTCTATTGATTCTAAAGTTAACAAAATTAATGTGATTCTTGCATATACATGCATAAACTTATTGTCATAAGCATTTTTTTGTAAAGTATAAAGCTCATCATACGAATTGTTATATAATAAATATTCTGTAAAAATAACTTCTGCCATACAATCAACTTTACGTTTTTCACATTTGGCATATTTTTCAAACACAGGTAATGCTTCTTTTAAAAGGTTTAAAGCTCTTTCCTTATCAGAGTATAATAAAATTTTTGCATAATCCATATCAGAATAGGCTTGATAATCATCCCGCTTTAATCTTACGCTCTCACTATTTGCTTCTTTATATGCTTCTTCTACAGCAGTTGAGTTAAGAAAAAAAGTATATAGAATTTTTCTATTTAGAAAATTTAAATAAGCATTTACTTTATGCTCAGACGAATTTATTTCAGTTCTATCTTTTAAATTACTATCGAAATACTTTAACTCTTCCTCAAAATGAGGATAATCTATCGAATATAGATAGTTGGTAATTAGTTCTGAATGAGCTTCTTGTACAACTCCTTTTTCAATGGAGTTTAATGAAATAACTTCTCCAATATCTGCAATTAGCTGCAGATACTTTGTTGATCCAAAATGAGTTTTAGAATATTTTTCCGATTGGGCATAAATATATAAAAGTTCTAAATCCTTAAAAGTATAAGTAGAATATGATGTAGTATCTAAATCTGGTAAAAGGGTTAATGCCAGATTTTTGGCCGCAATATATTCACTCTTAGAATAATAATCAGCACAGATCTGTCTAGCCAGATCTAAATAATTTGCTCTTAAAACATTATTTTTCTCAATAAGAATAGAAATCATATTACTTAGTAGTACAGGATTATTTATTTCTTTATTTATGCAAAATTGTAAAAATCGATTTAATTCTTCCATATAGCTGTCATTAAATTCAATTTGTTGAAAAGCATATAAATATATGTCATGGAATGGTTGCAGAGCAGCATTTTCTTCTTTTATTAAGCTGTCCTGAAAAAAGTATCTACTTGCTGTAATGTATTGATTATTATAAAAATCTTGCAATAACTCAACCGGAACACCTGATTCAATTTTATATACAATGTATAAGATGTTTAAATACCTACAATTTCTTACCTTATCGACAGCAAATTGATGATTTAATGTGTTTGTTTCATTATAGGCATCAGAAAAAATAGCACCTTTCTTTTCTTTTGGGGCACGAATGATATTCTTTTTATTTAGATTTTTAATGAGCAACTCTAAATGTAGTACGCTTACAGGAGACGGAAATAGTTTTATAAGATCAGCAATATCTTGATTAAAATTATCGCGGATACTAGAATGTATATCTGGAATTGATATACCAGTTAATTCCCATTTTCCTACTCTTTTTTCTTTTATGATTTGTTCTAATTCTGTATCATAAAATTCATTAGGTCTGTTACATGCAATAAGTATTTGGGAAAATGATTTTTTCACAAACTCACTTATAATCTCTTTACATAAAAAAGAATGGTTATCATGTACCTTTTGTATATCATCTAAAATAATATATGATGCATTTCGACGCACCATATTATTAGCATTTGGAAATAATGAATACGAATTTGTCTGCAATAATGTTATAATTTTTTGTATAATGTTAAGAGCTGTTATCTGGTCTTTTGTGCCCTCGCGTAATTCTATAAAAATGTCTGTGGAAAAATTAGTATAATCTTTGAGAAGAGTCAAAAAAGCCTTTTCTGACAGATCATATAAAAATCCAAAATTGATAAATAGAATTATTTTACAAAAGGAACATGCGTTTTCCGCTTCTTTCTCAGAAAATTTGATTAAGAGTATTTGATTATATTTAGAAGAAATGTTCTCCATTAACTGTTGAATCAAAAAACTTTTACCATTTCCACCGCTTCCGAAAATATGCAATAGCATATTATCCGTGAACGTTGTATTTATGCAAGTATTGATTTCTAGAAGATTTGTTTGTTGTTGTGTGTATACAATAGGTATCAGCTCATCTTCTTCAATCAATAAATCTAAGACTTCTTTTTTTAACACAAGTTCTTCATCAATAAATATAGATATTTGTACCTTTCCATCAAACGGATGTTTTGCAATATAACGTATTAAAAAAGAATTGTATCCAGGAGATATTTCATATTCTTCATGCTCAGAAGATATTTTCTTTAGGGCATCTATATTAAGTTCTACACCAACAGTTTTTTGTTGGTTACTGTACAAGTTAATATAGAAAAAATATTCTTTATCAACTTTTAATTTAAGGACAGGTGTAATTAATGAAGGTGCAGACATTATGGCATTAAAAATACAAGCATCCTTAATTTCCAGTTCTAATGATTGAAGACTTTTATCCCAAATAATACTTCCAAAATATTTATCTCGAATTTTATCGTTATTTTTTATCCAAGCAGTTAGAACAGTCCCTTCTACAAACTTTATATCTATTTTATGTGGCTTTAATATAGCTGTTGCACGTTGTATAAAATCAGTAGTTATTTTTCCATTTGTAATAAAAAGAATAAAAATTACTTCTCCATCCAGAATGCCGGAAACAAGTGTGGAATCCATGTGAGATTTCGGAATACTGCTTTGCGGATTTTGCGTATATTTTGCTTCACACCATCCCTTATATAAGTAATTAATAGACTTTATTTTATCACTAAAAACTGCATCCTTATTACCATCCCAAGACTTCCCTGTTGGAACCCACGTATATTTATCATATATATCATTGGCATAAGCGCAAGCTATTTCTTCAAATACAGTATCATTGATCTTTGACCAATCCATAGTATGTCCCCTATTAATCCCAATTTAGCTTTTGTTTAACAGATAACTTTGTATTATCAGTTACACACTAAAATCATACCACACATTACTACAAAT
>JAFLUY010000027.1 GCA_022508565.1 Erysipelotrichales bacterium | reverse complement strand
CTTTGTGGTTATGCTCGTGATAAAAGGATTTTGAAGTCTTTAAATGTTGATTGCAGCGATGAGGAAATGGTTCCAATAGTTCCATGTACTTTAATTTATCCCACAATCGAAAATAAAGATTCAAAGATTCATTTACTTCCACCGGAAGCAAATAGAGTTAACCATATTGTCAAGTTTAATACAACAACCTTAAAAATACCTACAATCTAGAGTCGGAAAATATATTCTTTACTAAAACTTTAGTTTATGAGTAAATTTATTACAAAAGAAACTGAAATATATAAAGCTGATCCCAATGATGAATATAATGACATATTTGTCGGTTATAAAACTGGAGTCATATTAGAAAATTTTGAAAACAGAAAAGAAGATGATTTTATTAAGGATTGGTGGATAGAACCAAGGTATGATTCTATTTCAATTGTAAAACTCAAAAGTCAATTTGCATTTATTTGCTATTCGTATTGTAATGAAAAGGAAGAAAATAAAAACTATACCTTAATTTTAGAGAATAAAGAGGTTATTATAACAGAAGCAAAGAACATTTTAAAAATTGCTGATCAAGATATATTTATAATACAAGAAAAAGAAAGCAATAAAATTATCGAATTTGATAAAAAGGGAAATTTCGATATTCAAGAAACAAAATATTATGAAATATACAATTTAAACAAAAACGTTAGAGATGAAATTAAAAACATATCTAATTTAAGTATAAAATATATCGCAATATTTAAGGAAAAATGGGAATATGAGGGTCAAGTCAATTACAGCGATAAATATATAGCACTTGACAAAGATTTTAAAGAAATCTCAACGTTATCTTCTACAATTTATAATAATTTGGGGATATATAGATTATCAAAAAAATATACTGCAAAAATTATCAAATTATTTTTTGGAGAATCTTCCTACTGTTTATTATTAATTGAAAATATTGGGATAATTACAACTAAATTATATGAAGATATCGAATATCTTGGATTAGGTGATTACTTTAAAATTAAACATAAAAAATTCAAAAGTTGTATTATTAATTCTTTTGGCCAAGTTTACGAAAGGAATTTGGAATGGGAAGATATTTATAAAATCTGTTATAGTTCATCTGGATATGACAACATCCATTTTATTAAAAATGGAAATTTATTCGAATTTAATGTTTCGGGGCAAATTACAGCAATCAAGAGAGAAGCAGATCCAAAATTAAAAGATGTTCCTGAAAATTTATTAAACTGCTATAAAAAGATGCTTTATTTTACACCATCTCAACTAAATGCATTTAATGATAGTCTAAAAAACAAAGATAATATCACTTACATTGTACCGCCTAAAGAAATTGATAATAATAGATACTCCTGTTATAGTGTAGGATTTGGATTATATTGTTTGTATGACTATGAAGAGGATACGTCAATAGTGTTAAACAGGAAAGGAGAAATTGTAATCAATAAAATAAAACGCAGATATTTAAAATTTTATGAAGATCTATTCTTATATCAATCTAATAATGATATATTCTGTGTTTCAGATTCAAATGATAATTTAATATTTTCTTCTGAAAATGAAGTTAAAATATTTGAAATTCCAAATTTCCCTATTATTGGAGAAAAGATTGATAATTATAAAGAAAATTGGAAACTTTTTAATTTTCGAGGTGAAAGAATTTTTAAAAATATAGATCAAATTCAATTTGTTGATTATTTAAATAATGGATTTATTAAGTTAGGAAAGAAAGGACGTCCTTCTGATTCTTTACCTAAAAATTTTCCATATTACGATTATGATTCGGAAGATAGATATAAATATGTAGGCAATCTCTTAAAATGTGATTATAATACCGATAAAATAATTGTTTGGGGATTATATAATATAGGAGGTAAAGAAATTTTGCCACAAGAATATCATCAAATAGAAGAAGAACATATTTTTAACCTTTTAAAAATAAGTAAATTATATTTGAAATATAGAAGAGGTTATATTCTATTTAAAGGATTGGCCGATTATTGTGGGAATATAATATTAGAACCACAATATGAATATATTTCTATACTTAATGACAAATATTTGAAGGTTAATGTGAATTATTATTATGGCCTATTAGATTATCAATTCAAAAGCTTTTTACCATGCAGATATAAATTTTTAGAAATAATTAAACAAAAAGATATTTATAAAGTTGGAGAAAATATTGGATTTGTAAATTTAAAATTAGAATCATCATTTTATTTAACAGATAAGGGAATAATTAATCCCAACGGGCATATAGTTACCGAAAGTGAGAAAGCCAGAATTATTCTTCCTAAAAATAAATACCTTAAATCTGAATTTAACAATGGTATTGCTATAATTTGTGAAGATTTAGAAAAAGAAAAGAAATATGGAATAATAAATTGGTATGGTAAAATAATATTGCCGGAAAAATATAAATACATTACACGGATTGCTGAAAACATTTATCGTTGTGGACTTTTTTATGAAGGAGGAGGACGAGAATTTGACTTATATTATATTGCTGAGGAATTTGAAATAAAATTTATAGGTAGTTTTGATTTTTTAGCTAATCCGGCTGAAAATTCAATAGGTGTTGGTATTTTACTAGAAGGCTCAATAGATCAGTATACTTATGGAATAATAAATAAAAAGGGTGAGTATATTTTAGATATAGGAAGTTCAACATTAGGGAAAGAAATAAATAGATATCGTTCTATTTGTTTAAACGGTAATCGAGGTTTTATAAATGTTAAAACAAAAAAAATAGTTCTAATACCAGGTGTAGATTATATTGGTCCAATATATAATAATATAGCTTCCTTTTGTAAAGAGGGAACTCAAGATCCACATTCTAATGTTATTAAAGGAGGTAAATGGGGTGTCCTGGATAAAAATGGCGAAATACTTATTGAAGCCTATTATGATAAAATCTTTTTAGATAAATTCGGAAGAATTTATTTTAGAAAAGATTCTGATAAAATTGGAGTACTTAATAGAAAAAATAAAATCATAATTCCTAATGAATATGATTTTAAAGGTAGAAAAGGATCTTTTTTATCGGAAGAAAAAGAAGAATCGGAAGATATAATAATTTTAGGAAAAGAAGATTCAGAATACACTGGGGAATATTTCTTTTTTGATAACAATGGTAATCTTTTAAAGTCGGAAGAATATAATAATTATGGGGGTTTCTAATAATATATGACATACGCTTTTATAGATACTAATATATTACTACACTTCAAAGTATTTGAAGGAATTAAATGGGATATAATCATAAAAAGTTATAGGAAAAAACTTGGTTCTAAATCATTTGAAAATGTTGTGGATTATGTGAATGATTTTATAGAATATCTAAAAAAAGAAGAACTGTCTTTACAGGACTTTAAAATACTTCCAAAATTGTTAAATCAGTTTATCAATGAAGCAATTAATATGCTTATTAAGAAAATTCTACCAAAGCCTATAGGAGGAAATATCACTATTCCATCTATTCAAAGTTTTAGAAATGCAATTCAGAAGGAAATCCGAGAAATAGGCTTACCTCAAGAATGTAGGGATATATATAATAATTGTCGAAAGATATTAAGTGTTCCTTGTTCAACATTTGTGTTACAGCTTTATCCCAAATCTTCTAATCCTACGGAAATTAGTGAATTAGAAATACTGATTGAACAATTTGTCTTTGCGTTATTTCTAAGACAAACCAGTTCACAGCTTGTATTTGTTGGATATGGCGATAAAGAATATTTTCCTAATATAACTTCAATTTGGCTATATTCTTCCTTAAATGAAGAATGGAAAGCTGGTGTGGCAGACAGTCAAAGTATTAGCAACCATCAAAATGCTTTAATATGTCCTTTTGCACAGATGGAGGATATGGCAACATTGATAGAAGGGATAAATCCGGCATTGGAAAAAGCCTTACAGACGGAAGTGGGTAATACATTAAACGAATTTAAACAAGAGATTCTTAAAGAAGTAGCGGATCCATCTATTATTGATAAAGTTTCAAAAATAGATATAGGTAATTTCGTAAACAGATTTAGAAATATCTGTAATTTAATAAAAGCTCAAGCCTATACTAGACCTTTAGTCTCACATCTAGGTCAATTAGAAAAAGAAGATCTTGCATTATTAGCTGAGAATCTAATTGCAATTACATCATTAAGAAAAAAAGTGACTATGGCTCCCGAATCTGTTGGTGGTCCAATAGATGTTGCGGTAATTTCAAAGTATGATGGGGTTTATTTGGCTAAACGAAAGATGTATTTTGATGAAAAATTAAATCCTCAATTCCGAGAAAATTATTATAGAGATTGTGATTAAGGATAAAATTTTAACAATACATTCATTTTGAGTATGTCAATCCCAAAACCATATAAAAGAATCTGGAGACCTATGAAGGGATATCAAGGTTCAGAAACTATTTTTCACGGAATAGTTTTTGAAGAGAAAACTCCTAACCTTGATTATCTAAAAAACAATAAATTTATATCACAGAAGGAGATAGAATCCCTAATTATTTCAGCTAAACTTTTAATTAGAGATATCAATGATCTTTTCAATTATATAGAACCTTCAAATGAAAATCAACTTGTATATAGTCATCGTTTATATGAATTGCTATTAAGAATTGCTACCGAATTTGAAAGTAATTGTAAGGGCATTTTGAGAGATAATGGTTATGTGAAGACTAAAGGAAATTTGAATATTATTGATTATTTTAACTTGAACAAAGTTTGCCGTTTGCATGACTATAAAATCCAATTTTTTAGATGGGAATCTGACAGGTATTTCAAACCATTTAATGAATGGAAGAATGAGAATTATTTTCCTTTACCATGGTATAGTAGTTATAATAATGTAAAACATAATCGATTTGAAAAATTTAAAGAAGCAAATTTAGAAAATGTAATAAATGCATTAGGAGGATTATTATGCATCATCCATGCTCAAATAGGAGAAAATGTTTCTGAAATTGGATTTAATGGAATACCAATAATGCAGAATCATGAAAAAGAAGTTAATACTGAATATTTTAAAATTAAGCCTCCTTCTTTCCCGGAAGAAGAACAATATGAGTTTTACTGGGATGACATAAAAAATGGTGAAAATCCGGTGCAAACTTATTCTTTTTAATTTCATATTCAAATACATTTTATTAATTCATGATTAATTAAAAGATATAGTTAAATTCCAGGTATTTAGGATTATAAGGTTCAGGTCAGGAACGGCTGGGAAAGAAAATCAAAATCATTTTGTTTGAAATATCAAAATCTCTAAAAGAAGAAATGTCTTATCTTAATTTAATATATCCATTCTACCTAAAACCATTAATTAATTTTATCTGCCACGGTGGGAGGGGTCATGTTCGCGGCTTTCCCATGAAGATTGGTCGTAGGAGCCTACAGAACCCGTGTCGGCTTGCGAAGTGGTGCCACCACCCGAAGCAGCTTGCAGCAATTGAGCTAACAGAGGCTGTTGACTTTAGTCAATTTGTTACGTAGGAGAGAAAAGTTGATTGACAACTTCTTCTTCTGTCAGTTTTCAATACCCATACAACTTCTTCTTCTGTTAGTTCTCAATACACATATAAATTCTTCTGCTGTGAGTTTCCCAAACTTATATTTCAATAGCAAAATCATATTTTTTCTAAGGGAAGGGTTTTAGAGCATTACCTTATTGATTTTTATCGCAAAATTTACAACAAATTGCATATCCATGGGAAAAACGTTTAAGGTTAGTCTTTTTTACCTTTATAACATGTACCAGTCTGGCTTTTCACGGTACTTCACACTAAATGCCGTCTGCCATGCTTTAAATGCTCCCATCGAATTCGAAATCGGAGGAGTAAGCATTTGAGGTGAACTTGATTGCAATCAAGCGTGAACCGCTCTAATGTGCTACAGAGCGCATGTTGAGCGACTTTCACTTCAAGCTCACCTCGAATTCGCAAATCGGAGTAGTAATCATTTGAGGTGAACTTGATTGCAAGCAAATGTGAACCGCTCTAACGTGCTACAGAGCGCACGTTGAGCGACTTTCACTTCAAGCTCACCTCGAATTCGCAAATCGGAGATTTGTCTACTTGCCGATGCAGTAAATTCAACAAATTGACGTTCAGCCTTTTATACTTAATAAGGTACAAAGAGGGTTCTGGAAGCGAAAAAACAAGTTATAACAAATTC
>JAFLUY010000026.1 GCA_022508565.1 Erysipelotrichales bacterium | reverse complement strand
TCTATCTCATAATATATGACACCTTGTGGACAGCTTCGGTCATTTCTGAAATTAACAGATGTTACAACACCTTTGTGTGTTCGAAAGGAATTCTTCCACCACACTTCATCTCCAATATTGTATTTAGTCTTGATTTCCATTGTTAATTATTTCTCTATCTTATGTAATGATTTCAATAACCTAATTAATAACCTTTTTTTAGATAACTTGGTTGCTTCATCTACGGATAAATCGGGCTGATTTTTGATAAACCATCCCTTATCGGCGTCATAATTCAATTTATTTATCTGAAAATCTTCCATGATTTATTAGTTATATATTGATACTACCAAATTCCAATCACCATCTTTAATAAGAAGATTAGCTTGCATCTCCATATTTTCAATATTTCCTTCTTCCATTTCATATGATTCAACCGCTTCTTCGATTGCATCATAAATCATTTTTTCGAGTTTATTTATTTCGTTGTTATTCATTTGTTTTCAATTATTTCTTAATTACATATTCGCAATAACCTCCTTGGAATCTAAAATGAGAAGCTTTGACTTTTGTTCCGATAGGCAAATTCCATTTCAAAATTTTCCTAATTAGAGCTTTATGAGTTTTGCAATAAACATCCGCAGAAGACATAAATCCTCCAGCAATAAGTTCATAAGGCATTGACCAATAATCGATTTCGTCATAATACCAAGAATAATCTCCATTGGGAAGCTCAATATCGACAACAAATCTATCTTTACGAATTTTACCATTCCAAAGGAATTTACTTGGCTTATAATATTTTGGCTTCTTAATTAGCTTAAGATGCTTACCGCCGACAGGTCTAACAAACTTGTCGTATTCTGAAGTACCATTCTTAATTTCTTCGTATGATTCTTTCGAATAAACAGATTTCATTCTATTTTGTACAGCCTCGATTGGGCATTCTCTAATAAAAAAATAATCCATTGACCAAGACGTATTCATAACAGGAATTTCCTTCTGTTCCTTAAGCCAAGATTCAATTTCTTCTTTAGTTGCATCAGGATAATATAGGAAATTTTCTCCTATTAAGATTGAACCGTTTTGAAGGACTCTTTCGAATGATTTCATCCAATCAGTAATTTCTTTCCAATCTTCCCAATTGTTTACATAAGTTTTGTCAATTGCTGCCATGATTTTTTATTATTTTTTTAGTTAACAACAATTTGTATTAATTTCTACGTATTGTTCTCCATTATCTTCTACGAGATCGAGATAATGATTGTCTTCATCGAAAATTCCAAGAGTTCCGAAAATATTTCCAAGATGTTCTAATTCTCCATTTTCATCAACCTTTGAATATGAGAAAAACATATCATCATCACTTTCTTCCAAAATAAGTACATTATTTGTATCATCATAATAATAATTGTAATTATAAGATGATTCATAAGTTGTACCATTCAATGTTATTTCATTTACTCTATTGAAACGATTGATATAAATTCTGTTAATCATAGCTTTAAGTTTTTGATTGTTTTACATATTTATTTAAGTGAAACTTAAAATTTTATGAACTTTGTTCATAAATAAAATAGAAATCTTTAGAAAAATTTCAAATTTTTTAAATACAAAATTCACAAAATCCATACAATAGGCAAATTGCACCATCTAACTCATCTATCGTCATTGGTTCGAATTCTAATGATTCTCTAGGATTGTTTTCTATTTTTAAAGAATATAATCCATAGTAATCTGGACATGGGTCTGTCCTTTCACAGGAATACACGTCATGATGGTACTGCTTATCTATATATATTTTATTATTTAGGTTCTTATTTATATCTGAGAGGTCCCTGAGTAAACACAGAAGCCTATCTCTGTCTTCCCCAATATAATGCTCGTCAATTCTCATGGTAAAACTTTCTTATATATTATTGTCTTCAGGTTTTTCTTCTTTTAGTTTAATATTCGAAATATCGAAATAAAACGGACAATATTTTATTTCGTAGTCTTCATCAATAATAGATACATTGACATATTTAGTTTCGTCAATCATTTCAGGAATGTGATTTCCTGTGTGAACATGCCCAGATATAGAATATTTTGGTTTGACTCTCTTGATATTGTTCGCAAGATTTTCACTAGCAAAAGTTTCCATATAATTATATCCAATCTGATGAACTATCCCAACTGATCCTATCATAGGTGGTTGATGAGAAATCAAAATATCGCATTCCGGAATATCATCAAATTCCGATTCATCTTCTGTATAAAATGCCCATTTCTTGCAATACGTACCCCAAGGAATTCCGAAGATTTTTACTCCACGATAATCATAAATCTCATCTTCGAGATAAACTATCTTAGGTGGTAAAACATCCATTATCTCATATTCAGATAATTTCTCAAAAAGGAAATCATGATTCCCGGCGATAAATACAACTTTATCACATGGCAATGATTCCGCCCAAGGGATAAACTTCTGACATAACCATTCAGAAGCTTTTACCGTAGTAGTCTGGATATCCAATGGAAATATATCCCCAGCAATTAGAACAACATCACAAGGTTCAATATTGTCAATTAGATTTCCATGTAAATCTGATAATGCGCAAAATTTAAACATTTTCGATTATGTATTTATAAGATCATTTTTATGTTCAATATTGTTAACCATATTTATCGTACAATTACGTTGAGCTTTATTAAGTATTTTGACAGTTTTAAGAAAATAGTTCTTCTTAATTGTTTCAAATACTCGTTCTGCAATAGAATAGGCTTTAAATTGAGCTCTTGTTTCCGCTATATGTTGCCCAAGAGTTTCGTTAAATTTATCTTCTTTTAAGCATTTAGATTTTCCAAAAACTTCAAATCGGCCATTTTTACTGATAAACTTGAAACGCTTTTTAATAATTTTATGGATGTCTTCATTATTTAAATTGAGTTTTTCGAGCTGTAGCCGACAAGAACACTTGGCAACGATTTCGTTTTCAGTAATATTATTATATATTGTCTTTTCAAAGTCAACTAATGTATTTTTTCTCTTCATTTTTAATATTATTTTTTATGAAATCTCTATTAATATTTAACTTACCAACAGTCTTCATCGTCAATTATTGCTCCACTTACTTCTCCATTTTCTATTTTAAGATAAATAGCACAATGGTAGTTTTCTATTCCGCTATTTTTAGCAAATTGTTCTGCCGCCCACTTAATATCGTCTAAAAAATAATTCTTACAGTCCATAGTTATTTATGATTTTCTAAGATTCTTAAATAGTCTTTCTCTAAGTGTCTTTATATAGAACGTTGAAGTTTCCATAGCGATATCTTCAAGATTATCTATAAGATCATTTATTTCTTCGGCTGAAGGAGTTCTTTCCTCATACCATTTAAAATCTTTTGCATCTGGATTAAATGTTGAGAAAATAGATTCAGATTCATCTTCGAGATAATGATAATGAAAATCACTTCCGCGAGTATCATCAACTATTATAATATAACCAGCAAACCCAATTGGAAAATTCTTTGGTTGATATTTATCATATTTTGAAAAATCCCAGAATGGAATATTTACGATAACTGCGTATTTAGTTTCATGATCATCATCTTTTTGTCTATGAATCGTCTTATAATAAGAGAAATCTTCATTATGTTGCGAAACATTATCTTTATGATATCCTCGTTCTATAAGAATATTTTCTAGCCTTTCTAATTGATTTTTTGATAGTTTCATAGGTCGTAATTTTTATATATCCAATCGATAAAATCTTTCTGAATTATATCTGAAAAATAATAATCAGCTTCTTTGACAATTTCTTCTGGTTCTAAGCCGCCATTCAACCAAATAGCTTCAATATCTATGTCAAACGTTCTTGCTAAAGAACTGGCGAATTCTAATTGTTGATCAGAATTGAGGTATCGGAATAATTGATCAGCGATGAAATCATAAGATAAATCTTCTACCTCGTAAAGATCTGAAATAAGTTCTACTTTCATATTTATATCAATTGTTTTTGAGTAATTCGTTTTGTTCTAATTGTTTTTCTAATATCTGCTCAAGAATTTCATTAGCTTTAATATAAGATTTTTCATCAGTCTTATTTTCGAGTTTATTATATTGATCTCTAAGCTGTGAAATTTCTCTGCTTAATTTATAAATTCTTGGGCAATTATTCATAATCGATTTTTATTAATTACATTTAAAATATAGAAATTTGAAATAAAATTTCAAATTTCAATTGGAGATTTTAGTATAAAATTTTCTATAGAAAAATTTCTCAAAATTTCAAAATTTATTTAAACAAAAAAGATTGGATTCTGAGAATCCAATCTTTTTTAAATTTCAAATAATAAATAATCTAGAGGCTTCAGTTTAAATTTAGTTTCAAAAACATTTCCAAAGTCTATACCATTCCATAATTTTAGGTAATTATAATTTGACGTAATTATTTCTAAATCATTTGTCTCGTAAATATCTTTGCTGACAACTAATAAATATTCTTTATCTTTATTTTTAAAGTGTGAAACAACTGCCCCACAATATCCACCTAATTTTATTGATTTTATATTATCTGGCAAAATGTTGAATTCTTTCGAATATTCCGGAATTGATCGAATATGTCCGACATTTATTACTTCCATATTCAGGAATATATGCTGAATTTTTCTGAAATCACTTAATAAATCTTTTGTAATATAATAAGTATCAGTCAAATTGCCTTCTTTATCTATAATTGCTTCGCTAAATTCATTATCTTTATCAAAATCCGGGTGACCATAAGTCCAAAACATTAATGCTTGTGTTCCGTAAGCTAATGCAGAATACATTTGAAAACGAATTGATCCTGTTGATGGTTTAGGATATGACCAATGTTTATTAGATAAAAGATATGTCCAAAATGGTCTATTTGACATTTTTGCATATGCCGAAATAACTTCCAAAGTTCTCCATTGACAATCATCAATGTACCATTCTCCTCTAGAATCTGCTTTTATAGGGTAACAATCATAAGAGATAAATGCTGGGTTTACAATCTTTATGAAATCTCTAACATATTCTTGATAACTATCTGTACCTAATTGCGTCTTACCACATGCCGGAAATAGATTGAATATTGGGTTTACATTAGGAGCATATTCGTTAAAAATATTTTGATAATGTGATATTTCTTCAAATTGTGATATGTTCGGCTCATCTACCATAGAGAATGTCCAAATATTTGGATTATTCTTATATTTTTCCAATAATGTCTTTAACGTATTCTCATTTGTCTTTCCATAAGGGCATGCTCCAACATATAGATCATATTTCTTAGCGAATTCTAAATTTCTATCTAAAGCGTCTTGTGACAAATTTTGTCCAATGACATTGAATCCGCATTCTTTTAATTCTTTAAAATGTCTGCCATCAATAAACGGATCATAAAATGCATAAGTCGCTTTTACGGGAAATTCTCCATTTGGTAAAGGGAAATACTTAGGAGCTTCAAGAAATATTTCTGACTCTATAGTTATTTTCTCTTTCTTAGTGAATAATGATTTTATCCATTCAATTATTCTTTTAAAAAATTTTAACATAAAAAATTAAATTTATTTTTAATCCCAAGCTTTAATAACTTTAAGATTAGGAATTTTTAAATCTCTAGCAGCTCTAACATTTTTCTTGTCATCATCAACAAAAACAACTCTATCATATTCATCACATAATTCCCTAAGAACATTTGCTTTCTTTTCCGAATCAGTCTTGCCGGGATATTTCTTGTAGAGATCATTAACCGCATGAGAAAATGTCTCTTTAAATGCATCACCAAGTTCTTTAAGAGCGCCAGTATCTTTATCTTTTATCTTAAGAAAATCTCGAATAGCTTGCTTAACTGATTCTTCTGCTCCTCTAGCCGTCAAAAAACAAAAATCATATCCAGCTTCTATATAGCTATCCATTATTCGTAGATTCTTAATGAGCGGTGTTCCGGAAATTATTGAATGATAGACTTTTACAGGCTCATGAAAATCTCTAAAATCAAATAGATGCTCACTTTCAGGTTTTCCTGCATCCGGATCTTTTGCGAACTCATCCGTAGTCAATGGAATTTCTTTTCCATCAATCTTCTTATAGACTTTAATAATATCTGGATTAGCTTTCAAAAGCGTGTCATCGATATCGAAGACAATTATCCCCGATATCGACTTAGGAAGTTTTTTAATAGATTCTTGTAATGAAATTTTGGAAAAGCTTTGATTTTCCAATATGAATTGTACTAGAGATTTCATATTAACATTTATAAATTTTCAATAGCTTTAATCATCTCTTTAATCATATCTTTATCTTCTTTGTTGACATATTGATGCAAAGATGACAAAAACTGACCTACAAGGTTCTTAATAGGCGTATCTGCTTGTTTCTTCCGAAAATCGGCGAAAGGTTTTGTAACTTTATCAATATCTTTTAAAGTATAACCTTCATTAACAAATTCTTTAAGTGATTTCATAGTACATTAATCAATATTTATTTTATCTAACAAACTATCTAATTTCTTTTGAAGAATATTTATTTCTTCTTGTTTATCATTTAGCTCTTTTGTTAATGCAGTAATTTGGTCACCATATCTAGATTTTAATGAATCTTTCAAATCTTCTTTAGATCTGCCGAATATTACCCAACCAACTTTACGATCTCCAGTAGAATAATGACAACAAGCATGATCTAATTCATCATAATCGATCTCTCCAGTATAGACACAAAAACTTCTAATGTCTGCATCATTATCTTCAAATTCTAATCTATATTCATCT
>JAFLUY010000025.1 GCA_022508565.1 Erysipelotrichales bacterium | reverse complement strand
AAATATCAAAATAACCTTGTGGGTATAAAAAATACCAATCGTTCGATTGGCTTTTTTATGTAAATGTTCGAAAAGTTCGAACAGATTCGTCATTGGAGCAAGTGAGGAGAATCGAACTCCCGTCTCAACCTTGGCAAGGTCGCATTCTAGCCGTTGAACCACACCTGCATTTAAATTGCATATTTAATATAACAAAAATAATAATTTAAATCAAGTACTTTTGTACCTACAAATATTTAGTTATTTATGCTATACTATTAAATAGTAGAAAGGTAAATCGATATGGCTAATAAAAATAGTAAGAAAAAATCTCTTATAAATAAAATTAAAGATATTGATTTAAAAGATTTAATTATAACAAATAAAGATAAGTTTATTGATTTTGTTAAACATAATGTTCAATTTATGACTTTTGTTATATTATGTTTAATTAGTTGTGCACTACTTAGAAATTTTACTATTAATAAGATGTGGGTGTTTGGTGCAACATTCTTTGATTTATCAATAATTGTTTTAATTGGTTCACTTGCTTTTCTTTTGAAACCTAAAAAGCAATTTGCTTACTTTTTTACAGTAATGTGTGTTATTACAGTTATGAATATTATAAATACAGTTTATTATGCATTCTTTTCATCGTTTGCTTCATTTGCGTTACTTGCATCTATGGGACAAACTGGAGAAGTAGCTGATGCAGTCTTTGAAAAATTAAAATTAATTCATTTTATATATTTATTAATGCCAATAATATTTTATATAATTCATCAAGTTTTAGTTAAAAAAGATTATTTTGGAATTATAGAGGCAATTGAAGTTGGTAAAAAATTGTTTGTTGAAGTTGCAATTGTTGGAGGAATCCTGCTATTTATTAATATTTCTTCTCTAACACCAACAGACGTATCAAGATATTCTAAACAATGGAATAGAGAATATATTGTAGAGAGATTTGGGGTAATTGTTTATCAATTTAATGATGGAATTCAAACAATTACAAGTAAATTAAGTAGTTTGTTTGGTTTTGAAGAAGCTTACGTTAGGTTTACTGAGTATTTTGAAAATAAAGACAATACACCTAGTAATAATAAATATACTAATAAGTTTAAAGATTATAATGTAATCGTTATGCACTTAGAAAGTGTAATGTCATTCTTAATTGATTTAGAGATTAATGGGGAAGAAGTTACACCTAATTTGAATAAGTTAGTTAAAGAGTCAATGTATTTTGATAATTTCTACCCACAAGTTAGTGCAGGAACATCCTCTGATACTGAATTTACTTTTAATACAAGCTTAATGCCAGTACAAAGTGGAACTGTCTTTGTATCTTACTACAATAGAAATTATGTTACTTTAGAAAAATTACTTGCAGAAAAAGATTATTACACATTCTCAATGCATGGCAATAAAGCTAGTATGTGGAATAGAAATAAAATGCACAAATCTTTAGGATATATGGATTTCTATTCACAAGATTCTTATAATATTGATGAAGAAGTAGGTCTTGGCCTATCAGATCATTCATTCTTTATTCAAAGTGAAAAGATAATCCGTGATATAAATGAACTTGAAATTAAAAGTGGCAACTTTAAAAACTTTATGGGTACAATAATTACACTATCTAACCATACACCATTTAGTAAAAATGATATACCATTCTCAGATTTTGATGTAACATATCATACTGGTGAATATGATTCACATGGCAATGAAATAATCTATGAATACTTGGATAGCGAAAAAAATAAAACAATGGGAAATTATTTAAAAAGTGTTCATTATGCTGATCAGTGCCTAGGTGAATTCTTAGATTATGTAAGAAGCAGTAGCGATTTTGATAAAACCTTATTTGTAATGTATGGAGACCATGCAGCTCAGTTATCAAGATCTCAATTTAATAGATTTGTTAATTTTGATTTTGAAACTGGTGAGATGAAAACAGAAGACGATCCTACATATATTGAATATGATTATTATGCAAATGAGTTATTTAAAAATACACCATTTATTCTTTGGACAAAAGATAAAAAGATTAGAGGTAAAGTTAGTTACCCAATGGGTATGATAGATGCTTTACCAACATTATCTAATATGTTAGGAATAAAAAATGATTATGCTTTAGGACATGATATTTTTGAAATAAAGAATAATAATACAGTAGTGTTCCCTAATGGAAACTTCTTAACTAATAAGGTTTATTATAATAATTCGAAAAATGAGTACCGCACTTTTGATGCTGAAACTATAGATGCTGATTATATTAATGAAAGAAAAAAATATGCAGAAGAGATTTTATCAATATCTAATGATATTATTGTTTATGATTTAATTGAAAAAGCTAAAAATGAAGAAAGTGATATTAATGAATAAAAAAGAAAAGAAACAAAATAAGGAAATGTCTGATACTAAAAGAGTAGTTTTATTTACTATTGTAATTGTTTTAGTGGTGTCTATTATTGGTGTTTTATCTTACTTTATCTTAAGAGAAAAACAGGAAGCTAATAATCCAGAAAGTTTAAAAAAGAACGCTACAGAAATAGCAGGTTATAGTATTACTCTTGATGATTTAGATACAGATCTTTACAGAGAAGAATTTAAGAAGTTAAAGAAGAATTTAGAAAGTAAAGAAATTAATTATGATGAATATTCTGAAAGTGTAGCTAAAATGTTTGTTATAGATTTATACACAATTAAGAATAAGATTAATAAATATGATATTGGTGGAGTAGAGTTTGTTTTACCTGAAGGTAGAGATAACTATGTTACTAATGTAACTGACACTATATATAAATATGTTGAGGATAATTCAAATAGCAAAAGAAGTCAGCAATTACCAGTAGTTAGTTCTGTAGAAGTTACTGAAGTTAAACCTTCGGAATTTAAAATTGATTCATTGGATAAAAAATATGAATCACGCATTTATAATATAAATATTAGCTATTCAGCTGATTATGGTTATGATAAGACTGCTGAGGTTACTGTAATAAATAAAGATAATTTTATGTATGTAGTAGAAAAGAATTAGTAATAATTCTTTTTTTGTGTTAATATAGGAAATAAAAAAGAGATGATGCTAATGGAAAATATAGGTTTGATTAAAGAAAAATATGATTTTACTGAATTTATTCCTTATGGAAGCTTTATGGGTAAGGTAGAAACATATTCAAAGTTTGGTAAGGGAAAAGTAATACTTGTTACAGCAACTACACCAACAAAGTATGGTGAGGGAAAAACAACTGTTGCAATCGGATTAAGTGATGCTTTAAATATAATTGGCAAAAAAGCAATTGCTAACTTAAGAGAACCTTCAATGGGTCCAGTATTTGGCCTTAAAGGTGGAGCCACTGGCGGAGGTAAGGCAAAGATATTACCAGAAAATGAAATAAATCTTCATTTTACTGGAGATTTTCATGCTATTACAACAGCTAATAATTTAATATGCGCAGTAATCGATAATGAAATATATCATGATAATAAATTAGATATCCAATCAGTTACATTTAATAGATGTATGGATATGAATGATCGTGCTTTACGACACATTAAGTTACAAGATAGAGAAGAATCTTTTAATATAACTGCAGCTAGTGAAATAATGGCAATATTTTGCTTAGCAAAAGATTTAGATGATTTAAGAAAAAGATTAGACGATATCATCATAGGTTACAATTCGAGATTAAATGAAATTCATTTAAGTGCTTTAGGTATAACTGATGCTTTAATAGGTATTTTATCTGATGCTTTCAAACCTAACTTAGTTCAAACTTTAGAAGGTAATGGAGCTTTAGTTCATGGTGGACCTTTTGCTAATATAGCTCATGGTTGTTCATCTTTAGTTTCTTTAAAAAGTGCAACTAATGTAGCTGGTTATGTTGTTACAGAAGCTGGCTTTGGAGCTGATGCTGGAGCATACAAATTTATGGATATATTAACTAGAGATAACAAGTTCGATTTAACTGCAATAGTGTTAGTTACAACAGTTAGATCTTTAAAAGAATTTGGTGATGGTTCATTAGAAGAAGGCATTCAAAATTTAAAAACCCATGTTAATAACTTGAGACTTATGAACAATAATATTGTTGTTACTGTTAATAAGTTTGAAAATGATACTGATGATGATATAAAATTTATTATTGATTATGCTGATTCTTTAGGAGTTAAAGCAGTTGTTAATACAGTTTTTAAAGATGGTGGATTGGGTGCTTTAGATTTAGCAGAAGAAATACTTAAGTTTACTGATAAAAATAAAATTAATTACATATATGATTTAGAGGATAACCTATATTCAAAAATTGATAGTTATGTAAAAAATATCTGTCATGCTAACGGATTCAATTGTTCGTTTGAAGTTATGAATAAAATAAACTCACTTGATAAATATAAATATCCAATATGTGTTGCTAAAACTCAATATAGTTTAGTAGATAATAAAAAGATTAAAGGAGATACAAGCGATTATTCAATGACTTTAACTAACATTGAAGTTAAGAATGGAGCTAAATTAATTGTTTGTTATTTTGGAGGAATATTGACAATGCCAGGCTTAAATGATAATCCAAGTGTTAAAGAAATTAAGATAGTTGATGGAGAACTTATTTTACCAAGATAAAAGAGCTTATAAAAAGCTCTTTTTTAGTATCTATATAAATAATTAAATCTACCATCCCGTGTTAACATACGTGGTTTATCTGTAATAATAGTGCCAACTGGAGCATCATTATATTCTTTTCTATATGAATATCCACTAGCAAAATTTATAATTATTACACCATTATCATTATCACAAATAATGCTTTTGTCGATATTATCAACTTCATCTAGTAATATTCTTCTATTAGTTTCTTTCATCTTTTCTATTAAATACCTAGTATGTTTCTTTTTTTCAAGGTATGGCAATTGTTCAAACTTTGATGATGGAATAGCATCAAAGTCTGAATATTCACTAATTAATGTACACAGTATGTTATTTTCATCTAAAAATTTTGCTGTATAATCTAAATCATCATAACTTTCAGTTGGAAAAGCACTCATAAGTACTGTATCTACAAATTTTCCTTTGTTTCGTAAACGTTTTGCTATGTACTCATATTGTTCGATTGTATGATTTCTATTCATTAACTGAAGTAAACGAGGACTTGCAGTTTCTAATTGCATACAAACTTTAACTACTTTAGGATTATTTTCTAATTCTTCTAATAGTTCAGGATACATGTTTTGAGGTGCAATTTCGTTCACATCAATATATATCAATCCTTCTTCTAAAGAAAGTTCGTGGATAAATCTATGCAATATTTGTTTTCCTTCTAAATCAATTCCGTATAGAGCTAAGTTTTCACCACTTAGTATAATTTTCTTTGTGCCAGTTTTTATTAATCCTTTTAAATGATTTAAGGCAGCATCATAAGGAATTGAACATACTCCACCATCAATGTAATTATGTTTACAAAAACTACAATTATTTGTACATCCTTCTTCTAACATAAACTGAACAAGCGCTTGATTACCATACCAGAACTTTGTGCTATAACTTAGTCTTTTCTTTAAAGAATCTTTTTTATTTTCATCAAATATATAGTTTTCTACTGGTACATAAAAATTATTGCTTTCCATTATGATTACATCATCATGTTCAAGATAATTTTTAAAAATAGTTTTATCTGCTAAACAACCAGTTATAATCATTTTTGTTTCTGTTTTTTTTGCACTAAGAAATATATTGATCCATTTAAAACATTCTTCCATTGTTCTGCAAGTCCCTGCGCATGTAACAAACACGATTAAGTCTGCTTCACTAATTTTACAACGTGTATTATACCCTTTGTTATTTAAATCTTCTTTTATTTTTAAAACAATTGTGTTTTCTCTTATACATCCTTCAGAATACAATAATACATTCATAAAACCACCTAAAATTTTTTTCCATATTATAACAAAGAGAAAAATAATTTACAAACAAAAAAAGGACACTAGGTCCTCGAGTTTAGTCTTCATCTAAATGAGTAAATAGGATTCCGACATTTATTAATCCAGTTAATCCTACTAGTGAATAAATAATTCTTGAAATTACAGATTCAACACCAAATATAGAATCAACTATATTCATATCAAGTAAACCTATAAATCCCCAGTTAAGTGCTCCAATAATAGTTATTACTAAACACACTTTTTGTAATGTATTCATGTCTCAACCTCATTTCTACTATTATTGTGCTTAAAATATTTCTTTTTATACATATAATTTTAAATTACTTAGTTAACACTAAAAATGTAAGTGTTTACAAATTAAATTGTTATATAAACTCCTATAATGTCGAATGAGTTTAAATTGAAACTTACATATTGTATAAAGAAATTGGGTGATAATTATGTTGAGAATTAATATGGAATATAGGAAAGGGATTTTATTTGTTCGATTAAAAGGAAATCTAAATGCTAATACAGCTCCTAAATTTGAAGAATATGCTATTCCAATAATTAAAGATTACGGAATAAAGTATATTGTATATAATTTAAGTGAACTTATAAGTTTAGATACTTATGGGGAAAAAGCTTTAATTAAAGGTGGAAATGAAGCAAAGGTAAATGATGGAAAAGTTTTAATAGTTAATAATCGCATTAATTCATGTTTAGATTATGATAATGTATCTAATGAATTAATTGCTTTAGATCTTTTAAAAGTATAATGGAAGAGTACCTCCAGAAGTACGATTGGTTAATTAGAAGTACAGCAAAGAAGTTTTATAATGTAGAATGGGAAGATCTATATCAAGCTGGATATTTAGGTTTAATTAAAGCATTTAATAATTATCGTGATCCAAATGTAGAGTTTGGAAGTTATGCAAAAAACTATGTTTTTGGAGAAATGTATGAGTTATCTTTAAAATGCCGAAATATCAAACTAAATAAAAACTATTTAAAAATATATAAGATGGTTAATCAAACAAAAAGTCATTTAACTCAGAAGCTTGGAAGAGAAGCCGCCTTAAGTGATATTAGTGCTTATTTAGATATAGACTTATCAGAAATAACTTATGTTGTAACTATTATGGAAGATATGTTTAGTTTGGATGATGAATATGCAAATATCCAAGTTGGAGCAGAATCAAATTTAGATGAACAGATTTTAATTCGAGATTCAATTGATAGTTTAGATCCATTATCATCTGCAGTAATTAACTATCGATTAAACTATGATTTAACACAAAAAGAAGTTGCAGATATTCTTGGTATATCACAAGTAAAAGTATCGCGAATTGAAAGTAAGGGTAAAAATAAAATACTTGAATATATTTCCTAAACTTCTAATTAATTTTAGAAGTTTTTCTTTTAAACATCAAAAACTTGCAAAACGGGGGGGGTATGTTATTTTAAATATAGATAAAAT
>JAFLUY010000024.1 GCA_022508565.1 Erysipelotrichales bacterium | reverse complement strand
GAAGTTATAAACTAAAATAAAAATATCACTTCAATGAAGTGATATTTTTTTGTTTAAATAATTAGTCTTTTATAATAGATTCTAATGCTAAGTAAATCATTTGATCTAGATTTGTCTCTCGCATTTCCGGAGTAATAATAACATTTGGTTCAAACTGAGAATCAACAACTGTTACTAACATTGATGCTTGCTTATTTTCAGTTTTTGCTATATGCATAAGTGCAAATCCTTCCATTTCTACAGCTACTAACTCGTTTTTAATTGGGCAATCATCAAGTATATGATCAATTGGCATATAAGGATCAAATGTATCTGTTGTTAATGTTGGACCTTGTTTTATTTCCATACCTAATACTTGTGCTGTATCAACTATATCTTTATTAAGACTTTGAGAAGATTCAAAAAACTTTTCTCTTGTCTTACTCCAGTGATAAGCAAAAGAGGATTCGGAGTAAGAACCAGTTGATAAACAAACATCTAACTTTTTTATATTCTCATTATATGTTCCGGCTGAACCTATTCTTATAATTTTTTCAACATCATAAAAGTGATATAATTCATAAGCATAAATTCCAACTGATGGACATCCCATTCCGTGTCCCATAACTGTGATTAATTTATCTTTATAATATCCTGTGTATGCATACATGTTTCGAACTGTGTTAACAAGTTTATAATCAGTTAAAAACTTCTCTGCAATATATTTTGCTCTAAGTGGATCTCCAGGAAATAATACCCTTGGAGCAATTCTCTCTTTATCCGTTACTAAGTGTAATGGTTCCATATCATCACCTATTATAATAATAACACAATTATGCTATAATACCATTATAAAAAAAGAACTTTTACGTATAATAAAAAAGAGGTGTAAACACATGATTTATAAACTACATAAAAACGGATCTTATAATATTCATACTATTCAAACTGATAAGTTTAAAACTATAAAAATGGAAATTATATTAAGAAATAATTTAAGAAAAGAAACTATAGCAACAAGAACTTTATTGTTTGAACTTTTACTTGAAAATAGTAAAAATTATAAAACTAAAAGAGATCTTATTTTAAAAGAAGAAGAATTGTATAATGCGATTTGCTATTCACAATCAACAAAGTTAGGTAATGAAATATTATCTTCTATAAATATAGAATTTTTAAATCCTAAATTCACTAAAGAAAATTATTTAAAAGAAGCAATCAAATTACCATTTGATTTGCTTTTTAATCCAAATGTTAAAGATAATGAATTCGATCTTGATACTATTAACATTATTAAGAAAAGAATGAAAGCAGAACTTTCTAGTATTAATGAAGATCCAAAGAAGTCAGCTATTAGAGATGCTTTAGTAAATATGGATGAGTCATCTATTTCATCTGTTAATATAATTGGTTCTGAAAAAGATATAGATTCCATTACACCAAGTAGTGTTTATCAAGAATATGAATATATAATAAATCATGATTATGTAGATATCTTTATTATTGGTGATTTTGATGAAAATAAAGTAATTGACTATATAAATAAATTTGCAAACTTTAAAACTTTAAAGAATCATGACATATCTTTATTCATTGATAATAAAACAAGAAATAAAGTTAAAGAAACAAAAGAAAAAAAAGAAGTAGCTCAAAGTCAGATAGTTTATATTTATAATACAGTTAGTTTAACTGAATATGAAAGAAAATATTCAATGCAATTATATAACATGATTTTAGGTGGAGGATCGCTGAGTACTAAACTTGCTCAAAACCTAAGAGAGAAAAATTCTCTTTGCTATAATGTCCAAAGTATTTATAATAAATATGATAATTTACTTATTATTACTACTTCAGTTGATAAAGCTAATATTAATAAAACTAAGAAATTAATTGAATCATCTGTTTCAGACATGATGAAAAAGATTACAGATGAAGAATTAGTTCACGCTGTTAATGGATGTATTTCATCAATAAATTTATCCTTAGATGATCAAGGAAGAATAATTGATAACTATTTATTTAATTATATGGCAGAACTAGATTCAATTGATGAAAGAATTGATAATTATAAAAGAATTACAACTGAAGAAGTTAAAAAGTTAGGTAAGAAGGTCAAACTAAATTCTATTTATATTTTAGAAGGGGATAATCATGAAGAAAATTAAGATTGCAGGAGTAAATGAAGAAATAATTACAGAAGTAATGTCTAATGGATTAAGAGTTTTCCTTTTACCTAATAATAAAGTAAAAAATTTCTATATGACCTTCAGTACCCAGTTTGGATCAAAACAAACTGAGTTTAAAATAGGGAGTGAAAAAAAGGTGACTAAAATACCTAATGGAGTTGCTCACTTCTTAGAACATTTAACATTTAAAGTATCAGAAGATATTGATGCTACAAATCTATTTATAGATTTGGGTAGTGATGTTAATGCTTATACAACATTTAACCATACTTGTTACGAAGTATTCGGGTTTAATAAATTTAAAGAAAATCTGGTAACTCTTCTAGATTTTGTACAAACACCATATTATAAAGCTAAAGATGTAGAGGCAGAAAAAGGTATAATATGTGAAGAAGTAAAAATGTATGAAGATGAAGTTGAAACTGAACTTATTTTTGGGATGTTTAGAAATTTAGTTCATAAAGATAAAATAAAAAATCTAGTATCTGGTACAACTAAAGATGTTAATTCTACTAAACTATCAGATATCGAAACTGCTTATAAAACTTTTTATCATCCATCTAATATGTTTGTAACTATCACAGGTAACTTTAATCCTGAAGAAGCATTAGCTATAATTGAAGAAAACCAAAACAGTCGAGTGTTTGATAAACCACAGAGCATAACCATAAAAAAAGAAAGAGAGTTAAATTCGGTTGTTAAAGATTATGAAGAAATTGAAAGGGATATTGAAATTGAAAAGGTTAATATTGGTTTAAAAATACCTTTATCAAATTTTAGTCAATTAAAATTAGATCCAAAAGAACTAAAAGTTTATATTAATTTAATTACCAATTCAATGTTTGGGCGCTCTAGTAAAATAAAAGAAAGATTAGTTAGTGGCAATATTATAACTGATGGTTTATATGTTTCAAGAATGTATTTAGATAAACATTTGATTATCACTATTATGGCAGAAACTCCATATCCAAAAAGATATATTTCTCTTATGAAAGAAGAAATTAAAAATATAACTATTGATGAAGAAGACTTAATAAGAAAGAAAAGAGTAGCCATTAGTAATTTAATTAGATGTTTTGATGATATAGAAGAAGTTAATAACTTAATACAATCAGATATATTGGATTATGACGAAATAAATCTTAATCTATATGATACATATAATAATTTAAATGTAAAAACAGCTAAAAGAATTGCAACAAAACTAAACAATAATGCAACATCTATTTTGGTTATAAAAAAATGCGATAAATAAAACTCACATCAAATTGATGTGAATTTTATTTGCGAAAATAGAAGATATTTTATTGGAAACTTGATTTTTTTAAGATTTTTACATATAATATAAATGTCTTTGGGAAACTATAGACACAGAAAGAGTTAAAATTAATATGTAATCCATATTGTTTAACCTCCTTTCTATTACGTAGGCCGATTTATTCCGCCGACCCACTTTGAAATAGGTGGGGTTATTTATGTATAAAAAATAGCTGTGAAAATAACAGCTATTTTTTAAGTTATTATATTAAAACCTTTATTTATATAATTAGGATAATTATAAAGTTTTCTTTCAATTAATAGAAACTCCGGATGTAACATTCTTCTTAATGGAGATATAGTTAAATCAGCAAGCTCAAGTCCAGCAGTTGTTTGGTATTCTCCTTTTTTCTCTTCTGTCCACTTTTTTCGAAAATATACTGCTGTAATTTTTGAAAAAAATTCCTTATTATAAGTCTTATTTCCGTAATTTAAAATTTTTAATATATATTTTAATTTGTCGTGTTTTTCAGTTTCTTCTTCAAAGATTATTATACCCTTTTTGTTTGTGCTATTTAAATAATCAGCATAATTAATTAATAATAAACCTAGTGTCATTAATAATGGAGATGAACTGCTCTCTGAATCTTTATTAAATTGTGTATAAATATAATAATTTAGACCGGCGGCAATTTGAATATAATTGGTATTTTTAATAATTCTATTTATTTGTTCATATTGATTTTCTTTTAAATTGCTAAAAGGAGGATTTTTTGAAACAATTTCATGATTTCTAAGAACTATTGGTCTTTCTCCTTTTTTTTCGTAATTAAATATACCATTATCTGCAATACTTAACTTTAATTTATCTAATCTATTTTTTAAAATAATACTATCAAAACCGCTTAAAACAACACCATTTAATAAATATAGATCATTTCTTTGTGAATAGGGAATTTTTTCCTTTTTTGCCTCAAATGATTTTTTTAATATTTTATTATTTCCTTCTCCACTTTCATCAACATACATAATTAATGTATCTTTGTCTGTTGGTAAAGTATTTATAATTTTAGGAACATTTTTCCAAGATTTTGTCATTGTTGCCTCCATAAATATTCTAGATTTCATTAATTATATCATAAATATTATAAATTACACATAGAAAAATTTGAAATAAAAAAAGCATCTTTATTCATTTGAATAAGATGCCTTACCAAAAGTGGTAAGCATTAACTAGAAATGTAACGCTTCTCACAACTATATTATATCATTAGTAATTATTTCTATTCAATAAAATCTTAAAAAATTTTAAAGTAAAAATAAATATTTACGTTAATAAATAAGTAGGAGGTGAAAAATGGAATTAATTAAAAAATATAAGAAGCCAATTGTAAGTGGAATAATATTACTACTTATTTTAGTTGCGACAATTGTTAATTATGTTTTTAATATGGAAAACTCAAATAATGTCTATGCTGAAGTTCAGGATTGTATTTGTGAAGATGATACAAATGATTCGCTAGAAGAATTTTATGTAGATATTAAAGGTGCAGTTAAGAATCCAGGCGTTTATTTAGCAAATGCTAATAATATAGTTAAAGACATCATTGATATGGCCGGTGGATTAAAGAGTAATGCAACAACAGATAATTTAAATCTATCTCAAAAAGTTACTAGTGAAATGGTTATATATGTTTATACTAAAACAGAATTAAAAAATAGTACAAATACAACCACTAGTCCATCAACAAGTGGTAGTACTACTAGTCCATCAACAAGCGGGTCTCAAGGTTCATCTAATATTTGTGACCCTAACCTAGGTGGTAGTTCTAGTACTGAAGTTAGTTCTTTAGTAAATATTAATACAGCTTCAAAAGAAGAACTGATGACCATTCCAAATATTGGCGCAAGTAAAGCAGATGCTATCATAATTTATAGAAGTGAACATGTATTTACTAAAATAGAAGATATTATTAATGTAAGTGGTATTGGAGATACATTATTTGCTAAGATTAAAGATTATATTACAGTATAGTTTTATCTATATCTCACTTTTATTAATGACACTTATAATTTCCTATTTTAGAGTAAATATAGATAAACCAAGTTGCTATGATGCTAATGAAACTGAATTTACTGGTTTATTAACTAATTATAAGATTGATGGCGATAAGTTTAGTTTTGAACTAAAAGCAAAAGAAAAGTTGAAGGGCACTTACTATATAAAAACAGAAGAGGAAAAAGAATATTTAAGTAGTATCGATTTAGGAATAACATTAAAATTAAAAGGAACTTTATCAGTTCCTCTAAAAAACACTATTCCTAATACCTTTAATTATAAAAAATACTTGAATCTTAATGGAATTAATTACACAATAATTGTTGATAACTATGAAATTATTAACAATGAAGTAAGTCTATTATACAAAATTAAAAATTTCATAAATAAACATATTAGTAAATATAAAAGCAAAGCTTATCTTCAAACATTTATTGTTGGTAATAAAGAGTATTTAGATGATGAAGTTATGACTAATTATCAAACACTTGGAGTATCTCATATTTTTGCTATATCAGGTATGCATGTTTCTTTATTATCTGCTTTAATAATACAAATACTAAAAAAAATAAAGGTAAGTGAAAGAAATGCCTATATATTCGTAATAATATTTTTAATTTTCTATATGTTTATAACTAATTTTCAAGCAAGTATCTTAAGAAGCGTTGGTTTATTTATTTTATTATTTATAAATCGAGAACTAGATTTTAATATTGAAGTTATCAATATCTTATATTTAGATATAACAATACTTCTAATCATAAATCCTTATCTACTTTATAATATAGGTTTTTTGTATTCAAGTGTTGTGTCATTCTCGCTAATTAAATATAGCAAATTAATAAAAGGAAACTATTTAATGAAAATATTAAAAGTATCATTAATTGCATTTCTTTTTAGTTTGCCAATTACAATTAGTACTAATTATGAATTAAATATCTTAAGTGTTTTAAATAATATTGTAATTGTTCCTGTAGTTAGTCTATTCTTATACCCATTAAGTTTATTAACATTTATATTACCGCCACTTGATAATATATTATATCTTGTTACATCGTTACTAGAAATTATTTCAAATAGATTATTAGTATTAAATGTTATTATTCCAAAAGTTAGCATTATATTCATTCTTTTCTATTATTCATTTATTATCTTATTCTATAAATCATATAATAAATTTTTTCTTGTCTTAACTGTTGGATTAATATTTATAACTAAATATATTAATTATCTTGATTCTTCTTACTATGTTTATTTTTTAGATGTAGGGCAGGGAGATTCAATCGTGATAAAAAAAGGTAATGAATGTATCATGATCGATACAGGCGGTAAAATAACATATACCCAAGACGAATGGAAAAAGAAAAAAGAATACTTTTATACAGATAATACAATTAAGTTTTTAAAAAGTATTGGTATTTATGATGTAGACTATCTAATTCTTAGTCACGGAGATCAAGACCACGGAGGAGAGGCTAATCATTTAATTGAAAACTTTAAAGTTAAAAATGTATTGCTTAATAAGGGAGAACTCAATAATTTGGAAAAGAAGATACCTTCTAATTTAATAAATGCTACATATAAAGGAAAAATGAATATTTCATTTTTAGACACGGGTAAACTTTATGATAATGAAAATGATAATTCACAGATTAATTTGTTAAATGCTTATAATTATAAGTTTCTATTTTTAGGAGATGCTTCACAAACCGTTGAAGAAGACTTATTAAAGAAATATAAATTAAATGTTGATGTAATGAAACTTGGACATCATGGAAGCAAGACAAGTTCGGGTGCTTCCTTTATTAAAGGTGTTAATCCTAAATATTCTATAATATCTGTAGGAAGAAATAATCGATATAGACATCCAAATAAGGAAACACTAGAAAATGTTAAAAATACAATAATATATAGAACAGATGAAGATGGCACAATTAGTTTTAAGATAAATAAAACTAAGTTAAAAATAGAAACATACTCACCATAGGAGGAATCAAGATGAATTATTATAATGAAATAAAAGAACAAATTATTAATAATGAAATAACAAAAA
>JAFLUY010000023.1 GCA_022508565.1 Erysipelotrichales bacterium | reverse complement strand
ATTGGTGCAGCTATTCAAGGTGGAGTTCTCGCAGGAGATGTTAAAGATGTTCTTCTTCTCGATGTAATTCCGCTATCTATCGGTATTGAAACAATGGGCGGAGTTGATACTAAGCTTATTGAAGCTAATACAACAATTCCGACAAGAAAATCTGAAATATTCTCAACAGCAGTTGACAATCAGCCTTCGGTAACAATTCGAGTACTTCAAGGTGAACGTTCTCTTGCTAAGGATAACAAATTACTTGGAGAATTCAATCTCGACGGAATCAACCCAGCACCTCGCGGAGTACCTCAGATTGAAGTCACATTCGAAGTTGATGCTAATGGCATTTTAAATGTATCAGCTAAAGATAAAGCAACCGGAAAAGAACAGAGCATTCGTATTGAAGCTTCATCAGGTCTCTCTAAAGAAGAAATTGATAGAATGAAAGCCGAAGCAGAAGCAAATGCCGAAGCGGATAAGAAAGCCAAAGAAGAAATCGATAAGCTTAACATGGCCGATTCAACAATCTTCCAAGTCGAAAAGCAATTAGCGGAATTTAAAGATAAGATTCATCCGGATAAAGTTGCAAAAATTGAAGAAGCATTAGATAAGCTTAGAGAAGATCATAAGCAAAGAAACATCTTAGCTATCGACGATGATATTAAAGGAGTTAACGAAGCTATGATGAATTGTGCACAGGATATTCAGGATGCAATGAATACCGGACAACCTCAGGAAGCAGCATCCAATGATAATGGAGAAGATGTGACTGATGTTGAATTTGAAGAAGTAAAATGATGAAGAGAAATCGATAAGATATTAAAATAATTTAAAATGGACTATAGAGATTTTTCTATAGTCCATTTCTATTTTATCAATAAGTTTAATATTTAATCCTTTTCGGATTTGATATGTTCGATATTATATTCTTTATAATATTTTTGAGGTAATTTTGGGTTTTGTTTTATTGCTTCCGCTATTCCGTCAAATATAATTATCTTACAATTTTCTTTATTTATCTCGACTTCAGCAGGGATTCTAATTTCGATATCGCCATTAGTTATTCTATTTCTATTACTCATAATACGGTCTATCCAAAATAATAGAGTAGCATCTTCATATTTATCGCCATATTTATGTCTTCCTTTATAATTTATATGATAATTTGCTTTACTATATCTATCGTCATCACCTTTACGCCAACCATGTTTCCATACCATTTTGACAACTTTTAATAGATCAAATCTTTTTACAGCATCTATCAATTCCTGTCTTTCGTCTTCAGTATATTCTCTATAATTATCTTGATTTAATATTTCTATCATTAGTTTGTCAGCTTCTGACAATTCTATTTCGTGTAATGAACTTTCATCAAATTCATCACTCCAAGGTTTTGTTCTAAATGTCTTTAAAAATTTATTCAATACTAAATATACTAATCCATATTTTAATGGCATTGTATCATAGCATCCACTAGTTTTTGTTTTTGCTTCTAATTCTTTATCGGAATAATATTTTTCGAAAATATCAATTAAATTTTCAACTAACAAATTACCGTTTTCGGATATTAGTTTTTCTTCTCTAGAATAACCAAATTTAAGTAGTGATTTGACAGCTTTCAATATTTCTTCGTCACCATCATTTATTAACTTCACAAGTCTGTTTACTCCTTCGGTTGTTAACTTTAATTGTTTAGTTGTTGGCAATTTATTTTCAGTAAGCCATTTTACATGCTCATTCCAAAAATTCACAAATTCATCAGCCTTTTGCCCATAAATATTTAAAAGATGTGCTTTATCTTGAATAAGTTTATCTAATTTATCGAAATCTATTTCAATACAAGCGCATATTTTCTTAGCATTTGTACCAAGAGTATGCGTTCTACCATCAAAAGATAATTTATCTTTATTATATTCTAAAGCATTTTTCCATTCCGGATCAGTTCTTGAATCATGGAAAGATACTACTTTCTTTTCCCCGATATCATAAGCATCCCAATCAGAGTCTCCTTTAGATTCTCTGGGTTCGATATAACCTTTAGACAATATAGATTTTAATGCAGCAAATGTTGTGTAATGCCGAATTACAGTAACATTATTTAATCCATCAACTTTGCCTTCATTCAGTTGTTGTCTAATAAATTCTCTAAGAGATATCATTTTTGATTAACAATTTATATAATTAAAAATATTGTTTTAACTTTATCCTATAAAAATATTATATAGAGCATTTCTATTTTATTAAAAATGCAGATATAAAATGAAAACTCTTACACAATTTATAAAAGAATATGATCCAGAATATAATATTCAATATTATATAATGAATGAAAATTTGCATTGTCCTTCAGATATTTTATCAGAATTTACATTTGAAGAATTTTGTAAATTTAATAAAGTTGTTCCAACTGAAGATATTTGGTATGCATATATGAATTATTGGAATGGTGTTCCAAGTGATTTTTCTAATAAAGCATATAATTATAGACAATTTCTAAATGAATCAGAAGTTATAGTTGGAACAAATGAAGAAATTATAAATGATATATATAAAAAATTTGAAATAAATAAAGACAAATTTAAATTAAGGTTATCTGCATCTAAACTTTATAAGCCGATAGAAATATATGATAAATCAATAATTGATTCAGAAGAAAAAACTAAAAAACTTATAAACATATTAAATTTTTGGAATTGGTCAGGATATGAAGATAATAAATATATATTATTAAAACCAAATAAGACCGAAACAATAACAAATAAAGTTTATAATTATCCTTATATTTATCACTATTGTCCAAAATTTATTTATGATGAAAAAATCAAAAAATATGGATTAAATCCGAAACATAAACCCGGGTCAAAATATGAAAAATTATTCTGTTTTTATTCAAAAAATCCAGAATCTTCAATGTTATCTTTCATAAGATTAAAAAATCGATTGATAGATAATAAATATAAAAAGGATAAAATAAATAATGAATTCATTATTTTAAAAATTGATTTATCTAAAAACAAAAACAAAATAGCTTTTTATACCGATGAAGAGTCTAATTCTGAAAATGCGTTTTATACATTCGAACCAATTCCTCCATTTTGTATAGAAGTCTTAAAAGAAATTAAAATTTAAATTTTAATTGAAAAAATATCGATTTTTTAAAATGAAATTTTGAAATATATTGTATTATTTTAATACAAAAGTTTGAATTATTTCAGAAAGTTTCTATTTTAAATTTGTAATCACAAATTATAATTGCTTTAGCAATTTATTTATGTAAAAACAATCAAAATAAATAAATAAGACTATGATACTCAACGGATTTATCTACGCATTTTTTGGATTAGCAATTCTTGGAGTAATGGCATTCATTATCTTCGGAGGAATTGAAAAACTTGGCGAAAAATTTCCAAAGATTCAAGATTTTCTCGAAAATATGTTTAGTTCTAAAGAAGAATAACTTCTTTAGAATATGTTTAGTTCAGAAGAAGACTAAAAATTAAAAATATATGAAAACACTTCCATTTAATCACTTTATGATGTGGTGCAGAAATTGGTACCACTGGGATGATATTGAAGATACTATTAAGCAGGCTCAGAAAGCTATTGAGCTTGATGGATATCTTGAAGATAATAATGCAGTATTTTTAGCTCTTAAAGCTTATGATGAGATAACAAATGCTCTTGCAGAATTTAATAATTTTAATTATAAATCTTCAGATATTGTTTCTAGCATAGGCAATCATATAAGAATATGTGATACTTCATTTAATGAAGCTGTTATATTAGCTATTAAAGAAAATATTGGATATTGCAACCTTGGAGACTATAAACTTAAGATTGCTCCCGAAGGAATTAAAGGACTGAAATGGCCTAAGTATAGAACAAAAGAAGATATTACAGAATTGCTAGAAATCGATAATAATATTAAAGTTTTATGAATCTCAATTCAGAAAATTTCGTTAAATCGTTTATCGATGTCAATAAAAGATTAAACAAATTTGTTAAAGAAATTTTCAATGATAAGCGAGTTAAGCGATATAAAATTGTTGGGCTTGGAGATAACTTATTTCTTCCACATGATATTTGTATAGACGTAGAATATATTTCTGAAACAGGTTCGCATGAAATGTCTATATTAGTATCACCAAAAGAACTTATAAAATCAGATATTAAAAACAGAATTTCGATATATAAAAATCAGATAAAATGAAAGACATTTACGGAGAAGAGTATTTGATCATTAGTAGAGAAGATTATAATAGAATGCTCGATAGAATCGAAGAGTTGGAAAAAATCGAGAAAGAATATCGAGAATATTATAATAAAATCTCTTCTGAATATATGGAGGCTTCTGATAAAGCAATGTTAGATACTATGAGATTTTTACTTCATAATGATATAAATATAACTTCAAGATAACCATGAGCAGATCTTATCAACATCACGCTTTACGAAATAAATTTAAAGAAGCTTATTGGGCTTGTGTTTGCTATTTCTCTAATAAGAAAGATAAGAGAATAGCTAATCAAAGATTTCGTACTAAGAATAAGCAACTACTTAAGAAAATTTTATCAGAAGATCCTGATGAAGTAGATTTTCATAATAAAGTTAGAGAAGTCTCAGATACTTATGATTTCTCATCAGATGGATTAGCGGTTCATCATTATTTAGAAGATGAAACAGAAGAAGATAAAAATTGGAATAAGAAAAAATCAAGCAAATGAAAAGAGCAGAATTTTTTGCAAATTTTATTCCTCCAAGAAAAGAGGAAAATAAGATTAAAGAACTTATACAATCTTATGGAGGAGAAACTACGTTAAATGAAGTTTTGAATAAGATTATACAAAAATCTGAATACAGATTTCTTCCATATAAATGTCCGAAATGTAATGGCAAAGGATATGTGACAAAAGAATATAATGGTTATCCTTCTGGACTTCCGGATAGTGGATGGGTTTACGAACCTGCTTATGATTATTCGGTTTGTGATCTTTGTAATGGTAAGGGATGGACGCAAGAAGAATATAAGCCAAAAACAGAAATAAAAATTGTTGGTTATGAAAAAGCAAATTAAAGTAGATACATACTTTTGTGATGGATGTGGAAAACCTTATGTAGATGAGTGGGGACATACGGGTTACCCTGGATATAATATGTGGGCTAAAGCTTACGCGGATGAATGGGAAGAAATAGACGGAAAGCACTATTGTCCAGATTGTTATGAATTCGATGTTGATGAAGAGAATAATTGTTGTACAAACTACAGACCAATTAAGAAGTGAATTTTGAAATTTCTCAAAAAGTTTCTATTTTGTTTTTGTAAAACAATAAAAAATTAAAAACTATGGCAACAATATCACAGGAAACATTTGAAAAATTTACAGAGGAAGAGAAAAAGAAATTAAGAGATGAATATAACTCCAGTTATAGAACTCCAAATGATAGGTATATTTTAGAATGCACATTTGGCAAAGAAAACCTCCAACCAAAGCCTGAGATTAAGACTTGGGATGATGTTAAGAAAGTTTATCCTAATACTTATGGCAATGAAAATATAGAATTATTTCCTTGTAATGAGTTTGTTTGGGATGCGAAACTTATTCGGAAAAATATCGCTATGCTCAAAATAGCCAAACTAATTGAACTCGGTTATGGTGGTATAGTGACCGAGGAGGAGTGGGAGAATGAAGATATAAGAAAATTCAGTATAGTAAGATTCAAAAAGAAATTATCTTATGCACACGGATTTGCTGCTTATGAATTTGTGTCTTTCCATACTCCTGAACAAAGAGAAAAATTTTTGAGTTATCCCGAAAATAAAAAACTTGTTGAACAATATTATATGATTTAATTATGGCAATAATAAGCAAAGAGACATTTGAAAAATTTACAGAGGAAGAAAAAGAAAAGGTAAGAGAATATTATAATTCGATGAGTTGTGATGAATCACAACAGCATGCATTTAAAATTCTTATCGGCAAAGAAAACCTCTGTCCGGAACCGCAGGTTAAAGTTTTGGAACAGTTAATAGGTGTATATCCTGAATATCTAAAAGATATTCAAAATATGGCAGATTCTCTTGGGTGTGCGTCTCCAGAGCTCTTCAATAAAATTTTAGCAGCCTACAAAATAGCCAAACTCATCGAACATAGTTATGGCGGGATTGTTACAGATAAGGAATGGAATGACGAACTGAATGACAGTGGCGGATTTTACACAATCAAGTGGTCCCCATTTTATCATTCATTTCATATAGAATTTGAAGACACCTATAAATGTTTTATTGCGTTTCATTCAAAGCAACAGGCAGAAGAGTTCATGAGTTATTCAGATAATGTTGAGTTGCTTAGACAATACAATATGGTTTAAACTATGGGATTAGATTTGAATATTTACAAAGAAAACAAAAGAGGTAAACGAAATCATATAACGTATTTCAGTAGTGATGGGTGGCCTATAGTTACGCATTTTGAAAATTTGCATAATCAGAGTTTTAATAATTCTGAAGTTAAAGCCTCGCAAGAATATATTCGAAACATTATTGAACACTGTAGAGATATCATAATAGCTTATTTTCAAAACACTTTTGAATGCGATGACAAATGGATACCATTGGCGAAATCTTTGTTTCCGATATCAAATAAAGATGATAAACTTTGGTACGATAAAACATATATAGACAATTTATTTGTCATTTATGAAGAACTCATGAGTATCTATGAAGAAATGGATAGTGATGAAACTATCATTTTTGAGATTTCATATTGATTTTTTGAAATTTTAAAAGAAAGTTCTATTTATATAATGTATTCAACACGAATGTTGAAACTCTCAATTTTCAATTGATATAAAACAATCAAAAAAATCAAAGCTATGGCAATATCAAAAGAAGAATTTAAGAAATTATTTATCGAATGTTTAGAATCAGAAGAGATTAAATTTAAATTGACAAGCGCATCTTTTGATTATGATGGAGATATATATTCATCAAATATTGAGATACAGGTTAAAGAAGATGATAATTGGAGGCGTTTTGTCAATTCATTTTATACAACATTTATAAAATATTGATTATGGAATCAAAACAAATAGCCGATCTGCTAACTCAATATGATAACATCCTACATGAATTTGATAGATTGAAAGAACGTCAAAAAGAAATTCTCAATGAACTTCTTGAAACTAAACTTCCAGACGACAACAAAATAAAAGATATAATTGATCATCGCTTTGATGTCATAACTGGTGCCATGCGAGCAAACTATCCCGAAGAAAGCAAATATAATTATAGACATTATGGTGTCGCAAGAGATTTAAAAATACTTAAAGAACATAAAGATTATGTTAAAGAATCAAGAAGTAGGGAACCTAAGGTTGTTCCTGATGGAAAACCATATAAAGAAAAGCCCCGATGGTGGAATGAATTAACAATGTGATTTATTTTTTTGAATTTTTGATAGAAAGTTCTATTTATAAATTGTAAAACAATCAAAAATATCAAGATATGGCAAGTAAGAATAAAATGAATAAGCTTAAGAATTCTTATCTGCATTGGACTTTGCTTAAGAATAAGAAACTTCGTCTTAAGAAAATATTATTTTTTACGCCTTCACAACGTAAGCAATTAAAAGCAGATCTTAGAAAAGAATTATAAAGTTATGATTCAAAAATATAAACGAACTTGGTGTGATTATCTAACGCCTTGTAAAGCGAAACCGAATATTATGGTTGGTGAATATGAATGTTCACAATGTAAATTTCATAAATCTATGA
>JAFLUY010000022.1 GCA_022508565.1 Erysipelotrichales bacterium | reverse complement strand
TGAGGAATACAAGATAACAAGTTCAATAATAGAAAAAACAACAAATAGAACATACACAATAACACTAGAACCAAATGGAGGAAAACTAGAAAATACAACATACGAAGTAACACAAAACAGACAATATGGAGTATTACCAACACCAGTAAGAGAAGGATACATATTCTTGGGTTGGTATTTAGGTACACAAAAGATAGAAGGAGACTACCTAGTAACAGAAAGTGGAGAACACACATTAACTGCAGAGTGGACAAATAATTTAGATTTTCCTTTTAGTATGGGAGATGGAGTATTTTATTTTTTGAAAGGTAGTTCTTGTGATTTTACTGAAATTATCGAATCTTTAGGTAAGAGCGTGGATGATTTTTCATCCAATAATTTTAAGGCAGTTATTGCAGATCAGACTCTTAGTACCTCAATTAATAAACCAGCTACTGGTGGTCAAAGTACAGGAACTAATGCAACATCTAGTTTGTCGATATCTTATAATAAAAATACAGGTAATTGTAGTGTAACTACTTCAAATGCATCTGGTAAATCTGCTTATACAACAATTAATACTTGGACCACACCTAACAACGATGGTGTTTATCAACATAACAAAACTAATTATTATTCAACAAGTACAGCAATAAGTAAAATTATCGTTTTTGGTATTATATTTGATCCATCAGACGAACCATTTTCACATTAGTAATAAAAGAGTAAATTTGATTGTGTTATAACTCAGACACAATAATGAAACTATTACATATATTGCATATAAAGTATCTTTTATGATGATTACAAAAAAAGTCAAATTATTACTTGAAATCAACATTTTTGTGTGCTATATTATAGGCGTACACGAAAGTGTTTTTTTTATACAAAAAAATTAAGAGGTGTGAATGCATGAAAAAAGAAAAGAAAGTTACTGAAGAAGTAGAAGAAAAAACTTCAAAAAAAGAACTAAAACAAAAAGTAAAAAACAAACAAAAACAAGTTAAAGAAAACATAAAAAAAGAAAAACAAGAACTTACAGATAGTATCAAATCTTTATCTAAAGAAAGAAAAGGAACTAAAGATAAAGGTAAGAAAAAAGAAATAAAAAAAGAAATTAAGAGTATAAAAATGCAAAGAAATGAAATTGGTAAAAGAGACACTTATTTAAGAGATGTAAAAAAAGAAATGAGTATGGTAAGATGGCCAAGTGCTAAAGAAGTAGTGAAATATTCAATTGCTTCATTAGCGTTTGTAGCATTCTTCGCATTATTCTTCTATGGAATAGATGCAATATTCGCATTAGTAAAGGATTTGGTTAGTTAATGGAAAAGTTATGGTACGTAGTTAATACATATTCAGGTCATGAATCAAAAGTTAAAGAAAAACTAGAACAAAGAACAGTGTCAATGGGATTTGAAGATTATATCTTCAGAATAATTGTTCCTGAAGAAACTGTTATTGAAACAATGAAAGACGGTTCTAAAAAAGAAAAGAAACATAAAATGTTTCCAGGATATATCTTAGTTGAAATGATAATGACTGATGAAGCATGGTATATTGTTCGTAATACACCAGGAGTTACTGGATTTATCGGATCATCTGGTAAGGGAGCAAAACCAACTCCATTATTACCACAAGAAATTGATAAAATACTAATCAATATGGGTATGAGTAGAGTTGATGTTGATGTTGAACTTGCTGTTGGTGCATCTGTTGCTATTATTGATGGACCATTCAAAGGAATGGAAGGCAAAATCGATTCAATTGATACAGAAAATTCACATCTTACTATTTTAATTGACTTATTTGGTCAAGAAACTCCAGTTGAAGTCGAATTATTCCAAGTATCTATTCAAAATTAATAACTATATTTCAGGGGATTGGTTATGAAAAAAAGTGGAATACAAAGAGAAGTTTTAAATGAATTAATTTCGATATTCTATCCAGAAGGTATAGAAGAAAAACGTGATTGGATGGGTTATCCCATAACTAAGAAAAATTCACCAACATATCATCATATTGAAAAAGCATGTGAATTAAGAGAAAGATATGAAAGTGATGAAGCAACATTAGAAAATGGTGCAATTCTTGGTAAAAAATCACACCAAATATTAAATACAATTGAACAAAAAGACCCAGAACTTTATGAATGCTGGGAATATATGTTTTATGTAATTAATAATATGGGAATCTATCCGATTGATGATGTATGGGCAATGATCATACACTTAAAAAAGGCAACACAAGAGGTGCTATATCCAAATCATGTAGCAAAGAAAACATTACATACATAAATGAATAAATGTAAAAAACAATCATAAAATATAATAAAAACAATTTTTATGGTTGTTTTTTTTTGACTTTTATGTTAGTATCTTAGGTGCTAAAGTTTATTTAGTCATGTGGGAGGGAATGCGGATTAGCCCTATACCACAAAGCGAAAATACGAAAGGATGTGTTTTACGTGGCAAAAGAAGTCGTAAAGAAAATTAAATTACAAATTCCTGCTGGACAAGCAACACCAGCACCACCTGTTGGTACTGTTTTAGGACCTGCTGGAATTAATTTACAAGAGTTCTGTACAAAATACAATGACGCTACTAGGGATAAAATGGGTAATATTATTCCTGTTGAAATTTCAGTATATGAAGATAGAACATTTGATTTTGTATTAAAAACACCACCAGCTGCAGAATTAATTAAGAAATATGCTAAGATTAAATCTGGATCTAAGAAAGGTGCTCATGAAATTGTTGGTACTATTTCAAAAGAAGATGCAAAAGCTATTGCAGAAATGAAAATGCCAGACCTAAATGCATATACAGTTGAAAAAGCTATTGATATAGTTGCTGGTACTGCTAGAAATATGGGTGTTGCAATTGCTGGACTTAACGATCAAGAATTAGCAGAGGAAGCTGCAGAAGCAGCTGCTCAAGCAATTGAAGATGCTAAGAGAGAAGCTAAATTAGAAGCTATGGAAGCATCTGCTGCTGATACTGATGTTGAAGTTGAAGTAATCAACGAAAAAGCAGAAGAAACAACAGAAGAAACAACAGAAGAATAATATTGACAATAATTAATATAATAAAAAATATATCCGCTAATAAACCACGATTGGAGGTATAAGAATGAGAAAATTTGGAAAGAAATATGTGGAAGCTTCACAAAAAGTAGAAAAGAATAAAAACTACGAATTAACTGAAGCAGTTAAGTTAGCTAAAGAAACTAGCACTACTAAATTTGATAGTTCAGTTGAATTGGCAATAAAACTTAATATTGATACAAAAAAAGCTGATCAACAATTAAGAGGGTCTTTAGTATTACCAAATGGAAATGGTAAAAATAAAAGAATCTTGGTTTTAGCAAAAGGTGCTGCTGCAGATGCAGCTAAAAAAGCTGGAGCTGATTTTGTTGGAGAACAAGATATGATTGATAAAATTGCTAATGAAAATTGGTTCGATTATGATGTAATTATTGCTACTCCAGAAATGATGCCAGCACTTGGAAAAATTGGTAAGGTTTTAGGACCTAAAGGGTTAATGCCAAACCCTAAAACTGGAACAGTTACTCCAACACCTGAAAAAGCTGTTGAAGACGTTAAAAAAGGTATGATTGAATACAGAGCTGATTCATATGGAAATATCCATTGTTCAGTTGGTAAAGTATCATTTACTGAAGAAGCTTTAAAAGAAAATGTTATTTATGTAGTTAGTACTATTAACAAAGCTAAACCAAGCACTGTTAAAGGAAAATACATTCAAAATATTTCTTTATCTACAACAATGGGTCCTGGTATCCATGTAGATCAAAATTCTATTGACATGTAGCTTATTGCATGTTATATTAACAGAAGTAAAAAAACGAGTACCGAAGACAGTAGGGGATTTAAATCTTAATAATCCTACCGAGGGAGAGTTATATATATCTTTATAATGCATATATAAACTTTCCTTTGTGGAAAGTTTTTTTATAGAAAAAAAGGAGGACATATATGGCAAGCGAAAAAAGTCTTAATGCAAAAAAAGAAATAGTTGCTGAGATTACTGATAAACTTAAAAATTCTCAATCTGTAATATTATTCAAATATGCAGAATCAACTGTTTCAGATATGCAAGAATTACGTAGAGAACTTAAAAATATGGGCAGCGAAGTAAAAATCTACAAAAATACACTTGTTAAAAGAGCATTAGATGACATGGGAATCGATTTAAGTAGTTTTCTTGAAGGTCCAAATGCAATCGTTTTTGGTGAATCTTTACTAGAGCCAATTAAAGCTTTAGATGAATTTGCTAAAAATCATAAAAATATCCAAGTTATTACTGGTCTAATTAATGGAGAAGTAGTAACAATAGATACTATTAAAGAATATGCATCTGTACCATCTATGGAAGGATTACTAACTATGTTTGCTGGTGGATTGATAGAACACTTAAAAAATCTATCTATTGCACTTAATTTATATGCCGACAAATTAGGTGAACAAAACTAATAAAAAGGAAGGAAGATTATAATGGCAAAAATATCTACAAATGAAATTATTGACGCTATAAGCGAAATGACTATTCTTGAAGTTAAAGAACTTGTTGATGCAATGAAAGAAAAATTTGGAGTAGATCCAAGTGCAGTTGCTGTAGCTGCTGCTCCAGCTGCTGGTGCTGCTGATGAAGGTTCTGCAACTAAGACTGTCGTATTAAAAGATGCTGGTGCTTCTAAGATTGCTGTAATTAAAGTAATTAGAGAAATCACTGGATTAGGATTAGTTGAAGCTAAAGCTGTAGCTGACAATGGTGGTAACATCAAAGAAAACGTTTCTGCTGATGAAGCTAATGAAATCAAAGCTCAATTAGAAGAAGCTGGTGCTACTGTTGAATTAGCATAATTAATGCTATATGAAAAACTCATTAACTTGAGTTTTTTTTATTGGAAATAGATGTTATAATTTAATTGGTGAATAGCATGAATAATAAAGGCTGTAGCTTAGGAACAATGGTTTTTTTAATGGCAATTATCTTGTTCTTTGGCTTGGTTGTTTTGTATTATTTAATGAAAATGCATGAAGGAGGATTTATATGAAAAAAATGATAATTGTCTGGATATTTTTAGCATTTTGTTTATTTGGTTCACTATTTTTTATAGGTATTTCTATTAATAATGAGTATAAGCCATATCGTGCCTTAGAAGCAGATATGAAGGAATCTGCAAGCATTTATATAATAATGAATGAAATAAAAGTAAAAACTGGAGATAAAGTAAAAATTAAAGCAAATGACTTAATTAAAAGTAAAACAATAAACGCAATGAGTGTTAAAGACGATGAATGTACTGGTTATGTAATTGCAAAAAAAAGCCTAGACGATTATGAATATGAGGCATTCATAAAATGTGAAAACTACACAACTCCGGATTATGACGAATAATTATATTGTAAAGTTAATATATATTTAAAAAAAGTATTAATTAATGTATTGACATAGAAATACTAAAATGTTATATTAAAAGCGCGTTTGGAACGAGGCCCTACAATAAGTAGGGTCTAGTTTTAAGGAGAATTCGATACACCGGGATGTGTGTGCGTAGAAAGGAAATGTGTATGACTACTATAAATCAATTAGTAAGAAAGAAAAGAACAAAGAAAACTAGAAAAGGTAAGAGTCCAGTTTTAAACGTTGGTTTTAACTCAATGGAAAGAAAAACTACTAATACAAATCATCCACAAATGCGTGGAGTATGTACTCGTGTAGGAACTAAGACTCCTAAGAAACCAAACTCAGCATTAAGAAAATATGCTCGTGTTAGATTATCTAATGGACGTGAAGTTGATACTTATATACCAGGTGAAGGACATAACTTACAAGAACATAGTGTTGTTCTAATCCGTGGTGGACGTGTTAAAGACCTAATCGGTGTACGTTATCATGTAATTCGTGGTGCACTTGATACTCAAGGTGTTAACGAACGTAAACAAGGTAGAAGTAAATACGGTACTAAAAAGCCAAAATAGGAAATAAATAAGGAGGAAAGAATATGCGTAAGAGACGTGCTGAAAAGCGTGACGTATTACCAGACGCTATATACAAATCTAAAGTTGTTACTAAATTAATCAACACTATCATGTTAGATGGTAAAAAAGGTACAGCTGAAAAGATTTTATATGAAGCTTTTGAAAATATACGTGAAAAAACTGGAAAAGAACCAATGGAAGTTTTCCAAAGTGCTCTTGAAAATATACAACCAGCACTAGAAGTTAAATCTCGTCGTGTTGGTGGATCTAACGTTCAAGTTCCAATTGAAGTTAGTGATGAAAGAGGATTAACTCTAGCATTAAGATGGTTAGTTCAATATGCTAGAAATGGTCGTGGAAGAACTATGGCCGAAAAATTAGCAAATGAAATTATGGATGCTGCTGAAGGAACAGGTGGAGCTGTTAAAAAACGTGAAGATACTCACAGAATGGCAGAAGCTAATAAAGCCTTCGCTCATTATAGATGGTAGGTGTTTTATATGGCAAGAGAAGGTTCTATTGATAAATTAAGAAATATTGGTATCATGGCGCACATTGATGCCGGTAAAACAACTACAACTGAAAGAATTTTATTTCTAACAGGAATAACACATAAAATTGGTGAAACTCACGATGGTGAATCACAAATGGACTGGATGGATCAAGAAAAGGAAAGAGGTATAACAATTACTTCTGCCGCTACTACTTGTTACTGGAATGGATATAGATTAAATATTATCGATACTCCAGGTCACGTAGACTTTACTATCGAAGTTCAAAGAAGTTTAAGAGTATTAGATGGTGCTGTTGCATTACTAGATGCTCAAGCAGGTGTTGAACCTCAAACAGAAACAGTATGGAGACAAGCTAATGATTATAAAGTTCCAAGAATGATCTGTGCAAACAAAATGGGTAAAATGGGAGCTGATTTCTACTTTAGTTTAAGAACTATTAAAGAAAGATTAGGCGCAAATGCTGCAGCTATTATCTTACCAATTGGAGCAGAAGCAGATTATATGGGATATGTTGATTTAGTTACAATGAAAGCTTATAAGTATGATGGAACTGAACAACAAGGATTAGATGAAATTGAAATACCAGCTGATATGACTGCAAAAGCTGAAGAATATAGAACTAAGTTAATTGAAGCTGTAGCTGATTTTGATGAAGAATTAATGATGACTTACCTTGATGGTGGAGAAATCACTGTAGACGCATTAAAGAAAGCTATTAGAACAGCAACATTATCTGTTGGATTCTTCCCAGTATTATGTGCAGATGCATTAAGTGATAAAGGTATTAGAACATTACTAGATGCTGTAATAGATTATTTACCAGCGCCTACTGATGTTGAAGCTATTGACTGTGTTGATAAAAACGGAAACGACGTTAAACGTCATCCAAGTGATTCAGAACCATTTACAGCATTAGCATTTAAGATAATGACTGACCCATTTGTTGGACGTCTTTCATTCTTCAGAGTTTACTCAGGAAAACTAACTAGTGGTTCTTATGTATTAAACTCAACTAAGAATGAAAAAGAAAGAATTGGTCGTATCCTACAAATGCATGCTAATCAACGTAAAGAAATTACTGAAGTTTATGCAGGTGAAATTGCAGCTGCAGTAGGTTTAAAAAATACTACAACAGCTGACACATTATGTGACGAAAAGAACTTCTGTATCATGAAAGGTATGGAATTCCCAGAACCTGTTATCGATATAGCTATCGAACCAAAGAGTAAAGGTGACCAAGATAAGATGGCATTAGCTATCCAAAAACTAGTTGAAGAAGACCCAACTCTAAGAGTTAAGACTGATGCAGAAACTGGTCAAACTGTTCTTTCTGGTATGGGTGAATTACACTTAGACATTATAGTTGATCGTATGAAACGTGAATTTAATGTTGAATGTAATAAAGGTAGACCACAAGTTGCTTACCGTGAAACAATTACTGAAACAGCTGATTGTGAAGGTAAATATATTAAACAATCTGGTGGACGTGGACAATATGGACATGTTTGG
>JAFLUY010000021.1 GCA_022508565.1 Erysipelotrichales bacterium | reverse complement strand
CGCCCCTGCTAAGGGTGTAGGTCGGGCAACCGGCGCGAGGGTTCAAATCCCTCCTGCTCCGCCATTAAAAAAATAAGGTCAAATTACTTGACCTTTTTTTATTTTATAACAAACTAAACTAAATAAAGAAATTACATCTGTAAGTACTTTTATTGCTTTAAAAATAATTTTTTAGTTTCACCTTCTAAATTTCTGTGAGCAAAGTCTTCAATATTTTCTCTACGTCTTTTTTCAACTTGTAAAAATAGTTCTCTTGTATCAATTGCTGATTTAAAAGGTATTAATAAATCATAGCTTCCTTCTAACTCTAAATTTATACCTTCTGATATTCTAATTCTTTCTATTTTAATACCTTTTACACCATAAAGGATAGCCATAAGTACAATATAGATAATTAAAGACATAGCTTCGCGTAAAGCAATATTTTTATTAAGTTCATTATCACTTTCAATAGATTCTACTTCCCCACTTTCTATAAATTCAACAAAAGTAGTAATAACCATTGATTTACTATCTTCAAGCATTTCTTGAATAGCGTTCTTTTGATCACTACTTAAATTAGAATCATTTATTATAAATTCGCTAATGTCATCAACCATTTCTTGATATTTTTCTTCTATTTCGCTTGGTTCAATTCCTTTAAATAAAGCTACATTATTATCAAAAAAAGTTCCTGATAAATAATTATATGCATTTATTATTCCGCTATCATCAACTTTTAAACTTACAATTATATTGTTAGTACCGTTTTTAATTTGATATTGTATTTGTGTATTAGTATCACTTACTTTTACAAATTCTTCATCAGATAAAGCATCCTCATATTTTGGTATATAATAATTTGTTTCATCAATATCGCTTATCATTTTATCATCAGAGATTGATGTTTGCTTAATATTATAAACTGGTACAACTTCAGAGTTTTTAGGTGTTTGAAAAACAAAGTAAGAAGCAGTAATTAAAGCAGCTAAAGGAGCATCATAAAATAATAACATCTTTATCTTTCTAGCAAAATTACTCTTTCTATAAACTTTCTTATTTTCATCATAAACATCTATACATAAGTTTCTTAATGCTTTTATTTCTTCTGAATGATCAGGCTTTATCTCAACAAGATTTTTAGAATTTGTATCAGCATATTTTGGCGGAGTCTTAATAAATTCTAAACTATCCACATTCTTTTTATAAATTCTTGCATACTTATTATACATAGTTTCTATAATATTCATATTAATCCCTCATGGCTTATTATACAAAATACACATTAATTAAGCAATTAAAAAGTGAAAATAATATTTTCACTTTTAAACTTCTACATACTGTTGAGTATTATAAATAGAATCATCTAAATTAATATAAACGTAATACCTACCTTTAGGTAATGCAGTTAAATTAATTGGACTATAATCATCAGCACCAGTTTCTTTAATATTGTAACGATATGCAATACCCTTTGGAGATATTAAAGTAACTTTAAGTTCTGATGAAGCTAATACAAATCCTCTGAATGTCATTCTTCCATTTAAAATAAAGAATTCTAATGGATTATTAGTATTTTCCTTATAAGCTAAAGCTTCTTGTTCTGTCAAAGTTTCATATTTTACAGATTCTATATTAGTTTTATAAGATGCATTATCATCAAAATTATAATTACTTATTGTTTTATTTTCTTTAGGAGTTATACTAACAGCTTCTAAATTATAAATCGGAGCTTTAATTACTTCAAATTTAGATTCATCTATTAATATTTCAACTAAAATATTATCTTTTTCATCAAGTTCAACTATATATGCATTATATTTGTCATTTGTAAATTGCGTACATGTTGGATCTGAATATGCAGATTCATCACTAAAATGCCAGCCTGAGTTAAATAACTTATTACCATCTTTAGTATAGTTAAAACTACTTAAGGCATATGAAAAGTACTTTTCACCACCAAATTTATAAGCAATAGTTGCTGTTTTATTGTCGCGATCTATATCATATATCATTCCGAAGCTACTTCTATTTTTTAAAGTAGAACACGAAACTGTTTGCTCACGGAAAGAATTGTAATTATTATTAAATATTGATAATTTACCATCATCCAATATAATTACTGAATGTTGACCACCTGGATAGATAAAATCAGAGCCACTTCCTTTGATTAGATATTTGCTAAATTTATTAGACCAATATTTAATATCTCCTAAAATCCACTTAATTTCTTGAGTTTCATAATCAATAGCCATAACAGAGTTTCTATTTCTTAGAGATACAACAAGTTCATTTCTTTCTTCATCAAGGAATACACTGTTAATAAATCCCCAAGTAATTTCTTCTGTTTGAATAATTGATGCATCTACTTTTTTTACAATTTTAGAAAAATCAAATGTTTTTAGTACTTGTCCAGTTTTTCTATCAATTTCATAGATAACGTCACAGAAATAATCAGAAGTATTATCACCACTAGTAATTAGTAAATTTCCATTCTTTATTTCAAATGCATCATGATGATATCCACCTTCAATTTCATATTGATTATGGATAAATCCTAACATATCTACTTCTATTACACCGCCAGTAGAAATTGAATTAGGTCCTTCAGTAATATCAGAAATTAATAAATGTCCATTTTGTAACATTACCATTCCTTTAGAATAATCTTCACTTAAAAACCATCTAACTTCACCATAATTATCAATTGCTAATGAAGCGGTACCTAAAGCAGTAGTACCAAAGTAGAATTCACCATTTGAATTTGTTATTTTATTTTCAAGTACAGTAATATCACCATGGCTTGTATGACCATCAATTTTAACTTTAACAGTATTTGTTTTACCAGAATCAGTCTTAATTACAACTTGATTTTCATAATCACCATATAATCCATATAGAGGAATATAATGATCTTTGCTTGCTTCAAATTCAACTGTTAAATCATCATTATGTTTTCCTTTAATAGTTATAGTTACTTTTTCTTTTTTATCTGTTTTAAATAACATTAAAGCAGTTTGAGGACTATATAAATAAGGATTTACAACGATATAAGGATTATCTACTGTGTATTTGCCTTTTTTATAAGTAGTTAAAATTTCTTTTGTTGTAGCATCTTGGTCTTTAAAAATATTATAATCTTTTATTATGCTACTAGGCTCATCAACCAAAAACGAGAAATTTTCATTAATCGGTTCATTTGAATAATCATCATTGCCTTTAATTTTTTTAACCCCATAAATCACTATTACAGTAATTGCTATTATAAGTACAAAGGCAAGGAGAATAACTCCCACCTTTTGTTTCTTATTTATGTTTCCTTTATTCTTCATTTTAGTTCTCCCCTTTTATTAAACTGCATTGTATGGATTGCTAGCTGTTCCGTCGCCAGAACAAATATATAAATCTTTGAATCTTGCAATTGGCTTAACATAAGAACTCTTTCCAGCATATTGGGCATTTACACTCATATTAGATACATAGTAGAAATATGCATTATAAACTGTAGTAGATTCATTTCCATGCTTACGTGGTTCATCCAAATAAACTATTTGTTTTGTTGAACCTTGATCTAATAACCAGTATTCTGGTTTTCCAACTGCAGCAGCTTGATATTTACTGAATAAAGCGCTTGTATATGTAGTTGCAACAGTAGATGTTCCTCCAGGGATTGCCGGAGTCAATATTTTTTTATAATTACTAAAATAAGCATTTGCCCATCTTTTAACTTCATTCATAATAGCGTCATTAGCAACGTAATAATCATAATGTTTATAGAATAAGCCGTCACATGTTTGTTGTTCTGCATAACCCTTTCTTAAAGACAACGGATCAACTGCAACGCCTGTATTTTTATCAAGTGTCAATAATACTGTATTATCTTTATATCTAGATAAAACATTAAATAATTGATTCTTCAATTTAATATAGACTTGTTTACTAGTGAAATAACATTCACCGCTAACAGATTTACAAGCACCTCCATTATTTGCATATTCTTCCAAGATTTTTGAAACACTGTTTGTAAGTTTAGCACTATAACGAACCCAAGCACCTACATAGCCATCGTTATTTTTAGCTCTAAAGTAAACATAAGTATATTCAGACTTAGAATCTATACATGATACACCATCTAATACTGTTAATGGTTTTTGAGTGATTTTAGCAACCTTATTAAATAGATTACTTTGTTCTACGCCTAGTGATTTATCTAAATCTTCATTACTAAGTTTAAATTCATAAGATTGAATTCCAACTGGTGATTGTTTTCCAGATTCATCACTATCAAGTAAATATGTATTATTTGTACTCCATACTGTATTATTATTTTTCATATTAGTAGCAGATATATACTCTTCTGGAACAACTAATTCTGCTTTAAAACGTCCATATCCAACGGCTTGATATGTATAATTCTTATTATAATGTCCAGTTACTTTAACTGTTAATTCGTAGGTTTTATCACCATCATCAACTTGTTGAGTAAAATTAAAATCATTTATAAATCCATCAGTTACATCAACATAATTACCTGGAGTCGGATTATTAACTCTCTTTCTAATTCTAAATGAAGTTGTAGAGGTGTCCGCTCCTTCAACATAAGGTTGATATGTTAAAACATCCCAAGTATTGTTATTTTTGCTTGTTAATTTTGTTTGATAGAAGTTTTGAGCATCACAATTGCTACATGTTAAGTTTCCATTTGTGTTTTTAGCAAATTTATCATCACTTGGATTATTGGTAGTTTCAAAATCATAATCAGCTGCACTCATCTTAAATGTAGGAACTGCTTTTGCAAGAACTCTTAAAGTACGGGTTGCTTGTTTTTTAACTCCTGCTTCAGTTATCCAATTGTAAACTATTTCATAGTTACCAGGAACTGTTGTTGAAAGTCCAGAACATGATTCAGAACCGCAAGTTCTCATATCTTCTCCAGTAGGAGTTGCATTTAAATCTTTAGATGCATCTATAAAGCCCTCTGGCATTGTACAGGTAAAGTTATATTTTTCGATATTACTCACACCATTTACGATACCAGATAAATCTATTAAATTTCCTTCTTCATCGCTTAATGCAAGTTCATAACTACCAATACCGCGCATACAATCATATGGTTCCCCATAAACAACATAATCATTTAGCGCTACTAATGATTCTTCTTGTTTAACTTCGCCTAAAGGATATTCAAAAGTTACAGAACCATTTGTTGAATCCAAAGATGCTTTTATTAATTCTTCAGCACCAATTCTTTCACTTGTATATGGATTAACTAAATCATCTTTTAATAGTCCATTACTGATTAAATCTCCTGTAGTTATATAAATATATGCTCTACTAATGTATAATTCATTAAAAGCAGCTGGATACATATCTGCATATACACTAGCAGCAGATTTAACCTTTGCAATGAAATTATCATATTCTTTTTCTTTTGAAGTAGTTGAAATATTACTCATATTATAAATAACAATTCCACCAATAATTCCTAACAATATAATTGTTATTAATAGTTCAATCAAAGTAAACCCTTTTTTAGCATTTTTCCTCATTGAGACACCTTCCTTATTATAAATAAAATATACCATAAAATAGCCCATTAGTAAAGAAACAAATATTATTTTACTCAAAATTATTAAAGCATCCTAAAGTGTTAGATCGTTCACCAAAACAAAGATAATAATTTTGATCAACTGGAACTTGGTAAATGATTTTAACAGCTGCGCTTTCACCATTAGTGATTGAAGATACATTACTATCAGTTATGGGTTTAATTGTATAATAATTTTCATTAACAAGAAAAAAGCTATTTTTATATTTCGTATCATGTAAAGATGCATTTAATACAGGTAATATTTTCTCACCATTTAAATATTCTAAATCATTAAAAGTAACAATGTATTCTACTCCAACCCACTTAAAACCTGGGTATAGTTCTTGGTTATTTACTAAAACTAACTGATTTATTTCATCAACACCTAATACTCTAGTTAATTGTATATCTACATCTGTGTTATGATCATGTTCGCTATCAATTAAAGTTGCATATGTAATATCACCAAAATTAACTGGATTTTCTAAACCAGAATATATCCCCTGATTTTTAGATAAAGGAATACTAACTGGTGCTGTTGTAGTTGTGCTGCTAACATTACTTTGAGGTTTCACATTTTTATTAAAAATCTTTAAAGTAACCAATAATAATAAAACTGAAAAAATTATTAAACAAATTACAAAAGTAATTAATATCCTTTTATTTATTTTGGGATTTTTTCTACTATCAATAATTATATTATCATTTATTTCACTAGTGTTTTCGTTTGTCACATTAGATGTATTATCTAAAATAGCATGACAATGTGGACATTCATTAGTAATTTCAATTAATTCACTATCACAATAAGGACACTTCATACCTTCACCCATTCTATTCTAGTCAATAGTATCATACATTAAAAAAAAAGTAAACAACATCGCCATCTCTTTGCTATAATGAAACTAGGTGATAAACATGAAAAATAGAACTTTTAAAACAGAAGAACTTCAAAAAGAAAATAATGTAGTATTTCATATGGATAAAATAGAAGCTACATTAGCTAATAAGCCATATATTGTCCCTGCAAGCAAAAGTGGAACTTATTCAAAATTAGAAAAGGCTCAAAAACAAGAAGAAAAGAAACTAAAAAAAGAACTTAAAGATTATACAAAATATAACCGTTAAGTTCTTTTTATATTATTTTAATCCATTCCCTTTTTACAGAATTAATATCAAATTCTAAAATCTTTTCTCTTGAGCAATTACCAAATTCTTTTCGCATTTCCAAATTGTTCATTAATTCAATAATTCTTTTTTTCATTTCTTCTTTGTTTCTGTTTTTTATTAAATAACCATTGATTTCATCAATAACAAATAAAGAAAAAATCTTAACATCATCAAAGGCAACTATTGGAATTCCATAACTCATTGCTTCTAAAACTGAAAAACCAGCAGACTCTCCTTCACTACAAGATACATAAAGACTGCTATGAGTAAGAATACTCTCAATCTCTTCTTGGTTAATTGTTCCTTTAAAAAAGACATTTTCAATATTTCTTGTATTTACATATGTTTCTAGTTTTTTTCTTTCAGGTCCTTCACCTATTATATACAAATTAAGGTAAAGTTCTTTTAAAACCCAAGAAAATATTTGAATTAAATCTAAAACATTTTTATTTGGAATAAGTTTGCCAACAAAAACTATATTATCATTTTCAAGATTGCTTTGATTCTCAGGAATTATTATTGCCGTATTAATTATAATTACATTGTCATTAAAACTTACAAAATATTCATAATTATCACGATTTGAAACAATAATTTGATTAAAGTTTTTTAAATCTTTAGTATTAACTTGCTCAAATTTATCATGATGCCAATAAATAGTCTTTTTGTTTTGAAGCTTTGAAAGATATTTATTAAAAACATGAGAAGTTGAAATAACAACATCAATATCCTTAACTAGTTCTCTATAATATAACATTTTATTCTCTAGCAATTTTTTATTTTTAATTATAACTTTTATCTTTGAATCTATTTTTAACTCTGGATTTACATCATCAACAAAGAATAAACTTATATCATATAAATCAACCAAACTATTAGCTAAGGTAGTTACTTGTCTTTCTATTCCACTAAAACCCTTACTTAAGGATAAAAACATTACTTTTTTCTTCATAAACTACCTCTTCTTACTCATCAAAATATCTATGTATGAAGATAATTTAAGTAATCTTTTTTGAAAAAAATTAATATCATGATAAGTCGAGTGATAATACATCATACTATCTCTTAACATAATTTTCTTTGATACGTTTTTATAATTCTTATCAACACTTACTGAAAAAATATGTTTTATTTTAACATCATTACAAATAACGATATCCAAGCCTAAATTACGTATCTTATTACACATTATATAATCTTCGTAATATAAGAAAACATTTTCATCCATGTAATTAATCTTTTGTAGTGTCTCTGATGAAATTAAAAAGAAACATGTCGATATAACATCTACTAAACTAAATGAATTGATATAATGATTTTCACTATAGTCACTATTATTAAAAAAATGTCTAAATACCGGTAAATTATTAAAAATATCATAATTTACAGTACAATCTTTTCTTCCTCTTAAAATATTACCCTTCTCTAATATTTGCGGCCCAACCAAACCTATTTTAGGATCATTTAAAGTATCTATAAGTTTTACTAAATCTTGTTCTGATAAAATTACAATATCAGAATTACTAACAATAATATTACATTTTTTATATTTATCAATTAAATATCTAGCACCAATATTTATAGCACCACTGTAACCCAAATTACTATCATTAAAAATAATATTTATTTTTTCGCCATTTAATTTTGATAATAAATCAATTTCTTCTTCAGAAGAAGAATTGTCAACAACAACAATTTCTGATAAACATTCAAAATTATTAATATTATCAATTAAGTGTTTTGTCGATTTATAATCATTATAATTAACAATAAGGAAACAATTCTTCATGTTTATCACTCCTAACAAAATTTTATCATTTTAGAGTCATATTGTAAATTCAATTCTAAAATACGTACTTTTAAATATATTATATAAAGAATAATTTTTATATAAATCCAAATAATACAAAAATATTGTATATTTGCCATTTTTTACTAGATTTTTTAAAAAAATATGCTATAATTAAGAAGTGTTTAGGAAATGTCTCCTTAGCTCAGTTGGTAGAGCAACTGACTCTTAATCAGTGGGTCTAGGGTTCGAATCCCTAAGGGGACACCATTTTATTTATTTTTAAAGTAAAAAAGACTTGATTTAAAGATTACTATTTGATAAAATTAACTAGTACCGAAGCAAAATGGGCTTGTAGCTCAGCTGGTTAGAGCGCACGCCTGATAAGCGTGAGGTCG
>JAFLUY010000020.1 GCA_022508565.1 Erysipelotrichales bacterium | reverse complement strand
TTTCAGAAATGACCGAAGCTGTCCACAAGGTGTCATATATTATGAGATAGACGGATATGTGACGGAATTTTACGAGGAAAATTTATTCCCCACAGAAGAAGAACTTTAAAAACCAAAATGACAATAGAAGAATTTAGGTCACGATATTTTTATAAAGACCTCAAATGTAAGAGATGCGGAAAAACGTTCAAATGGTGTTTTCCTAAAGATTCTCCACAATATTTTATTGATTTGTATACTGATGAAAATGCCCCAGTATTTCGTGACGATTGTTGGAATAATAACGAATTAGAAGAACTTTTAAAATAATTATAATTATGGCAATAATATCCAAGGAAACTTTTGAAAAATTAACGAAGGAAGAAAAAAAGAAACTTCGTAAAATTTATAAAGATATGAAAAAAGAACCTACATTAGCATATGCTTATGAATATGCAGAAAAATGTAAATGGTTAGAAGAACTTTTCGACAAAGAAAACCTCCAACCCGAACCTAAGACTTGGGAAGATGTTTTGAAACTTTATCCCGCAAGAGTCACCGGTGTTGTTGGTCTCGAATTAGAATTGAAAGGTGTTCCCGGAATCAATGATAAGATTGCGCAAAAAATAATTGCAGCTACCAAATTGGCCAAACTAATTGAACTTGGTTATGGAGGTATGGTAACCGATGAAGAATGGAAAGATACAAATGATAAATATATTGTTGCACTTCATTATGAAAAAGGTGAAGCCATTTTAGAAAAACGTACAGTTTGTAATTATAAATGTTTTATCGCTTTCCGTACTTATGAACAACGTGAATTATTTATGGCTTATCCTGAAAACAGAGAGCTTGTTGAACAATATTATATGATATGAAAACAATTAAAATAATTTCAAATAGTACTTGGGAAACTCTACCTCCTGAAAAGAAATTAAAAATGCTTAAAAATTGGAAAACTTTTAAATGGGATTATAACAATGGAAGATTATGTAACATACGAACAAGCAAAGAAACTCAAGGAACTTGGGTTTGACTGGAAAACTCATGCTTTTTATTTAGGAACCACATTGGTTAATGATATTTCAGATTATAAAATAACGAATTCAACAGATTTGCCAATAATTTCTGCACCGACTTTAACGCAAGCTCAAAAATGGTTTCTTGAAGAAAATAAAATCTATATCGAAATCTATTCCACAAATTATCTAACTAATTTTGGATATGAATTGAAATTCGATTATGAACCAATTAAGAGATATTGTGCACAGGCATTTTTAAATCCAAATGAAGCATTATCGAGCGGAATTGATGATGCAATAAATTATATTGAAGAAAATGGTTAAGAATATTAAGTGTAGATATGGGATAAATTATGATGTTGATTTAAAAGGAACAAAGGGAGCAATTGAGCGAACCGCAAATATGTTAGAAAAATGCTGTTGTTTTGTTTGTCATAATCATAATTGTGAAAACCCTTATGATGAGAAAATAGAATGTCATAATGAATGTGAACTGTATTTTAAAAACAAACCTTGTGAAGAATAATATATAAAGAGTGAAATAATATGGGTTTAGTATGGTCTATATGGTGCTGTCTAATATTTGTGTTCGTAGGAATATTGATAATAGGAATAGTTTTTGAAAAAAATTGGTTAGTCTATATTGGGCTTATCGGTTTTATATTTGAAATTTTATCAATATTCATTTTAATGATTATTACTGCTTATCCTGATGTAATAAATTAATAAATGTTACTATATTTTAATAACAAATCTTACGAATTATGGATGAATTCAGTATAGAACTAACGCAAATATTCTTAAATAAATGTTTAAGAAATATTGAAAATCATTATGCATTTCCTGATATGACTAATGATCAATTTGAAAATTGCATTATAGAAGCAGATCCTGAATTAACTAAAGAACAAGTGGAAAGAATTGCAAAACGTTTAATATATCTAATAAATGACTATGAAAATATCGTTGAGAGCTAATAAGCAAGTTTCCATTCCGGAAGTTGGAAAAGAGTATTTATTTTTTGATGATGGAAAGACATCTCCTTCAAGAATATTTAAAGCTAAAGTTTTAAGAGTAATTCCGTCAAATGAAGAAATCATTGTTGAAAAATATAATTCTGATATACAATGGTTAGTTCCTACTCCTATTCAGAAAGTACATAAAGCAGAAGCTTCCCATTGTGATTGGTTATTTGCAGAAGAAACTGATTATTTTATTGAATGTTCAATCCCTAAATATGATGATAACCCTATCTGGTTTGCTCGAACAAAGGACGGTGGATGGTTTTCTATGGATATCCAATCATTCTGGCAAGGCGGCAGACTGGATGTAGATGGATTGATTACGGAAACAAATTTTGGAACACCTATAAATGAATTAGAACTATGAGCTTTAATAGAATAAATATAAGAACAGATTTGAATATTTGGGAAACTCTTGAAGATATCGATATTGATCTTATTAAAGAATATATTGAACTTAAAGAGAATGAAAACAAAGAATGTCTTAAAGAGTTTAAGAAATTAGATTTCGAAACATATGTCGATATTGATACTGATGACGCTTTAAATGAAATGTGGGATAGTGATATAAAAAGAGAAGCTGAAAATCGAGGATTCATTATTTGTGAAGATGAATTTGATGATATTGATGAAGATGAATTGGAAGATCTCGCATTAGCAGTTTCGAAATTGTCTCATTTTGATACTGATAGATTTTTCAAAGAATTCATGAAAAATAAAAGAATTTATAATAAAGAAGAATTAATCGAATTTATTGGAAATATATAATATGGATAGAAAAAGTCAAATAATATATACAAAGAAATTCATTAAAGATTACCCATATTCTCATGATGGATTTGATCATTTCATGTATAATTGGATGTATCCATTTTTGAATAACGTGTATAATAGTCGAAAAGAAGCCTATGATGCAATAGATAAGTTTATTAAGGAGGTTAAAAACGAATTTAAGAAATATGATTATGGAAATTATATTATTCCAAATATTTCAGAAAAATGGTTTGAAATAAGAGATTATAAAGAAATACATGATGATTTTTATTTTTATTGCAAATGAAAACAAAATATATAAGAGATTATTTTACAGACTATACCAATGAGGAATTGACTCAGGTGTTGAGAGAATATATTGAAAAGAAACATTTTGACGATATTTTTGAAACGACTGTAAAAGATGTCCTTTTGGAATATCATTCAAGTTCAGGTACTATTGTCAAATCTTGGCCATCTAAAACTTGTGAAATTCTTAAAGAATTAGATCCCGAACATAAAGTTAAAGTTTATAGAAAATTTAGTGATGGTTGGGGATGCATATATGAAAACAACCAGATAATCGAAATTTTATGAAAATGGAAAAAATGATTAACCCTATTGAATTAAACAATATCGGGCAAGAAATTTTTAAATTTGTTAAAGAAAATTTTCCAAATGCTTTAACTTGGCCAACTAAATCCAGATATGCTTTGACAACAATACATGATGGAATAGTTTCAATTATATATCAACGAACATTCAAAAGAAAAACAGATACATTTTGGCCATCTGATTCTTTATATATTAAAGAAGAAAATTTAAAAGAATATAATTGCAACAATATTTTTACTGATTCATTATGCAAATATTTTCCCATTAAAAACTCCAGAAAAGTTTGAAATTTTCTGGAGTTTTACTATTTTGATTATGAAGTTAAAAATATATTAGTATGAAAATTGAAGAACTCTCGACAAACATCAATTTGATAATTGATATATTAGATAAAGTTTTTGCTAAAGCAGATTCTTATCAGATCAATTCGACTTCTTATGATGAAGTCAATGATCAATTAGATATTAAAATATATTATGAATTTCAAAATAATTTAGAGTTTGAATTTCATTCAGATATGTTTATTGTTGGAATTCCTGACTATGTTTTGAATCCAAAAGCTTTCAAGACGGATATAGAAAACTTTATTGAAATTATGAGAGATATTATTGATATTGAAATGAATAATCATTAAGATATGAAAACTGAAACAACTTATACAATATATGCTTTAATAGAATTCAAAGGTTATGAATTACGAACCGCATCTTTATTTACATTTCATAAAGCGTCTGAATGCGATAACTTTAGAATTTCCTATGAATTCTATAAAGCAGCTATGTTGAGATATCTAAAAGAATATGGAAATTATCCGAAGTTTCCAGAAATGAGAGATATTTTCGATAAATCAGATAAACAAAGAGATATTCAAAAGCTACTCACTGGAAATGATGAATATGCTATTCTTCAAATAAAAGATTTTGTTTATAAAATATCAAATGTATGGGATGAATCGACATACTCTATAATCGAAAATATTTCTCAGTTTTCAGAAGAACAAAAAATCGTAACAATAGAATATATTAAGAAAGAATTATAGAAGTTAACAACTTCGACATCTAAAATTTTTAAAAAAATTTATATATGAAGAGCTTGTTGGACTATATATTAGAAAAACACACTATCTATAGTGATGATATGATTTTCGAAGGCATTATTATAGATGACGAAAACAAAACAGTAAAGTTAGATGATTCCGATAAAGGAATAGATTTTAATGGTCCTATTTATTGGGAAACTCCAGATGGTCAAGAAGTAATATCGATTTTCAAAAGAAAGAAAATAGAAAATGTTAAAAATGATAAAGACGGTAATCCATTTATATACGCGTTAAAAAATATTAAGGGATGGAAATTTGATATATCTGATACAGAGATTCATAAATATCTTCGAAAATTTATATCAAATTGTAAACAAATTCAACAAAAATATGATACAATAATTATTATACCCTCAGGAAATTATCTTAATAAAAGATTTATGAGGAGTTTGGCTAATTCGATTAATACAAAATATCAAATAGAGGATTTAATAACTAAAGTTGAAATGGATTATGATGAGCCTGAAGATTTTATAAATTATGATTTGATTAAAAAAGATTACCCAAATAATAGCAGAGAAATAGAAATGGATTTAGAAAACCATCTTTATGAACTGAATAATTAAAAGAAAGAATTTAAAGCCAAAGATGTTAAGAAAAAATATTTAAAATATTTTAATTTTTTATCATTGAAAGATTGTGAAGATGCAGCAGAAAAAATTAATGATAAAAATGTGATAGTTTTAGATGATATATTTTCTAATGGAACTACAGTTTCACAAGCCATAGAAGCTATTAAACAAAATTATGAACCTAAATCTATGACAGTAGTTACTCTTTTATCTAAAAAATATTAAAATAAAATTATGAATAAAACAGATATTAAAAACATTGAAAAATGTATTAAAGCTCGTGAAGCTCAAGTTTTTCATCTCGAGCGAGGCGGAGATATGACTTATGAAGACATTGATAGTTACTCTACCGAAGAATTGAAAGAACTTATCAAACAGTTTAATGAATTTGAAAAGGAAAAATTTTTCGAAGTCTTTAAAAGAAAAGTAGATAATTTCTTTAATAAATATACTGATGTTGATGAAAATCAGAATGTTATTGTCATAGCTGCATGTGGATGTGAAGGCCGATATATGTTTGATATAGATCAATCTGATATATTTTCGGTTATCGATTTCGCAAACCATAAATATAATAAAAAGATTTATGCAGTCGGTTCAGAAGATAACGCTTATTTTATCGAAAAGGATTTCGTAGACGATATCAGAAATCTTTATGATGACCTTGTTTTTGGAAAATATATCCAACCAATCGATAAATATTTTGAAGATGATGACTCTGTTAATGAAGTCTGGAGCGGATGTTATGGAATAACGAAAGATTACGAAATAATTAGTTTTGTTATTCGAAAAGATGGGATGCTAATGAATGACGAAGTGAAAACTATTTATAAGTTTTAATTTATGAAAAAATTTGAATATATTTTTGCGTTGATTTTATTTGCTCTTTCAATATCTATTATAGGAGCTTTCATTATAAAAATTGCTTGGTTTTTAATATTTTTTGTTTGTACGGGTTTATCTATTATATGGGGTTTAGTTTTGCTAATATTGTTTATGATAAATGCTATTAGATTAGTTAGTGATATAGTATAATTTAATTATATTTTTACATATATAAATAAAACATTATTATGAAAAGTTTAGTAAACTATATATCAGAAGCTCAAACAAATAGTGGTGCAAAATCACTGTTTAGTGAAATAGATAAAAAATTAGTTCGTCAACAATGGGATGAAATTGCTCCTATTATTGAAAAGATTTTCAAAAATAAATGGGGCAAAACTATTAAATTAGATGACAATTTTAGAGATATAATAAAACGAGGACAACAGTTATTATTAGGTTATAATATTAAAGATAATTCGTGGATTATTGTTAGATATAATGCACGCGTTCATGGAGTTAGAGGTGTTGTATATAATGGTGAAGAGGCTATAGAGATTGGTAAGACTCCAATGTATTGGAGTAACATCGAAAATAGTCTTAAAGATAAAAAATTTAAATTAAGATTTGGGGATGCTTACTCTGATGAAGTTAGCGCAGTTGTTAACAGTTTTGATATGCTGCATTATAATTTTGAAGATTAATGAAATTTTAACAAATTCAATATTTGTTAATAAAAAATAATTAATAAGAGTTTGAAATTTTCAAACTCTTTTCTATTTTGTATATGTAAATCAAAATAATCAAAATATGGCATCACTTCATTTTTCACTTGGGGAAGATTTTGGAAAGCGAATAACTGAAATCGCTCAAGAAAAACTTATATATGATTATAGCCCAAAGAAAGCTATCGAAACATTTACTCTATCTTTTTATGATATGACTGAAAAATTGGCTCTACGATGTCTATCCGGAAAAGATTTGAAAATTGTTGTAGATGGAGATGAAGTTGAGCTTACGACAGATGATGTTGAAGAGTACCCGACTATTGATTTCGAATATCTCGTAGAGAGATGGAAAAGCGAATTCGATAAAACATTTAAAGTATTTGAAAAACCACTTATCGACAGATTGTCTTATGGTACTAAAAGAAACATCAGTATTTCTATTAATGTGTTAGATATTCTAAAGGGTTATCAGAATGATGACAGAAATCCTTATGATTTCTTTAAAGAAGTCATCACCGATGAATTACTTTATGAACCATATATAGATTATGATTATACTAAGACAATAGATGATCTCGAATATTTTAAGATATTTAAAGATTGGAAAACTCTTAATAAGAAGAGATTATTCGTTATGAAGTGGCTTGCGGACAATAACTTCATAGATGAATATCCTGTTGACTATGAAAATAAATTGATTGAATATTCATTAAAAGTTGAGGCATGTCTTAATTGGAATGATCCTGATCATGTAATAAGAAAAGATCCTCTTGAATCATATATAGAGGCTTCAATCGAAAATGATGAAATCGATAGACTTGAGCCAATTTCTCCAACAGAATTTAGAAATGCTTGTTGGGTGTCTCCGGATGGTGAAATCTATGGAATGAATGGAGAAATTGGAAATATGCTTCATATGAATATTGCAGATATTCTTGTCAATCAAGGAGTTATCGAATCTTCTAATAGAAGAGAAGAAAACAACCCTTATAATATTTTAGAAAATAATGGGTGGGTAAAGCTTCATAATGATTGGGTAATGTTTGAGCAAAATATTTTCACCGATAACGGAGAACAAAAGCAATTTATGACAGATAAGCAACAAGAAGTCATCGCAGAATATTTGCATAACCATTTTGAAGATATCGGAAAATTCGGAATTATGCATACTCCAATATCATCATTTATATTTAAGCAAATGGATAAGTTTGCAATCAATAAATTGTTCGACTTTTAAAAATTTAAATAATATGACTTCAAATGATATTGAATCATTCTTTAAAGTACAGAATGAAATTAAAAGAATAATATATAAAATTATTGCTGGAGTAGATGAGTTTCCGCAATCAGGAATAGATAGTATTTCCAGAGGAAAAAAATCATTTAAAGTTTGCTTCTGGAGATTATTTTGTATGAATTATAGAGAATATCATATTGAGATTCCATTTGACGCAGTAATTGACAAGAAAATTCAAAAGAAATTTATTAAAGAACATATAAAAAATTTACAATAATATGAATTGGCTATATTTTTATGTTATTCCAATGATTGTTTGTTTAGTCGGAATTTATGTTTACTTTAGAATCTCTATATCTAAAGAAGAAAATTCTATAGAAAAACGAAATCTATATGAATTGTGTAAAAGATTCGGATTCTTTTTATGGATGAGTATCATCCCTATAGCAAATATATCGATGATTTTTGTATTTATATTGATATATGTTGGAACACTTATTCACGATAATATTATTAGTATTTTAAAGAAAATAAAGATATGAATATAGAAATACAGCAGAACAAAAAAAATATTTAAACTCTCAATGGAAATATTTTGGAGAAAATATAATGATTTAAATAAACTTGAAAATGCATTGAAAAATAAATTTAATTCAAAGTCAATAACATTTTATGATTCTAGTTCATACAGTGGAATAATTGTTTGAATTTTTGAATTTTTGGAATTTTTCTATAATGAAATTTGAATTATTTTATAATAATTCTACATTAGAAATGTAAAAATAATCAAAAAATAAAGATATGAAAGAAGAAAATAAGAATTGTGCTGAAGAATTTGTTGATAAGATCAATGAAGATATGATTAAACTAAAAGAAATTGCTTTAGTACAATCTGATATGATAGAGACTCTAAAAAGACAAAATAAAACTTTAGAAAATCGAATCAAAAATAAAAATGAAGAAATATTCAAAAAACTAATTCCTATCCTTGATGATATCGATTTAGTAGAAGGACACGAAGATTTATCTGAAGGAATTAAAATAATTTTTAAGAAATTTAAAAATATATTGAATTCGGAAGGATTAAAAGAATTCGATAATAAATCTTATATTAATTTCGATGATACTCTTCATAATGCCATCGGAGTAGAATATTATAAAGAAGATATTCCAAACGGCTATATAGATTCAATCCAAAGAAAAGGATATAAATATAATGATAAAGTTATTCGGCATGCCGATGTTATTGTTGCAAAAAATATTTAAACTTAATTTTGAAATTTTTTCCAAAGAATTCTATATTATATGTGTATTCAATATGTACGTTGAAACTCTCATTTTTTTAAATTAAATAATCATGAATACGAATAGTGCATCTTCAGGAATTTCATTGTCTACAATTCTTTTTGTAGTCTTTCTTGTTTTGAAACTCACAAATACTATTGATTGGTCTTGGTGGTGGGTAACCTCTCCGCTATGGATTCCGTTTGGATTGGTAATCTTATTTGCTATAATTATTTTGATTATTTGTTTATTTTCAACTTCTTTTGCTAAAGCCATTATTAAATTTTATAAGTCATGAATATAAACACAAGAATTAAAATCGAAAGATTTATTTATGGAGAGATCGAAGATGGATTTTCCAGAGATCATATTATCGAAGAGGTTATTGATATCTACGGAAATGAAGCTTCAGAAGAAGATTTGACAGATCTTGTTTATGATGTTTTTGAACGATTTGAATAAATAATAAAAGTTATGAAAAGATTTTTTAGAAATTTTATTATCATTTTTATTTGCGATTTAGTAGTATTTATGATTGCGTCTATGAATGCTATTTCGGATGATTGGAAATTGCAAATTATGTTTTTAGGAGGAATTATTTCAGGTGCTATTATAACAACATTTGATGAAGAATTTTCAAACAATAAGATTGATAAACTTTAATAAATTAGAAAAATAATTAAAATGATTAAACTAGATTGGCTAACTCCAGAAGAAGATATGAAAATGAATGAAATAATTGCAAGACGTCAGGAATATAATTATAAAATTCTGAATATGCTTAAATTCAACTTTGAGCTAAATAGAATTCTAATTGAGCAAGATAAAGTAAATTGGTTTTTTGAAGCTCTTCATAGTAAAATTTGTAAATGTCCTCAAATGCGATTTGGTCAGATTTATTATAATTATCTTTTTGATGAAATTGAAGCTCCAGAAGAAATTTATGAGCCTTGGGTTTATGAATTGACAAATATTATTTTCAAAGACAGATTTAATATATTTAACGAAGAATCTTATATAACTCTTAAAAATTTAAATAAAAAATGAAAATTAATATTAAGCTTATTGTTATTAGTGTAATTGTTTTTGCTGGTGTAATTATTGGACTAATGTTCGGAATCCCAGCCTATCGAGTTTGGTCACAAGAAATGGAAGGCAAAGCTGAATATGCTAAAGCTGAACAGAATCGAAAAATTAAAATCGAAGAAGCGAAAGCAAATCTTGAAGCTGAAAAACTAAACGCTCAAGCTGAAATCGAAAGAGCAAAAGGTGCTGCACAAGCAATCGAAATTGAAGACGGAAAGCTGACAGATACGTATATTAAATATCTTTGGGTCCGGCAACAGAATGAACTTGGTGATAAGACAGTTATCTATATTCCGACTGGAGATTTCGGAATTCCTGTTACCGAAGCGCAAAGATTGACAGATACTAAGTGATTTTTGATTGTTTTTACAAAAAACTTCCCAAGATTTTGAAATTTTGGGAAGTTTTTCTATTTTGAATATGTAAAAGTTAAACATTAAAAACAATCAAAACTATGACAACAAATCTTATAAACACTTATTTTCTCGAAGTTTACAAGCCAGAAGATTGTCATCGCACTTCTATGGAAGAAATGGAAAAAATCAATAAAAATCTTCTTATTGATGATTTCGATTTGACTCTTAAAGATCATAGAGAAAACAATAATTTTAGTTTACTTCACGAAGTCAGAAATCAAGTAGTTGAATTCTATTTAGAAAAAATGACCAAAGAATCTAAAACCCGTGAAGATGAAATGAATATTATAACATCTATGCAAAGCGTAACTGCAGTTATCGACAACTATATTTATTCTCCTGAAATCTAATTGATATGATAGTTAACAATTTTAAAAAGATTGCTGATTTTCTTCATAATAACTTCTTCGAATATATGTCTTATTCGACGGAGTCTTCTCATATCGCAAAATATTTCTGGCATATCCAACTTATGATTCGATATAAAGATAATCCAGAAATGGTTTCTGAATTGAATAAGAATAAGGGAAATACGAATCGAAGTTTTATGGATTTGTATATTCATTCTGATACTGAGCTTCTTAAGAATGAAGAGTTTATTAAAAGAATTTGTGAATCAGTTGGAGCAAGAGCTTATATTAATCTTTGTCCAAAATCTTATCAGAAAGCTGCTAAGAATGCGATGATAAATATGACAGATGCTATTTGTACAGAAAATTGGAGAAGATCTAAATCAGCTTTCAAATCAGCAGTAGCTAAAGCAAATGATAAAAGATTGTTTATGATTGATTATGATGAGAAAGACGAGTTAGAATTAAATATAATTAAAGAAGCTATTGAAGCAACTAAGAATTCTAAAGATACTCGTAAAAATCTTGTTATTGAAACTCTTCCAACGAAAAACGGATATCATATCATTTGTCAGCCATTCGATATTGGGGCACTTAGTCACCCATTTCAGAATTTAGATATTAAGAAAGATGTGTTAACTTTATTATATTTCTAATTTAAATTAGAAAATTTTTTAATTTCATTAAAAATATTATTAAAGATATATGAAAAAATTTTTTATTTTAGGTTGTTTATTTTTGACAATTATATGTGTTTCTTGTGATGATCAAAGACCTGAAGATTATAAAAGAGAACAAAAATATATAGAAAACAATTTAGAATATGCTATTCATAAAATAAATTATGAAGGGCATTCATATCTAATTTATGATAGGCCAAGCAGGGCAGGTATTTGTCATGATGAAAATTGTGAATGTTTAGATAGAAAATAACTATATTTAAAATATATGAAAAGGTTTGAAGACATGACAATAAAAGAAATCAGAATTGAATCGCAAAACATTCAATATGATGTATGAAGATTTAGATGTTAAGAAAGATCCATTGACTTTACTATTTGTCTAAAAATTATAAAATAAATATATTATGAATATAGAAGATTTCAAAACTGAATTTGTTGATGAATTTCTCGATGCTCAAGGAGCTAGAGATTGCGCACGAATAAATTATCATAAACGTAATAAAGAACTTTATTTGAAAGTTTGGAATGAAGGAATTGCTCCAGCGATTGTTAAAGGTAAATGTTATTGCAAATATCCACAATCGTATATTGATGATATCGGTCAAAGACAAGATATTAAAGATTATTTTGAAGGTTTAGGTTATGTTATTAAATGTGAAAGCGCAAACTATGTGGAAATCTATTGGTAAAATTTTTGCTATTCTATTTATATGTTTTGTAACTTATTCTTGCGGATATGATACTCAAGAAAATTCTCAAAAGTCAGAATCGAATGATCTTGAATATAAAGTTAGTAAAGTTGAATTTGAAGGACATACATATTTAGTATGGTCTAGAAGACAAAGATGGACAATATGTCATGATGAAAATTGTGGATGTAAATAGAAAGATTAAATAAGACGGTGGGATATTCTGGGGTGCTCTGTGTTAGAGATTAAATATTTTTATAATAAAATATATTACTTAATTTTTAATCGGTCCCAGAAGCTCTTATTTTGTATATTTTTAAAAATTTTTGAATTTAAAAACTTTTTGAATTTTTTTTGAAAATATTTCTATCTTTATATTGTACATTAATTAACAAACAATATGGCTTCAAGAACTAAGATTAGAAACTTTCTAAATAAGAAATGGTCAGAAATTTCAAACAATCGATATAAAGATCAAGATTGGTCTGGATTTAGAAGTGCTATCGATTGGTTAAGTAATCATTTGAAAGAAGAGTTTTTAGAAGATAAATTGTCTTTATATTACTATTGTAAAGATGGTGGATATCGGCAAACTTCTGACGGATTGACCAAATGGAAAGAATATATAATTGAAGTTTTAGATTCACATGCAAAAATTTTAATTAAAGGATATATTAATTGTTGTGCTTGTGGATCACTCGAAGATCCATTTTCAACATACGATTTAGTTTTTGTTAATTGGTTAGATGACGAAAAATAATAAAGAATCAAAATGAAAGTTTGGGCAAGTATAGATCCTGGATATGAGGATGAAGTTATTTTATTTACTGAAGAACCAGAATTCAATGAAGAAGAACAATATTGGTTTTCTCCTAATGAGGAAGAATATGTAATAACTAATGATGCAACTATCCGAAAACTTCTAAGAGTAAGGATAGTAGATACAAAACATGCTTTTCCTCTTGAAGTGCCAAATGAATGGTGGAAACGAAAAACAAAATTTTCCTAAATTATACCTAAATATACAAAACATACAAAACATATGAAAATGAAAGATAGAACAAAGCAGCTTAAGAATAATCTTGGGCGGATGGCTCCAAAGGAAGTCGTTACGGAAATTCAGAATATTCCTGAAGAAGATGGGGTGAATGTTTGTGGGTTCGTAACATATTCTCTCGAGGACGAACTTCGTCTATTGTCTATGCTAAACGTACTTAAGACCGAAAAGCAATTCTATCGTTCAGAAGATGAACAGATTGTAGAACTTCGAGATCTAATTGAAAAGCTTGCAATAGCTGATCCATATTTCGTTGCTCAATGTATTGTCTATTCGCGTTGCAAAGGCGAAGGAATGCGTTCAATAAACCATCTTGCTGCAGCTTTGTTAGCGCCTTTCATTTCTGGTCAAGAATATGCAAAGAGGTTTTATGGTGCATGGGATAAGAAGAATCAAAAAGGTGGATGCATATTCCGTCCGGATGATATGTCAAATATTAAAGATGTTTATGTGGCTCTAAATAAGTCATCTCTGTCAAATGCGATGAAGAAGGGCTTTGCTTCTTATATTGAGAATATGGATGCGTATTTGCTTACTAAATATAAGAAAACAGTTATCGATATTGCAAACTTGGTTCATCCGAAGTCTAACGTAACTATTAAAGATGAGAACGGTAAAGAAGTAAACGTTCTTAATGCTTTAATGAATGGCGTAAATATTGTTGCAGATACTTGGGAAACTGCCCAAACAAAAGCAGGTCAAGAAGTTGCACAAGCAGTTCGTGAAGGTAAGATTAAAGAAGAGGAAGCTGAAAAGATATTGAAAGAAGCAAAAGAACGAAATTGGAAATCTCTTATTGAAGATAATAAGCTTGGAATTCTCGCAGCTCTTAGAAATATTCGTTCAATTTTGAATGTGACTGAAGATGATGATCTCGTAAACAAACTTTGCAATATAATTTCAGATTCTAAAAAAATTCGTGAAGGGCTTATTATGCCATATCAGATAGATATGGCTAGAGAAATGGTTTTGCTTTCTCATAATAATATGAATTCACGAAAAGTTTTAGAAGCTCTAAATAGAGGTTATGAAAAATCAGTTCCGAATCTTAGGGAAGCTCTTCCTGGAAAGACATTGGTTATTGTGGATTGCTCCGGATCTATGAGTTGGATCAATTGCATAAATCCAAAAAATAAAAATTATTATAGATCCTCTTGTAAAGATAAAGCAGGACTTATTGCCGCAACAATTGCAAAATCAACATACGCTGATGTTATTCGTTTTGGAAATTATGCAGAATATGTCAACTATGATCCTACCGAGAATGTTTTTGAACTTGGTAAGAAACTTGTTGACAAAAATATGGGTGGAACAAACTTTAGTATTGCTCTAAAGAAAGCTGCAGAATCTGGAAAAGTTTATGATAGAATAATAATTTTGTCAGATAACGAAAGTAATTGCGGAATTCAAGTTTCGAAAGCTTATAAGAATTATGTTAGAGCAACAGGAAAAGAACCGTATTGTTATATAGTGGATTTTGCTGGCCTCGGGCATTCTCTTCTTAAACCTGGAAACAAAGTTAGCTTCTACGCTGGTTATGGGTTTGCGATGTTCGACGATATCGCCAGTAAAGAGTTTGATCCAATGAAACACATTAATAAAGTTAGAGAAATTATAATTTAAAAGAAGTTAGACATAAAACTCTAAATGGGAGAATATGCTGAAATAAGGCCGTTTAAAGTCGTGGTAGTGCACAACCAATATTCGTAAATCCATTTGCTAATTTAATCATCGAGAGTTTCGTCATTTAATTCCGGCGCCGTTAAGTCAAGATAGACATCAATAAGCAATTAAATGACGTTAGGAGATGATTTTTTTCTATAAGGGTCTATGTCCGAGCGATTAGGTAGCGGTCTGCAAAACCGTTTACGATGGTTTGAATCCATCTAGGCCCTCTATTTTTTAAGAATTATTAGTATCTTCTATAATATATAATATTAATGGATCAACATTATCAGATTCTTCTAATTTATCATATTCATCACTTGTTATGTTTTTTAACTTAACATAATTATTGTTTAAATATTCCTTATTAGCATTTAAAATTACTTCAATTCCATTTTCGTCAATAAGTTTACCCATTTTACTTATATTAAATATATCTTATAATTAAAAATTAAGATTTATGCTTTATAAGAATTCTTTTCATTTTCTTTTCTCCATTTAGAATCGGAGTAACAATATCTAAAATATTGAATTGATCTCTATTTATCTTTGTTAAGAATCTATAAGGTACTCCCATTTTCCCTTTATATTTGTTACATGGAATTTTAGATGATGGGTTGCATTCTACAGCATCGATATCGTCATATTTTGGAAGATCATTTCCATCACCCTTACCGATATATTTTGGTTTATCTATATCGATATTCGTAAACCAAGCCGCTGGAGCATTCTTTGATCCACCTCCAGGTCTTGAGAAAGAATTTATGTTTGTATATCCACAGGAAACTTTACCTTGTTTAAATAAATTGAAAAATTGTTTGTTGACTAAAAGATGAAGAGGTCCACAGAAAATGAATTTTACTTTAGTTTTCAATAATTCTTCTGTCAATTCTAACGGGGCTCCTTCGGAATATGGCGGGTTAGTTACTACCCAATTTACTTTATATTCTTTAATTATATTTAAGTTATCTTGAAATCTTCCAGAATCTATTTGTTTTCTTTCAGTATGTTTTCCATCATATATAGTCAATACCGGATCTCCTCCGTAGAATGTTGACAAAAGAAGCTTCAAACCAAGCTTATCGAAATTTTCTTTAAAATACTTCCAGAAATTTGAAAATGAAGGGTTATCACAATTGCAATAGACTACTGAATTCTTAAAGTTATAGTTCGATAACTCTTTCTCTATATCTTGTAAACGAGTATAGAATTCGTCTCCGTTTTTAGCATCATTGAAAGCCTCTTGAATGAATTGTCTAAGTGATTTCATAAATTCTATTAAAATTTTAACTTATATATAAATATAAATTTTTTAATTTTTGTTTGAAAATATATATTTATTGTTACTATATTTAAATTATAAATAATTTAAAATTCTTCGATTTTATCGAATATATTTAAAATGTAACCAATTTAAAATTTTTGATTACATCAAACATAGAACGATGATATTTTGAAAATATAATGCTGATGTGGTGGAATTGGTCTACACGAGGGACTCACCAGTTATTTTATTTGTCACTTAGTTCAGTTATGAATGTTAAAATAACTAAGGGTCGGTATATCGGAAACGATATATTAGTAAGGTGTAAATTCAATGAACGCTTTCATGGTGACATGATTGTCCAACGTTGAGCGAAATCCAAAATTTGGAGACGTGCAGAGACTATAATCACCTACCTAAGTCATTTTTGATATGGTAAAGGCATAGTCCAACCGATAAATAGATATGACAAATCTATGCTAATGAAAATTAGTTATTTGGTTGTAAAATCCCTTGGCCGTTGAGGCCTTGCAAGTTCGAATCTTGTCATCAGCACCTTTGCGGATGTAGTACAGCTCAGTTAGTACATAGCTCATTGAGAGCATAAGGAAGTGCAAATCTTTCCATCCGCT
>JAFLUY010000002.1 GCA_022508565.1 Erysipelotrichales bacterium | reverse complement strand
CCTACTGCCGGACTTGAACCAGCGACCTACGCGTTACGAGGGCGTTGCACTACCAACTGTGCTAAGTAGGCAAAAAATATAAGAAGTTACATTTGAACTGTAACTCTCTTATAATTATTTCCAAATAAATCTTCGCATTTCTTTTCAATAATACTAGAGTTGCTTATTTTATCATAATCTGTTGCTCGAGCATTATTGTAAATTGTTTTTCCGTTGTTATCTGTTATTTTAGCTATTGCTCTTTGTGAACCAATAAATGCATATGTTTCACCGCTAATTGTAACTGAATGAAACGGATCTACATTTTCTAATGTTCCTGCTAAGAGTTTAATACTTCCATATTCACAAACAATGAATACGACATCTTCTCCTATTGTTTCTTTTAAGTTTTCCATCATTGTCTCATATGTTTTCTTTTTATTATATGTTTCATTATAAATAGAAATAAATTGAATTAAAGATGCTGGTAGAACTTTATTTTCTTTTAATTTTTTCATTATCAAAGAAATTATGTAGTAACCTACTCTTTGTTCCGAATCATCTTCTGTTCTTTCCATTAATTTCTTAAAACACTTTTTTTCTTCAATTGGGCTTTGAACCTCATCATAGCCTTTTTCTATTAATCTTGTATATATCTTTTCGGAATATCTTCGTTCTTCAAAAATTGAACTGAAATTTGCAGCTTTATAGAACCATTCTAAAATAGACATAGTGCCTTTAAAACTTACTAATTCAAATTCATCTAATAAAGTGTTAGTTGATGTTTCTAAATCAAATTGTTCCATAAAACTACCTCTATTATAATTGTACTATAAATAGTTAAAAAGTATTATATTATTTACAAATATTTACACTTTAATTAACTTATTATCTTTCTATCTATGTTACAATGATATTAGAAAGAGTTGATAATATGTTTGAAGAATTAAAAAGTATTATAAACAACGCCTACACACCTATTAGTAATTATAAAGTGGCTTCTATTATTGTTACTAAAGATAAAAAAATCTATAAAGGTGTTAATGTTGAAGACGCTAGTTTAAGAGCTGGAACTTGTGCCGAAAGGAATGCCATATTTGCTGGTATAACCGATGGATTAAAAAAAGGAATGATTGAAAGCATTCATATAATGGTTAGTAGTGGTAAAATTGGTAAACCATGTTTTGTCTGTAGACAAATGATAGTTGAAATGTGTGATGAAGATACCTTAATTAGATGTTATTCAACAAATGGAGATTATGAAGATTATAAAGTAAGTGATTTATGTCCACATCCATTTGATGAAAATGATTTAAACTAAAAAGAAACTTTAATAAAGTTTCTTTTTTATACTATCATAGTGAATTTAACTTTTTCGCCTTCTAATCTAATTTTATCCCAATAGTTTATTAATTCGTCTTGATGACGCCTAACTGTATCTAATGCAATTTCAGAAATTCGCATTGAATGAAAATTATCTTTAATAAATTCTAACCTTCTTAAATCTATCATCGATTCTAATCCACAATATTTGCAATGAATATGCGGTCTTGGTTTAGTATTTTTTGGATCAATATGAAAGAAAAAACATAAATCCCCATTACCTCCATTACATGGTATAACAATTTTTATTCTTTTATTAGTTAAGTTAAATTGATCATTTAATTCCTTGACTGAAACATTAAAGCGTGAGTAATTATGTTTATCAACACTTTTAAGCAATTCATCTAATAATTCTTTATGGAAGTATTCACTCCATAACTCTTCATAAATATTATCTAAATAAAAATTGGACTCTTGTTCCAAATTTTCTTTTATTTTAAAACTTTCTACTATATTGTTAACAACAGATAGAAAGTTAAGTGATGAATCTATATTCGATTCATATACTACTCTCACTTCTGTCGGGATTAAATCATTGTTTGCAAGTAAATTATAACTAATTACTTCAAATTCTATTTTCATATTTTCTTTTGCCATAAGTCCTCCTAAAATGTAAACACGTATTAAATATTACTCTATAGTAGAACATGATAAAAGGACTACAATTGTCCTCATTTATTTTTTTATATAACGATAGTATTTTATTTGATTGTCTGCGTTTTTAATTAATCCTGGCGTATCAATAAACAATTCTTCATAATCAAATTTGTCACTAAAAGTTTTTTGCTGCCAACCAAAAGGATTAAAACCATAAGGTGGATTTTTAATATTTGTACATATTACGCATCCGTCTTTTTTTAGCAGATTATATAAATTATCTCTTACAACTGTTGTATCACTTTTTAGGTCCAATATATTTGATAAATAAACTATATCATATTTTTCTTCTAAATCTTCTAGTGGCTGGCAAATATCAAGGCAGTCAAATTCTAATTCAAAAGATTTTAACATTTCTACAAGTTGCTCTATTTTGTTTTCATAGGAAATTGGATATTTGTGTCCTACTGGTTGAAAAAAATAAGCAGCATAAAAGTTAAAAAATTGATCACTAAAAGTAGATTGTTTTTCTCTTATTTTTATATGCTTTTTCCAAAATTCTACACTTTCTTCTTCATCGATGTTTTCTGTAATAATATGCTTATCAATAATATCTAAAATTTCTAATCTTTTTAAACCATCAGCATAAGCATAACCTTGCTCTAAAAGCCATTTACGAAAAAAGAAATAACGATAAGTTAAAGGATTAATATCAAATGTACGAATACTGTTAGCACCACGTAATTTAGATTGAAAAACTATTTCAGAAGATGCTAAAACTCCATAAACATCTTTATTAGACATATCAACATAATCTAGTACTCTTTCCATATCTTCAGTAGGACGAGGATATATTTGATCATAACAGTCTTCTTTTCCATCAAATATTGATTTCATTAATTTAATATCTTTTTTTAAATCAGCCATAATTCCGTTTCCTTTATTAAGGATTTATAATACTATAATTTATAAATGTTAGCAATAAAAAATAGAGATTATCTTAAACCTCTATTTGCTGGAACTTCATTTTTCATTGATATATTAACAGAATTAATTATTACATTAATTAAACCAATACTTACTTCTTTTTCCATTTTTACTTCTTCTAACCTTGTTACTAATCTTATTTTATCATCATCAGGCAACTCAAGAACGATTGGAAGTACATCTTCTTTATATTGACTAACAATACGTTCTAAAATATCTCCTGTGTTAACACCCATTAAGCCATGCAATTCAGCTTCATAATAACTTTTACTTAATGCCTTAATGGTTTTATAAGATTGTCCAACTATATCATCCGTTGCTGGTACTTCTTCTTCAGGAGTTGGAGCATCAAAACTATCAGCTGTAATAGTTACATTTTGATTTTCATTATCTGTAATAATTGCTTTAATTTGTTCAATAGTTAAATTACTACAATAAATACCGGCGCCATAACCATTTCCTGGACCGATTTCCATTTTTGCTCCTCTTAACAATAATAATTTAATTAATCTATAGGTATTTAAATCAAGATCATCAATATTATCAATATTTGCACTTGTATTTTCTACCCATACCTTTCCATTTATAATTTCCATAAACTTCCCCTTCTTTTGTTGCGCTATTATATATAAAAACAATATTATTGTCAAATATAGTTAGACTTATTTTTCTCCATCATAGTAATCAACATTATCGCCATTTCTATAGAATGTACTTGATATGTTATGTTCAATTATTCCAATTTTATCTGAATCTACATAATGAATTATATCAGGAGAATTAGTTGTATCAAAATCAATATAAACTAACTTTTCTTTATCTGATGTATTGATTAATTTATGTGTTCCTTCTTTTCCACATGGAAAAACAATTACATCTCCTGCTTTAACTTCTATTTTAGAATCAATTGTCTCAACAATACCATTACCCTCAATAATATAAAAACATTCTGTATTATATGAGTGATAATGTTTAGGGTATGCAGCATGGCCTGGCATTATTTCATAAAAACAAATATAAGTCTGACTAAAATCTTTTCTTTCTGTAACTTCATACTTATTAAATTCATAACCATGTTCTTTTTTATATTTAGCTTTTATATTATTTATATTTTTAACAACTATTTTATCATTCATTTTAATTACTCCTTTATAATTTATTTCTTAAAAAACATTTTACTACAATTAACTATCTATTTACAAAAAAATCAATTCTTTTTAGAACTGATTTTTATTACATATTATTTATGCAGATTTCTTAGTAAATTTTTTTATTAAGAATAATGTTGCTAACATTAACACTATACCAATAACTAAACTAATTACAGCATTTTGGATAAATCCTGCAGCAATATAAGTTATAAATGAAACTGCTGCAACTACTAGTGCATATGGAAGTTGTGTAGATACATGATCTATATGATTACATTGCGCACCAGCAGATGCCATAATAGTTGTATCTGATATTGGTGAACAGTGATCTCCACATACAGCTCCTGCCATACATGCAGATATAGCAATTATTGTAAGTTCACTTCCAAAGCCATTAAATGTTGCAATTACAATTGGTATTAAAATACCGAATGTTCCCCAAGATGTACCAGTAGCAAATGCTAAACCAATTGCAATTAAGAATATAATTGCTGGTAAGAAATTCATAAATGTAGATGCCGAACCTCTTACAAGACTTGCAATATAAACATCAGCTCCAAGACCATCTGTTACTATTTTTAATGTCCATGCACAAGTCAGTATCATAATAGCAGGCACCATTGCTTTAAATCCTTCAGGTATGCAATCAAGTGCTTGTTTGAAGTTTAGTAAACGACGAAGTAACATATAGATTATTGCAAATATAATACCTCCGAATGAGCCATATACTAAACCAACTGAAGCATCGCTTCCGGCAAATGCATCAATAAAATTATGATAGCCATCACTTCCGGCAGTGAAGAAGCCACCTGAATAAATCATACCAATTATACAAGAAATAATTAATACTAAAACTGGTAAGACTAAATCCCATACTTTTCCTTTGTCAGATACACTTTCATCAAATTCATCTGATGCTTTTATTTTTCCAGTTGTAAATATATCTCCTTTTTCAGCATTTACTTCAAACTTTTTCATTGGTCCAAAGTCAAATTTCCCAATAGTAAGAGCTAGTAATGCAACAATAGTTAATATTGCATACATGTTATAAGGAATTGCTCTTATAAATAATTCAATTCCATTCATTCCTGAACCTTGAGCAAATGCTGCTACTGCTGCTGCCCAAGATGATATTGGAGCAATAATACATATCGGTGCGGCTGTTGCATCAATTAAGTATGCTAGTTTTGCACGCGATACTTTAAATTTATCAGTTACTGGGCGCATAACTGAACCAACAGTTAAGCAGTTGAAATAATCATCAACAAAGATTAATACACCTAAACAAATTGTTGCTAGTTGTGCACCTAATCTTGATTTTATGTGCTTTGATGCCCACTCTCCAAAGGCAGCTGACCCTCCAGCCTTATTCAATAAAGCTACAATAGAGCCCAAAAGTACTAGGAATAATAAAATACCTACATTCCATGGATCTGAAAGCGCACCTATAAATCCTGTTACAAACATTTGACTAAGAGTTCCCTCAAAGTTAAAGTTTGCATAAAGAGCTGCACCGGCCAATATACCAACAAATAATGAAGAATATACTTCCTTAGTTATTAACGCAAGTGCAATTGCGATTAATGGTGGAAGCAAAGCCCAAAATGTTGAATAAAAAGGTGTATCAGGAATTTCTTCTTCCTCTTCTTCTGTTTCAATCTCATCTTCATCATCTAAAGTAACTTCCTCTTCTTCAGTTACTTCTCTAGCCATAGTTTCCATCGAAGTTTGTTCAGCCTTTGTATTACTTGTAGTAGCTTTTGCAATTGCAGGCACAAAAGCTAGACAATAAATCATAAGAAATGCTGCTAAAATAAGAAATCTTTTCTTCTTTTTCATAAATCCTCCTAATTGAAAAAATTGTAACACGATAAATATCAAATTTCAACAAATATCTACATATTAATACTAATAAAAAAATACCGAATTAACTCAGTATTTTATTGTTTAACTCAAAGATTTTATAAGTTTTAATTGACTATATGTAAGTAAAAATCAACAACATTTTCCCTAAATACAAATAATATGAGTACAAAAAACATCAACATCATAAAAGATTTAGGGCTATAATTATCTTCATGAGTTTTACCTCTAATTAAAATAAAACCTATTTCATCTAAAAATATACCAATGCTTATAGCTAGTAAATATATATTTGTATAGAAATTTGATATAAAGAAAAGTATTATTGTAAATAATAACCCATACATCCAATGATGAGTTCTAAAACCATTGATAGTTGGACTTGGTTTTGCAAATATATACACCCATATCCTTGTTAATAAAATAGTAATTACAGTACATAAATAAAATTTATCATATAAATTCATAATAATTATCACTCCTTTTAATAATAAAATAAATTTTAATTAATTATACCTAAATAGATAGTTAATATCCCAAGTATTATATGACTTAAAGAAACACCTGCGAGGTTATAATCTTTCCTGTATAGTGAATACAAAACAAGTCCAAATATAAAAGTTAATAGACAAGTAAATATATCTTTATAAATAACATGTACAAAAGAATAACTTAGACTTGATAGTACTAATGTAATATTTTTATTTTTTATCAAATTAGTTTCAAAATAACCAAATATTCCTCTATATAAAAATTCCTGTATTGGGCATGATATAAATATATAAAATAAGTAAAACATGATAGACTCATTTGGGATAAATTTATTTAAATTTAAAATTCTAAAGATAACAACAATTACAACAAATAATATAATAATTGGTATATTTCTTTTTATTGAATTAAATATATTTTCCTTTTTTATTCCTAATTCTTTATTACTTATTTTACATAATTTGATCATAATAAAGATAAATAAACCAACAATTGTCAAAATATAGAATTTACAATTAAATAGCATATGATTATTTAGTATAATAATTGGCAATATAAAATACAATAACAAAATTAATAAAAACAAAACCTTATTCTTCATATAATAACTCCTAAATTAGAATTTCCCCTACAAGCTTACAAATATGTTTTGAAAATTTATGCATGAATTATTGTGTATTTTAAGCAATAAAGTAAGACTACTAAAGTCTTTTTAAAAATACTGCAGCTTTACATTTACAAGGTAACGAACAACAATCTTTGCAATATACATTAGGATAAACGCTACCCCAAAAACCATTAATGTCAATCATTTTTTCAAAAGAAAATTTTAATAATAATGGTTCTAGTGCAATATTTTCATTTATATATTCTGCAGTTGTAACAATGTTTTTACAGCCTAAGTCTTTTAATTCATTAATTAGATTTTCTAACAAATATGTTCCTATTCCTTGTTTTCTACATTTTTCTGTAATAAGTATAATATCAAAATAGAATAAATCTCCAATCATATTTCCATATAGATGACCTGCATAATTATTATCTTTTAAAATTATCTTAAAAACATCATATTTTTCTTCAGTTTCTTTTATCGATGTACTATTCCATTCTCCCCAATAGTTTGCTTCTTCATTATCTATAACATCTGAATAGGTATCTTGATAATCAATTATTTCCATCATAAAATAAAATCTCCTTTTTAAATTAAGGTTAATTGACTCTGTCAATTTATTTTATAAATAAATTTTATCATAATTCTAACAATAATAAAACTCGAACCATTAATGTTCGAGTATAAATCAATGTGGTGCACTAAAGGAAGGCGTACAACAACTTTTTATAATCTATAATGTAGTATAATGCTATTTTTTTACTAAACTCTTTTGGGAACCATCTAATAATGGTATTAGTTCAATAAGTTCATCAAAAAATTTCGATAATTTTTCCTTAATATTTGTTCCTGATGCATCAGCTCTGCTTCTAATGTCGTACATCACATTTTTTAATTCAATAGTTCCATCAATTTCACCCGGCAATAATTGTATAGAAATTATTATATCTCCATTTTCATTTTTAGAAAATTGGATAAATCTATCACTATGATCATCTAATACTTTTAGAGTTTTATCATCTTTTAGTAGATTTGAAAATGGTTGGATAAATACTGAGTCTCTTTCAATAGTAAAAATACCAACTTTTTCTTCAAATGTTCCATTAAAATAATAAAAGGAATAATCATCTCCTTTTGTCAAAGTTAAAAATTCGATATAATTTTCATCATCAGTTCCTTTTATAGCTTCACTATATGAATAAACTCTATCGGCAGAAATTGCTCTTTTTTTTCCATATTCGTATATTTCTTTATTCATAAAAATCATCTCCCTAAAAATTTATTATTTTTTATATATTGACTATGGCAATATACAAATGTGTTTTCTAAATTGACATATATCAATTTAAAAGTTAGTTACTATAATATCATAAATTTAAACAATTTAAAACTCGAACCATAAAAATTCGAGTTTCCTATCAATCTGGTGTCCCCGAACGGATTCGAACCGCTGCTAACCAACCTTAGGAGGGTTGTGCTCTATCCATCTGAGCTACGAGGACATATATAGATTATAACATAAAAAAATAACAATGAGTACTATTTACGACCCATTGTTAGTATATAAAATGCTAATATAACAGCTAAGTTTAATTTACTATATAACTTGCTTGTAAGATTTGTATAGCTAAACTTATAACTTAAATATTCATAAATTGCTACTACTTTATCTGTTCCTGTTAATACCCAACTTTCTTTATATTTAGGTAATTTCATATTTAAAGGAAACATATGAGTTTCAATTGCGTTCTCCTCAATTTTATTTAAGGTAAATTCACCTTTGGCGTTTTGAAGTGCAATATGAGGATGAACTACACCTTGAATAAGTCCATGATTATTACCAAATTCTTCATTTGTAAAAAAATCATGAAGAATAGCTGCTCTAGTAGCAGATACATAATCTAAATTTAATTTCTTTGAAATTTTATAAACATATTTAGCAACACGCATTGAATGTTCCATTCTTGTTATTCCATGGTGTGATTCACGTGCTATTTTTTGAAATTTTCTGTTTTTTAATAGATTTTCAGAAATATAATCAAAACTAATATCGTTTTTCATATATTAAAACCTCCAATACTCTACCATTATAACATATATGAATGGAGAGAGTTTATTTTTGTTGTAAAATTTTTTTATATTTAACGTTTTATTTTCATTAATTTATATAGGAATAGATAATATCATTATTGATGATATTATTTTCATTTTTTGCAAAAGTTATACCATTATCTAACGTGATAGCTTCAGCATCTTCTGTATATTTATGAATACTACATACACCTAAATCACAATAGTAAGCTACTTCATTATTAGTTGTACCGTTTATAACTAAAATACGTTCAATTTCTTCTTGAGTTTGAGCATAATACTTAACTTCTTGATCAAAAGTATCTAATGAAATACCATCTGCAATTAAATTAATTTCTGTTATAACAAATGTCCTATAGCCATCTTCTGAACTTGTTAAACCAAGTACATTATTTACTATATTATATGTTCCTTCTTCTTGATATAGTATTCCTTCTTCACTAGTGTTAAATAGCATATATTTTTGTGTTTTAGGATAAATAGTTGGAAGAAGTATTAAAATAGTATTACTATTTTGAAATTTACGCAATTTAGAATAATTTACTAAATATTCATGAAAACGATTTACTTCTTGTGTTGTAGTTGTTGTTGTGGTATGACGTGCATCATCCTTCTTTATATAATCATCAAGCAAACGATACCCCACGTATGATAAACCGCCAGCTATAGCGATAAAGAAAAGACCAATAATAAGAGAAATAACTGGATTCTTTTTCTTAACCTTTATTGTATTATTAACTGTTTTAGCACTTTCTTCATTAATTGCACTATTAGCTTGAATAGATGCACTTACTATATTATCGCGTTCACGATTTAGTGTTGTATCTTGTTTGACTACATTAACCTTTGATAAATCTACTTGTTCTGGAGTTACATAATTATTATTTTGAGTTTCATTATTATTCATACTACCACCTATTTATTATTCTTTCTTTTAATAATATAATTTATTGTTACATAAATAAAAAATAACACTAACATTATACCTATTAACAAATAAATTATATTTATTTTATTAATTATGGAATTAATTATTAAAAATATTCCAAATATAAATAATTGAAGATAACAAAAATAACCATAATAAGCATAAAAATTACGATCAATTTTTTTAATAAAGTTACTTTCTTTATTATTATTAATAATTAACTTTAAAATAAAAAAAGATGTAATTACGTTAACTAATACTGTTATGCTTAAAAGTAATAAATCTAGTTCATTAAAAGTTACAAAATTTATTAAGTTCATTATAAAAATAGAAAGTGAGACACATAATATCGGAATTAATAATAAAACTAGTACCATTTTTGCACCCTCTATCTTTTTAAGTATATCATAAAATAAATATTTAATAAATAAAAAACACAGGCTATTTACCCGTGTTAATTACGACTGGTTGACTATTTGCAGTATTTACCTTAACTGGCACAGTATTTACTGTTTTTACTAGTCTAACTTGATTTTCTGCTGCTGGTTGCTCAGATGTTTGCGCAGATGTAGCTACAGTTACAGGATTAGTTGGAGTTTTTGTTTCAACAACTTGTTGAGGAGTTAAATCTACTCTTCCTGGTGCATAGACATTTTGTCCATTAACTGAAACTACTTCTTTAGCATTAGCAACAGTCCTATTCGCTTCTGCAAGAATTTTATTCTTTTCTGCTTCGTTTTCAATTTTTGTTTTCTTTTGTTTAGTTATATAAAATGCACCAAATCCAATTAAACCAGCTGATAATAATCCAATTGCTATTAGCATTATTAATGAATTATAACTTCTTTTAACATGGATTATATATTCATTTGATGCTTTATTTCCATATTGAACATTGATATAAATATCATTGTTACCCTTTTGTAATGATTTTAATCCATCACCTAAGATAGATACATCGACATTATTACTTTCAGCAATAACATAAACTTCGTTAACATTATAAGGAACATAAATTGTATATTCATTTGTATCCTTATCGAAGTCAAAGTCATAGTCAACTACTTTTAATTTAGACAAATAAGTACTATAGTCATTTGTATCTTCAGGTTTTGTAATTATTACTTGAACTGTGGCAGATTCTCCACCTTCATTTCTTAATATTAATTCAACAACATTTTTACCAGTTGCCAAAGTTCTTAAACCTTGACCAATAATCGTAATATTTTCATTAGCTGTCGCAGCTATTTCAACACTTTCAGTATCATAATCAACAGTTGCATAATATTTTCCATCTACATATGTAACTTCATAATCTCCAACTGTAACAGAATCAAGTTTTAATTCAGTAAATGTGGGTAAAGCAGCTGTTGTAGTTGGTTGTGTTGGAGTTGGTGTTACAATTGCTGTTGTTTTAGCCTGAGTCGGCGTTGGTGCCTTAGTTGTTGGTGCTTGAGTTGCTGGTGGTCTTGTTGTTGTAGTTAGCGGATTACTGACAGTAAACGTTCCTGTTTTATCTGAAAGAGTTAAATCTTGACTACCACTAGATGCATCAGGCGAAATTCTTATACCAGATAATCTTAATGTTGCTTGCCCAGCAGAATTTCCTTTAATTGTAACCGTTCCAACTGTAAAACTACCTGTGACACTTGTACTACTAGCAACACAAGCTATTTTAGATTTTGGATCAGTTGAAAGATTTCCCCATCCAGGTGTTGAGATAGATTCAATACTAGCTCCGCCACTTACTGATATATTAGCATATACACCAATAATTCCACCTGATTGTGTAGATCCACTTATTGTACAAGTTGTAGTTTGACCAACTATAACACTAGGACACGATACAGTTAAGTTAACTGATAACGCATTAACTGTTGTTGGTGCTAATATGAGCAAGAATATCGCTATTAAGCTTATACATATCTTTTTCATAATGAATCTCCTCTCATCTTATATTTATAGTATTATCATTAACATTATAATAACACATATACACATAATTATTATTTAACATTGACATTTTTTGCTTACCTTTACATCTAAATTATATTCTATTAATTATATTATCAAAAAATTGATATAATCTCGCTACATCGGTAAATCCAATATTTTGATTTCCTAAAATTTGACCAGCTTTTAATACATATTTATCAGGTGTAACTGGTACTGAGAATATTTGATATAAAGTTGCTACATCGGTAAAGTCAATTGTTCCACTTCCATTTAGATCACCTTTAACTATAATTGTATAAGCGATATTTCCATTAACAAATTTATATTTTGTTCCAATAACCTTAGTTGTTGATGTTACATCATTATCTGATAAGTTTAATATTTTATAATTTTTACTTACATTAGATAATTTACTCATAAATTCGTCTTTTGTTAATGTTTTAGAAGTCATTGAATTAACAAAAATTGTTTTATCTTCATTATTTATTTCATAAGTATTTGAATTTAAATAATCCGATACAGTTAACTTGAATTTTTGAGAAATTTCTTTAGTATAAACAGTTACTTCAGTTGTTCCATTACTTAGTGCTGTAACAGTAAAACCATCGAATGTTGCTATATTTTCATCTTTTGCTGTAAATATAGGATTTTGATTTGTTGCATTTTCTGGTTTTATTAAGAAGTCAAAAGTCCATTTCTCTCCTTGGTCTAAAATTATTTCAGTTTCCTCAGTAATATCATATTCATCTAAGTCAAACACTATTAACTCTGTGATTTTTATATATTCTAGTACTTCTTTAGTAATTGAAAGGTAAGGAAGTCCTCTAATACATAGCGCAAATTCTACATCACCATAAGATATTTCATCAGCATCAAATATTATTTCACTATAACCATTAATAAGCGATGCATTTGCTTTAATTTCTTTAATTAACAAGCCTTCATTAAATATCTTAATTGAGTATTCATCAGCAATTGGTGAATTTGAAGTAAAATCAAATACCCCATTAACTCCAATATAATCATAGATATTATCACTATTATTTATTCTTTCTTTAGTTACGATATTTGATGAATCTCTTAAAGTTATTTTATATAAAGTTTCATCAACTGTGAAATCTAACTCATTTGAAATATTATATGACATATAACCATCAGATAATAGTAACTGAACTTTATAAGTTCCAACTCTAACTTTATATGAAGGTATATTTATTTTAAACATAGTTGGCTGAGTTTCTTCTATTACTTCATTTTCTACGATTTCAACGTCAAATAAATAATTTCCAGATTTAATATTTGAATATACTATATTTCCATATTCATCTAAAATACGAACTTCCATTTCTTCTAACTCTTCATCAGATATATTATCTCTATCAAGTAAGAATGTATAGAATTGATTTTCTTCTTCTGCAATAATTGGCTTTTTACTAGGAGTCATATTATCTATTTTTATGTCTTTATATTCGCCACTCATCATAATTTCTACTGAGTCAACTATTTCATTATTAGTCACAGGATCTTCATATGTTAATGTGACTTCATAAATTCCTGGATTAATTTTATTATCTGTATTATAAACTAAGGTAACATTATCAGTGTTTTTGTTAATACTTTCGAAGTTATCGACATTATTACCTTCTCTATTTAAAACTTCAACATATAATTGTTCAGTATCAATTAATTGATTACTTTCAAAGTTAATTACGAATGAACCATTTACATTAGTATGTACTAAACCGTCATTAGTTGATGAAACATATGAAACATCAGTTATCTTTAATCTTGTTTCACTATTTTCAAATCTTATTTCTGTTTTTGCACTTACTATAGTTTGATTCTTATTGTAAGTAATTGTTACAGTATAAGTACCTGGTGTTATTTCAGATTCCTGATCATATGCTAAAACTGCAATGAAGTTATTTGTTGATTCAATTTCCCCAGTTTCTATTTTAAATTTATCTGTAAAATCTTCTCCAAATGCATCAGTTACTTTAATTCCCTTAATTATTTCATTTCTAATAAGTCTATTACCATTACTATCACTAGGACTTAATAGTTCTTCAGTTGCAATATGAAGATTTATTTTTCCACCATTTTCATAATTAGGCACTGCAGGATTTGGATCGTATGTAACCCCTGTAACTTCTAGATTAAAGTATGTATCTGAAAATTCTATTATCAGCTTATCAGAAACAATTTCGCCATCTACTTCTTTATATGCAATAATCATATATTTCCCTGGTGGAATGTCTTCTGTAGATTTATAAGTTATTTCTATCATATGTTCATATTTAAACTTGTCTTCATCAATTTTAAAATAATGTTTATATGAAGTTTCTTGATTTGGATCAGTTATATCAATTGTAACATTCTCATAATCAATACCTAGTACAGTTGTAGGAATTGTTATAACAGAATCTTTATTAGAGAATAGATTTGGTGAAAAACCATTTGTTAATTTAGTTTCTATTGTTTCTTCGCCAAATTCAATTAAAGCAAATTCGGATTTTACGGTAAAATCTACCAAATCAAAATCATTATCAGAATAGTATAACAATAATTGATACTTACCCTTTTCTAATCTTAGGTCTTCGCTTAAATCATCTTTAACCTTTAGAACTAGTTTATTATAAGTAGATTCTTTTGATAACTCAAATCTTGAATTATTTTCATTAAAATCTATTGCTGTAGATGGTGAACAAGATGAAATGGTTGCACATGATTGAGTAATCTTAAAGTTTGGTAGATTTTCATGAACTGTATCTAGATAAACAACTATAGTTGTATCTTTTAAGTTACTATAGAAAATATTATCATCAACTGTATAAGAATTACTATCTTTATCAACAAATTGAGATGTTATAGAATAATCTATAATATTCCAGTCAAATAAGTTTCTTAAATTAGGAACTTCTATTGGATAATCTTCATAGTCAACAGTTATCTCTAGAAGGAATGTATAAGGCATGTCATTAGTAGAATCATAAATTGCATATATATCGTCTATTTTATTAATGTCAATATTAACTTTCATTGTTCCTTCATATATATTTTCATTTGCTGTATCTTCATTCCACTCAACTTCGATGTCAAACATTTTATTTGTAGATTCAGCATAAATACCAGACGCTGGTACATAAGGGTCAGACATACCTTCATTTCCAACATCGTAATAACTAATTAAATATTGAGTAGTATTGCTTGTTAAACTTTCATAGCTAATATTTTGAGCACGTAAAGTCATCGTGAAAGAGAATTCATCTTCAGTTGCTTTGGCTGTAGTACCTCTAACTTCAATATTCTTTTCAACTTCTACAACATAGAAATCAATTGAAATCTCAATAGTTTCTCCATCTTCTTCTTTATATGTTGCTTTTAATGTATATGTCCCTGCAGGAGGCATAGTTAGTTTTGTATTATCATAATTCATCATATTAATATGATAAATAACATTGCTATTTTCTTCGTTTTCTCCAGAAGTTGATGTTGCAACAGTAAACAATGTAACTCCAGAATTGTCAGTGAACTTTCCTTTTTTTCTATCATACGGATATGACTTAGGAGCGTCTATTCCATTATTATAAATCAATGATAATTCTATATTCTCTGGATTATCCATAGCTGAAGTATTAATTTTAAAATCAACATTTTTTCTTTCATTGCTAATATAAGTTTTATCTTCATCCATTAATTCGATAAAGTTCATATTATAGTAGTTACCAGCTATTTCAAACTCTTTAGAACCAACTGGCTTATTGTCATAATAGAAAACTATCTCATATTTTCCTTCCTGAGTTATTCCAACTTTAGTTGTTAATGTCATTGTTGAAAGATTTAAAACGTTTTTCTTATAATTTTCTTGAGTTATAGTTGTAGGTATAACTGGATGATAATAAACACTGAAATAATCATTTACAATTTGATCATCTTTTTTTATTTCATATCTTAATTTCGATGTATCATAAATATAGTTTAATGTGAAATTCATACTAATATAACTCTCGGCATTAGTATAAGCCGTTTTTATATTATCTCTTGAATTAGTAATAACTGGTGTATCAACTGTTACCGAATACACAGGATCAGAATATTCAATAGTTGTTTCGTGAATATTTTGTTGCCATAATTCTGGATTTAACACTTTATTTATTGGAGCATTTTCATCCTTTGGATCATCAGGATCTGAATAATTGTATAAGTAACCTGCTCCTCCTAAACCATTATAACTTATATATACATAATAAATACCAGGTGTTACTTCTGTTTTTGGTAATACTATTAAAGCTCTTTTTGGATCAAGTTCTAAAGAACCATTATCAGGATAATTAACTGCAACAATAAAATCATCAGTTACGTCATATTTTTGAACTGTTGCTTCGCTATAAAATTCCTCGTTTTCTTTCCTACTTCCCTTTACTGCACCTAAGATATAATTTCCCTCTGCATCAAAGACAAATTTTGTCATAATGTAACTATAAATGTCTGCATTCGCAGTTTTCCATGCATTAGTCATATCAACTGTAGTATCAGTCGTTGCGTTTCCGTTTTTATAGACAATTCGACCATTCGGATGTTCATCATCTCCATCAATTATTTTTTGGACATGAATATTAAAGTTGTCATTTTGAATCATACCATCTGAATCAAAAGTATATTTTTCTAACATTGCTGCTGCATCTGTGTAATCTTTTTCAAATTCTGATTTAGTAGTAGTTTTTGATTCTTTCCAGGTTAGACCTTCATCATCACTTAATTGATATGTTACATCATTACCATTATAGTTAGTTATTTTAACAAAGTATTCTACTTCATCATAGAAAATTACATTTCCTTGTGTATCTAAGTCAGCTTTTTTTACATAAATCTTTGGAACAATAGAATCAAGTTTGGATGTGATTTTTTCAAGTTCTTGCCCAGATTTATATTGGTAAAATCCTAAATAGTAATTTTGTTTGTGGTTTGCATAAGGCTTAACACAAACTGTTTTATCATCAACTGTATCACATAAATCATATTCACCATATGGTGCTTCACTATAAATGATATAGTCAAAAATACCATCTTCTAATGTGAAATCGTATGAGTAAATATCTAATTCATCATCAGAAAAGCCGTATCTAATTCTATAATCAGTGGCATAGTTATGTGAATCATTACCATCGTATTTAAAAGTAATGTAGATATATGGACTAGATGTACTTGGTCTATAAACATTTAATGCTAAGTTAGGGTCAGTGCTATGAGAGATATCGTTATAATATTTATCGATAACATTATATTTTGTTCCACCTATTTCTTTTTTTTCTAATATTGCACTAAAATTATTTATTTCTGATTTTAAATAACCATTAAATGTAAGTTTAACAGTAATTTCTCCTCCTGATGATGCAAATGGATATTGCCCAGCAGTTTCATTAAGTTCCTTAGTTATTTTCGAATTTTTTCCATTATCAGTATAAAGAAGATATCCTGTTTCTGAATCAGAAATATATTTTGATGATTCATCTGTGATTTCTAAGTAAGCTGATGAATAAGATACAGAGAAATCTGTTCCGTTAACTTCTGAGACAACACCAGATTTATCTACATATGTAAATTTTTCTTCAACAGCAACAGCTGATGCATTATATTTGTAAACACAAATATTTCCGGTTGCATATGCCGTTCTATACCCCGAATTTGCATTATTTGGATCAATAAGAATTATTCTTTTATTAGCAGAAGTTATACTTGGAGGATTATTAAAACACTCATTAAAACTTGAAACATATTCATATAAATTTGGTAACACCTCTTGCATTTCTAGTTCAGTATATTCTTCTGTTTTCTCAGTTAATTTATCGTACAAAATATACGTTAATATACCATCGATATTTTTAGCACCAATTACTTCAATATCCCAATCTGAAGTTTTTGTTTCTAGTTTATATCTGATGTATTGATTAATACCATTTTTTTTATCATCATTAGTAAATTGTGTCTCTATAATACTTCCTACTTTTTTAGTAACTAAAATAGTACCAGATGCCGTTTTAGAATAATCAGGAACTAAATAATCTGAATATTTTTCTTGAGCTGATGATTTTAAAGTTAATGTTAAAGTGTAACTACCTGCAGGAGTGTAATCTGACACCAAATCATCATAATCTCCAGTGGCTTCTGAATATTCAATAACACGCTTCTTATTTTTAACAATTAAACTATTTCCGCTAACTTCAAAAGTAAAACGACTTGTATAATCAGCGTTGTTACTTTTTATTACATAATCGAAATCATTCATACTAATTCCAGTTGATGGAGTCAAGTTTGAAAGTCTAAATACCCACTCGCCATCATTGTTTTCAGATGTTGGTGATCCTGAATATTGAGTTGCTGTAAAATTAAATTTATCTTTTTCTACTGTAAATGGTTGGCTTGATGTACCATTCAAATAAATTGTAAAGTTACCAGAAGTAGTAGAATTATTTTTAGATATTGTAATTTGTACTTTATTTGTATCATTTGCATAATCATAGGAACTAAAAGATTTTGTGATATTAAATTGTGATGTAGCATCTTTTGATCCATTCTTTATTGTTACGCTAAGTTTTGAATCTAATTCATCAGATGCAATATTTGCTGTATTTAATGTTAATACCATATAATAATCTTCATTACGGTACATTGGGGTTGTTGATTTTGTAAAAGATATCGTTGAGAATGTTGGAGCATTCGTTGTAGTTGTTATAGCTGAACCAGAACATCCCGAAGGTACACTTGATTGAAGATAAGATGTGTAAATAAATTTATTACTTGATTTACTAACTCTAGTATAACTTCCTTGTGTACAATAAGCTGTTACTTGTGTACATTTATTAAGAGTTGTTAAAGTTGAGCCCGAGCCCGAAGCATCCGAACGAACATTAACACCCGATGTGTTTACATACATGGTTTGACCAGTACCAGGATTACATGAAGACACAGCATTAGCAGAATTTACAATTGTATTAATACTCTTACTAATATTAGTTGTTAAAGACACTGCAAAAACTGCAAAAAGTAATATTATAAATGTAGTTATGAATAACCTAAAACTATACTTCTTCATATCTTCACATCCTATAATAAAATTATATCATTTTCAAGTTACTATGTAAATGATATAATTCTACATTTTTCACCATTTATTATTCCCTAAAACGCATAAATTATTGACAAATTATCTACATAAAAAAAGAGAAATAATTTAAACTATTTCCTTTTTAGTTTTTCCAATAATTCTCTTTTTTCATTTTCGCTAATAAAAGCATGTTTTATCGCACTTTCATTCATTTCATCAAAATCGTTTTGATTAAAACCAAAAGTACTCATTAATTTATCATATTCTAATGATAATGTAACATTAGAAACTGTACGATTATCCGTATTAATTGATACAGGTACGCCCTCTTCTTTTAAATATTTAATTGGATGATCATTAATCGATGCAAAAGTATTAGTTTGAATGTTACTAGTGGGGCATACTTCTAATAAAATATCATTTTTCTTAATTAAATTTAAACATTCTTCACTCTCTATAGATCTAACACCATGACCAATTCTTTTTGCACCAAAGGAAATTGCATCTTCAATACTGCACACACCATCAGCTTCACCGGCATGAATTGTAAAAGGAATATTTAAACTTTTAGCATAAGCAAATAAATCTTTATAATCATTGGTTTTAAATAAGGCTTCAGCACCAGCTAAATCTATACCAACTACCCCTTTTTTCAAATATTTTGAAGCTAAATCAATGATATTTTTATTATCTTCAAATGAATCTCCTCGCATCATACAAAGAATTAAACCGGTTTTCAAATATTCGCTTTTTAAACCAGCAAGAGCGGATTCGACGACCTCATCTAAAGAGAGTTTTTCCGTGTGTTTATTTGGAGCAAAACGAATTTCTGCATAAATACAATTATCTTCAATTAAATCTTCTACAAGTTCTTTAGCAACTCTAATGAGTTCTTCCTTTGTTTGCATGAATTTAACTGGTAAATCAAACTTTGTTAAATATTCATTTAAATCTTCACATTTATCTTTCGCAATAAGTAAATCTTTTGCTTCATCAACACTTATGTTCATATATTCACTTATAGTAGATGGTCTTATACTTCCATCTAAATGAACATGTAATTCAACTTTTTTTATTTTTTTTGATTCCATATACCCTCCAGATTATAACTTAATTATAGCATATAGAACTTTCCTTATCGATTGTTTTTTTCAACATTCAAAATAATACCTACCATTATTAGACAAGTTAATAAACTAGAACCACCATAAGATAAAAACGGTAAAGTTACGCCAGTAACAGGAATTAACCCTACAACAACAAGCAAGTTTAATAAGGTTTGTAATACGAGTTCAATTATTAATCCAAAAGATAAATATTTTCCAAAGAGGTCTTTCGTACAAAGCGAAAGCTTAATAACATTATAAAAAAGTAAAATATAACAAGCTGTAAGAATCAAAATGCCAATAAACCCTAGTTCTTCAGATATAATTGCAAAGATAAAATCTGTTTGGGGTTCCGGAAGATAAAAATGTTTTTGAATCGAGTTTCCTAAACCTAAACCAAAAAGACCACCAGGACCAATAGCATAAAGACTTTGAATTATTTGAAATCCACTACCAAGTGGATCGCTCCAAGGATTTAAGTAAGCTACAATTCTTGCCATTCGATAAGGAGCCACCAAAATTAGACCAACTATTCCTGCAAGGCCAACTATTCCTAATTTAACAAAAAAAGAAACTTTAATATTTGATGTAAAAATTAAGACAATTAAAGATAAAACTATTATTGCACCACTTCCAAAGTCAGGTTCTAATAATATCAAAAAAAAGACAAACATTATAACTCCTATTATAGGTAGTGCATAAGTTACTATTTTATCCATATTTTTCTCATTTTTAGATAAATATTTAGCAACAAATATTATCAAAGATATCTTAGCTATTTCACTAGGTTGTATACCAAAAGAACCTATTCCAAACCAACTTCTACTACCATTTCTCATAACTCCTACTCCAGGCATTAATACTAAAATAAGCAAGATAATAGCAGCAATTAAGATTTTATTTGCATATTTATAATATAGTTTATAATCTATATTACTAACTATAAACATAAGTATTAAACCAACACATGCAAATAAAGACTGATGTACTGTAAATTTAAATGGATTATTAAATTTATATTCAGCCCAAACACTTGATGATGAAGTAATCATCAAGATTCCAAAGATGGTCAAAAATATTGAAATAAATAATATTATTTTTCTTCTCATATTAAACTATATGAAAAAAAGGAGTTATTATTAACTCCTTTTATAACCAAACACCGTATATTACTCCAAACATTGCAAGTAAGAAACCTACTGTCCAGAAAACTTTGACAATATCTGTTTCACTCCAACCAAGTTCTTCAAAATGATGATGAATTGGCGCTTTTAAAAATACTTTTGTATCAAATTTTCTAATTGCGATAATTTGAATTAAACTTGATAGTGTTTCAATTACGAATACTCCACCGATTAAAGCAAGTGATAATTCATGGTGTGTAAGAATCGCAATAGTTGCTAAGGCTCCACCTAATGCAAGAGATCCGGTATCTCCCATAAATACACGAGCAGGATGGGAATTAAATAGTAAGAAGCCTAAAATTGATCCTACTAATACAAATGAGAATATTGCCATTCCTTCATAACCTGGAATCCAATCACTACCCCATGATATAACACCATAACTTAAGAATGCCATTATTGAAAGTCCACCACATAAACCGTCTAATCCATCAGTAATATTAACAGCATTTGTAGTTCCAACTAGCAAGAATAAGATAAATAAACCATATATCCAACCAAGATGCCATTTTACTCCAAATAGTGTTATTTCTAAGTCTGTTGCTCCTCCATTATGTTTATAAATAGTATAGAATACAACAGCAATTAATAATTGAGCTACTAATTTTGTTAAAGTTGATAGGCCTTTGTTATTATGATATTTAATTTTTAAGAAATCATCAATAAATCCTAATAAAGCATAACTTAAAAACACAAATAAAACAATTACTAGATTACTTGATATTTCTATACTGCCACGCAATGCTAGTAAGGCAATTGCAATAATCGGCGGAATAATAAATATTAAACCTCCAATTGTTGGTGTTCCTTGTTTTTTTAAATGTCTTTTATTAATTAATTTACTAACATTTTGTCCTGCTTTTAATTGTTTTAAAACAGGAATTATTAATAATCCTACGATTATCGCGATTACAAAACCTAATGTTAATCCTAATATTGATTTTGCTAATATAAGCATAAAACCACCACCTATAGATATATTATACTACATTGCTAATACGTAATTAAGTATCACATCAGCCTATTTACACTTATTTACTACAAATATATGTAAAATCATAAAAAAAAGAAATTGTCTAACACAATTTCTTTTTATCTACCTCTTTTTTTAGATTTTTTTCCAAATTTTCTACGTGAGCTTATTACTCTAGTAGGTTGTGTATCTACAGTTTTACACATATATACAGTAGTACCAATTACACTTACTAATGTATATACTATTCCAAGACCTCCACCAACTAAACAAGCATTTTCAATAGTGTTACCAGTTTTAGGTACATCCATTACTACTATAGAACTCTCTTCTGTAGTGACTGTAGTTTCTTCTGGATTTTCTGGATTTTTTGGATTCTCAGGATTTTCTGATTTCTCTGGTTTTTCTGGTTTTCCTATTTTTCTTTCCCATTCAGTTTGTACGTAATCAGGGATGTCTGTTCTACCAGTATTGTAAATTTGATCTTCTTCAGCAATTATTACGTTTCCGTCTTCATCTTCTACTACAATGACTTCATCTGAAGTTGTTTGTCCAGTAGTTTCAGATTCTGGTGTTGTAGTTGTTGTATCTGTTGTTGAACCTGCCCATTCAGCGTACTCTTCATCTGTAATATCTTCTAATGCGTCTGTATAGTCACTGTCATCAGTATCTTCAAATAAAACTTCTTCATTTGTTGTTGTAGTGCTAGTAGTTGTTGTAGCTGCATCAACAGAATATTCTTCTGTTCCTTCTCCTTCCGCATGTACAGTTATTGTTGCACCTTTACTTGATAGTGAAAGTGCAAGAATTGCCATTGCTCCATAAACTTTTAATTTTTCAATTTTCATATAAAACCCTCCTATTTTTTATTCTGTCGCCGATAAACAACGTTGTTTCCCTATTTGTTCTTCTTTTATATACTGTTTATCTAAAACACCATATAATACATATCTTGAATTTGTTCCTGCTGTGTATTCACAGGTTACTAAACCAATTATTTTATCTCCAAATTCTAAATCTACATCACTTGTAAATGTTGAATTAGATTTCAAGAAATTGATGTACTCATTATATGTTTCTTCATCTTCAAAATATCTTCTATAGATATCTGAGTTTGCTTCACCACTAGTTATAATTCCTGCGAAGAATGATACTTTAAATGCATAACCATCAGGCGTATATATTACACCAAATGGATGTCCATCATAATAAGATTGATTATAATATTCAAATACATGATCAAACATCTTTCCTCCACGAACATGGTGACCAAATACTAGAGTCATATCACTTAAATCTTCTTGTGTGTTATTTAATGAAGCACTATCACTGAAGATATAAAGTGTCCCTAATGATGAATCGTTGCCATATATGTCACGATGTAGATAATAATTATCTTCTTTATTTGGTGCATACATGATTGGATAATCAATATTTGTACCATCAATCGTTAACCAAGCACAAGAATCATCATTAATACTTAATAACTCATCAAAATTAATATCTTGGAACTCATAGCCTGATGCTAAAAGTTCATCTGAAATTGTTGGTAATATTTCTTCTTCAACAACTTCAACTTCTTCTGCTTCTACTTCCTCTATTTCCTCTACTGGTGTAATTGTTTGAATCTTAGCATTTTGTTCTGCTAAGATATCTCTTAATACATCTATTGGAACCTGTGGAAGAGCAACAGCACTAACGGATGCTTGTATTTCATCTGTTTCTTCAGGAGTTAACTCTTCATCATCATTATTATTATGTAATGATTCTTGAAGTCGCTCATATTTATAGTTTTCAATCACATCTTCTCCAACTGTTTTGTAAAATGTGAAAGAACTAACTCCCATAATCATTAAAATGTAAGGTGAAATACGTAAAAGCATTTTTCTACGTCTTCTTCTCATAATAATGATTTCCCCCTTTTTATTCTTTTTAAGTTCGCATTTACCCCAAACTTATGTGGCATATAATAGCAAATTATAAGCCTTTTGTCAAATTAGCTAGATGTAATATTAACGCTGTAATCACAGCTAACTTGGTTTGTTGGTAAAGGACCGTTATATTCACTAATTATATAAATATAAATAGTACGACCTTTTGGTACTAATAATGAGTTATATAAGGTGCTGTTTTTTTCTTCTGAAAACTTAGCATTAATAATATAGTTATTACTTACTAAATATTCATCTTCTTCTTTAGTAGAACCAGTACCAGTGCATTTAATTGTTATGTCATTTTTATTTAGCTCTACAGGATAATTATTAGTATTTTTATACTCAATAATATTGCTATAAGAACTGTTATCACTTAGTACCTTATCATCTAAATTAACAACATTTTCACTTATAAACCCATTATCACCAATTAATTCAAATGGATTGTTATCATTTTCAATATCTATATGTTTAATTGTATAGAATGAAAATATTAAGATCGATAGAACAACCCCCATAATTCTATCTATTCTCACACCAATACCCCCTTGAATTGCGGTATATGATATCAAATATCGATATTATTGTCAAATTACACAAAAAAAGCCACTAATAAATTAATGGCTTTCATTATATTTTATTTCTTTTATTTTTCTTTTTATTAAAATAACTAATTCTATTGGTCCTTTCATATCATTTAAAAGCATTAAACTGTCTTGAAGTTTTTCTTTTAATGATTCATTATTTTCTATTTCTTTTGCTATTTTCTTATAATCTAAATCTTGCCCGCTCACTTCAACATATCTTTTTATATATTCTTCAGCTTCTTTTAAAAAATATAGTTTTGATTGATATTCGTCCATTGTTTTTATGCCAAAATACCCACCAACCATATATTTAAAGTTATCATCATATTTCATATTTAACACCTGGGTATATTTTACCAAAGATTAATAAATAAGAAAAGACATACATTAATGTATGCCTTTAGAGAAATCTATGATAATTATAAGAACTATTATAATTATCACATTAATATTATTAGTAATAATTTATATTTTATACATTTTTTATTACATAATTATCATTATTAATATCAATAAGTAAATTCGTATTATCTTTTATTTCTTCTGATAATATGTATTGAGATATTAAATTCTCAATATTTTTAGTTATATATCTTTTAAGTGGACGAGCACCAAATTCTCTAGTATAAGATTTTTCAACAATGTTTTCTTTTGCTTCATTACTTAACGATATATTAATTGACATTTGATTTAGACGAATATTTAAATCACTTATTAATCTATCTAGTATTTCATATGTTACTTCTTTAGTTATTGAATTAAATGTTATTATTTCATCTATTCTATTAATAAGTTCTGGACGGAATGTTGACTTTAGTAAATTCATTACTAGTTCATCGCGATTATCTTCGTTATTTAGAATAATTTCACTTCCTAAATTAGAAGTCATAATAATAATTGTGTTTTTAAAGTCAACTGTTCTACCTTGTGAATCAGTAATTCTTCCATCATCAAGTATTTGAAGTAAAATATTAAAAACATCTGGATGAGCTTTTTCTATTTCATCAAATAAAACGATAGAATAAGGATTACGTCTAACCGCTTCAGTTAATTCTCCACCCTCTTCATAACCGACATATCCTGGAGGAGCCCCTAAAAGACGTGATACATTGAATGCTTCCATATATTCAGAACAGTCAATTCTTATCATATGTCTTTCATCATCAAATAACTCATAAGCAAGTGACTTAGCAACTTCTGTTTTGCCAACACCAGTTGGTCCCATAAAGATAAACGAACCAATTGGTTTATTTGGATCTTTTATTCCACTTCTTGCTCTAATAATTGCATCAGCTACTAAAGTTAAAGCATCATCTTGGCCTTTAACGCGTTTTTTAAGATTACTTTTAAGTGATAAAAGTTTATCTTTTTCACCACTTACTAGTTTAGTTATTGGAATATTTGTCCATTTACTTACAACGCTTGCAATATCTTCTGCATCAACTGTGTCTGATAATATTTGATTATCCATACTTAGTTTTAATTGAGATAATTCCATTTCAAGTTTAGGAATTTCCCCATGTTTTAAACGAGCAGCTGTTTCTAAATCATAGGAATCTTCAGCTTGAGAAAGTTTAAATCTTAATTCATCTAATTTTTCTTTTTTAGAATTAATTAATCCTTTTAAATTCTTTTCTTCTTCCCATGTTTTACGGTATTCATCACTTTTCTCTTTTAATGAAGTCATTTCTTCATCAATTTCTTGAAGTCTTGCAACTGATTTTTGATCTTTTTCATTCTTTAAAGCTTCTCTTTCAATCTCTAAAGTCATAATAGAACGATTTAAATTATCAAGCTCAGTTGGAACTGAGTTCATTTGCATCTTTATTGTTGCACATGCTTCGTCTACTAAATCAATGGCTTTATCTGGTAAATATCTATCTGTAATATATCTATCTGATAAGTTTACTGCAGAAACAAGTGCAGCATCTTTAATATTTACTCCGTGAAATAATTCAAATCTTTCTTTTAATCCTCTTAAAATAGTTAAAGTATCAACTGTTGTAGGTTCAGTTACCATGATTTTTTGAAGTCTTCTTTCTAAAGCACCATCACGTTCAATAAATTCGCGATATTCATTTAAAGTTGTTGCACCAATTAGACGAATCTCTCCTCTTGCCAACATAGGTTTTAACATGTTACCAACATTCATAGCACCGTTTGTTCCAGCGCCAGTAATCATGTGAATTTCATCAATAAACATGATGATATCGCCTTCTGAATCTTCTATTTCTTTTAAAACCGCTTTAAATCTTTCTTCAAATTCACCTTGATATTTAGCTCCTGCAATTAGTGCAGATAGGTCTAGTTCCCATACTCGCTTATTTTTTAATGTATCTGGAATATCACCCTTTATAATTCTACCTGCTAATCCTTCGACAATTGCTGTTTTTCCTACACCTGGATCTCCAATTAGACAAGGATTATTTTTTGTTTTGCGACAAAGTATACGTATTAAATTACGTATTTCTTCATCGCGACCTATCACAGGATCAATTTTATTATTTTTGTAAGCTTCTGTTATATCTCTTCCATATTTTTCTAGAGTCTTTTCTTCTTGATTGTTTGGATACATAAACACCCCTCCATTAGAAAACTAGTGAAAATCACTAGTTAATATTTATAGTTTTTTTAGAAGATTCTTTTTCTTTTTTTGGTAAAGATATTTTTAATATACCATCTTTAAATGATGCATCTACTTTTGCTTCATCAATATCTCCAACATAGAATTTACGAGAACAGTTAGTATAACTAAATCTTTCACGATGGATATATTTCTTTTCAACATCTTTTTCTTCTTTTTTATAAGTTATAGATAAATAACCATTTTCAATATCTAATGTAATATCTTGTTTAGATGCTCCTGGCATATCCATTTCAATAATATATAACTCATCTTCCTCATAAATATCACATTTCATCATTTTGTCTATTTTTTTATTTTTATCAAAATCGTCAAAGAAATCATCTAAGAACAATCTGCTTGGTAACATAATACCACTTTCCTTTCTTTCAAACTTATATTACCACCTAAATTAGCACTTGTCAATATAAAGTGCTAATTGTACTTATATTTTATGTAAAATTTAATATTTTATAACAAAAAAGAACGAATAATCGTTCTTTTACATACCTAATCTTGATGTACCAATTTCATCAACAAGTGATGGATCACCATCTAGTAAGTTTACAATTTGTCCTTGGTAGTCTTCATCTAGTATTGTTGGTAAACTGTTACCTTGTACGTCTGGTTCAATTTCTTCTTGAAGTTCTTGATCTCTTGCTAATTCAGCAAGTAAATCTGTAATTTTATTTGATTCAACTAATACTTCTGGTTCTTTTGCTTGTTCTACCGTTTTATCATCAGTTAATTCAAATTCATCTAGTGGATGTAATGCAGCTGGTCTTGGAATATTTGGACTTACATATTTTTGGTTAAAACGTTTTAAAGCGTTTGGCATGTATTCTTCAAATACAGATTCAACTTCTCCTCTAATAATTGGATGACTTTCTACCTTTTTCCCTGCTTTTCTCATTCCATATTTTGCTTTATCTTCATAATCCATCAAATATGCATTATTGCGAATATGTAAGCTCATGTGACTTAAATCTTCATTTGCGATTAATGTAATTCCACGGCTTGAATCAGTATATTTTAACATTGGCCCAATAAGTTCAAATTTACCAAGTATATATAAATCTAGTGTTATTGTTATACTAGGATCATCTTCAAATTTAACTAAATCATTTTCATAGATGATTTTATGTTTTTCTCCACTTTTTTCAAAATATGTTCCTAGTTCATCACTTGTTAGTTCAAATCCTAAAATATGAGCTGCTTCATATAATTCTTCTTTATGAGTTTCATTTATTCTATCAATTCCATTTTCATCTTTATAGAATTTATTCTTTGATTCATCAGCTGTTTTAGCAGTTTCTCTAAGTTCTCTAAATCCAGCATATTCTTCTAAACTTTTTATTATTCCAGGCCATAAAACGCTTATAGTATCAATTATTAATCTTGTTTTTACTAAATCATTTTCTTGTATTGTATTATAATAAACTTCAAAATGATTTTCATAATCTTGTGATATTATCATGTGATATGGATTTTCTTCTGTACCGACACAAATGGTTTTATCTCCTATAGTTAATACTGAATTCGCATTTTTAAATCTTATATCAGTATCTTCAACAATCGTGATACTTCCATCAGTTGTTGTATAAGTGTTACCTTCTTTTTTCTCTAATTCATATTTTTTGTTATTTTCTATATCAGTTAAAATCAAGCTAGCTTCTTCAACAGCAATTGAATATCCTGCTGTTCTAAGAGCAGTTGCAAGATTTACTTTTGTAGTAATGTCTAATGCCGACTTTTCAAGATATTCTTCAATTCTTGATATAATATCTTTAACATATCCTTCAAAAATCTCACCTAATATATTTTGTGATGATTTTTTAACCTTTTGTACTAAGTTTGAAATATAGTCATCAAGACTAACATTTACTCTAACTAAACTATCAAAAGTTTCTTTTTCTTGTGTATATAATTCTGCTGCTTCATTCTTTTTAAGATAGCTATTTATGCTACTAAGCATTTCAGCTGCTGGCACTTCAATTTGATTTAAAGCGTTATCAGTCAATAATTCATGAACTAGAGTACTAAATGCTGAACTAACTCTTTCCATAGGTATCTTTGATGACATACGTACGGCTGATTTGGTTGCTATCTCAACTTTTTCAGATATTTGATTTCCAATTGCATTTTGAGTTTCTTTAAAACTTTTAAAAGACGCATCTAAAAGATCAGATATCTTCCATGTTTGAAAGGCAGGAAAATACCCTTTAATAATTTCTGTTAATCTCTGTCTGATGTCTTGTTCTTCGGCAGCAAAAATAGAAACTAAATTTTCCTTAATTTCTGTACTACATTTATTATGAGCAGACGCTACATTATTTGTAAAAGTTTCGACATCCATAGTATCACCTATAATAATAATATCAAAAAATATCGATAATTTAAACAAAAATAACATTTTATTGGCATTAAAATGTTAATTAAGCATCAATTTGACTTTATCTCCTTCTTTTATATATTCACCTTTACTTGGTGCTTGATAGATTACTGTATCACCGTTTCCAGAATATTCAACACTGAAGTGTTCAGTTAAAGTTTTTCTGGCTGTCGTTTTATCCATACCCGTAACATCAGGAACTTCAAAATATTTAATATCCCAAAGTTCATATTCACGAGTTATATCTGATTTGCTCTTTTCAATACCTAAAATATCAATACAACTTTGTAAAACTGACTTAGCAATTGGGGCTGCTACTGTTCCACCATATTGCACTACTCCCTTTGGATTATCGATAGCAACATAGGCAACAACACTAGGATCATTGGCCGGCATAAAACCTATAAAAGATAAAATATAGTTTCCATCCATATAAGCACCATTTTGAACTTTTTGAGCTGTTCCAGTTTTTCCACCAACTCTGTAATTATTTATATAAGCATTTCTTCCTGTCCCTTGTGCTACTACACTTTCTAAAGCAAAACGCACAAGTTTTGATGTTTCTTCACTAATAACACGTCTTTTAAATACCGGTTCATATTGTTTTAAAACTTCATAAGTTTGTGGATTAGAAATAGATTTTACTATATAAGGCGTATATAAAGAACCTCCATTAATAGCAGCAGATACTCCCATAACTTGTTGAATTGGAGTTACAGATACACCTTGGCCAAAAGCTGTAGTTGCTGTTTCTACTGGGCCCATATTCTCTACTTTAAAAAGTATACCATTCTCTTCACCAGACAAATCAATTCCTGTTTTTTCACCAAAACCAAATTTTTTTATATAACTCATTAGTGTAACTTTCCCTAGTCTTTGTCCCATTATTACAAAACCAGGATTGCAAGAGTTTTTAACAACATCAAGCATTCTTTGAGCACCGTGTCCTCCTGCTTTCCAGCATTTTATTCTTGATCCTTCAACATTTATTGATCCTGAGTCATAGTAATCATCTTCAAAAATATTTACTTTCTTTTCTTCTATTGCAGAAGCTAAAGTAATTACTTTAAAAGTTGATCCTGGTTCATAGGTATTAAATATAGGTAAGTTACGATTAATTACCTCTGTATTATAAAGTTTATAATTATTAGAATCGAAGTTAGGTCTACTAGACATGCCTAGAATCTCCCCAGTTTTAGGGTTAGCTACAACTATTAAAGCTTGTTCTGGATTATATTTAGAAACGGCATTATCAAGTTCTCTTTCTATTGCTTCTTGAATATTTATATCTATTGTTAAATTAATAGTTAAACCTTCTTGAGGAGATGTGTATGATGATGCTTTATCTATTCTTTTTCCTTTTCCATCTGAATAATATTTAATCATTCCGTCTTCACCAGTTAGATATTCATCATAATAACTTTCAATTCCTGATAGGCCTTGATTATCTATTCCGACATAGCCTAAAACATGAGAAAGAAGAGTTTTGTACGGATAATATCTTTTTGATTCTTTTAAAAGATAAACTCCATCATAATTTAAAGCATTTATTTTATCTGCTACTTCATAGCTTAATTGTCTTCCTTCTGGGTGTATTCTTTCAATGCTTGTTTTCTTATTTAAGTGTTTATAAATATCATCATAGGAAACACCTAAAATATCAGATATAGCTCTTGCAACTTCTTCTTTATTTTCAATTTGATTTGGAACAACCACTAAAGAAGTAGTTGTAATATTATCGGCTAACACTACTCCATTACGATCGGTTATTTTTCCACGATCTGCTGTGATTGGAAGATTTCTACTCCATAAATCATTTGCTAAATCATTTAATTTGTCATACTGAATTACTTGAATAAAAAATATTTTACATATAACTAAAACAAATAATAATATAACTACTAAAAAAACTACTAACACGCGATTCTTATAATTATCTTGAAACATTGTATCACCAGTTAAGTATATGAAAAAAAGAGAATTTTATTTATTCTCTTTATGGTCTTTTACTTATAAGTTCATTTTCTAAAGTCTTAGCGATATGATGAACAGTTTCTTCTTTAAAAGGGTTTGGTAATCCATATTTATGGATGAGTTCATCAAATGAATAATATGATGCGATTCCACCAATTTCTCTAAACAAATCTAAAGATTCTTTACAATTATCCCATAATATGAAAGCTCCAAAATAAGAAAGAGCATAATCAATATAATAGAAAGGATCTAAATATAAATGTGACTGGCGATAAAAGTAACCACCAGATTTAATGTTAATATGTCCGGATTCGTGGTATTTCAAGCCATATTTTTTAGCTAAATCTAACCATGTTTTTCTTATATCTTCAACAGTTAAATTTATATTTGAATAAATACTTTCTTGAAATTCATCTACTAAACATATATATGGTAGCATAGAAACAAAAGTATATATTTTCATGAAACAAAACTTTTTATAATCATCATCCGAAAAAAAGTGAGGAAGATAAGCTAGTGATATTAATTCCATTGCATGAGAAAACATTTCAGCAATCTCAAGAGTTGGATATTTTAATAAAGATGAAACTATATAATCTCTATCTTTTATTGATGCACAATGTTTTTGATACGAGTGTCCCAATTCATGTGTCGTTACAAAAATATCATTATAGTTATTTTTAAAGTTTCCTGTTATTGTTGGTATGCCAGATTCAGATAAATAATTGGTAATTGAAAAATTAACTTTATTATCTCTTTGTAATAAATCTATATAACCATTTTCTAGCATTTCATCAAAAAATGTAGCTAGGTTAGAATCAATACTCTTTAATGCTGAAGATAATTTTCTTAACATATCAGCCCCAATATATTTTGACTTTGGCATTTCACTAAAGAAAACTGTATCATAATATTCTAACTTTTCAAGACCTAGTTCTTCTTTTTGCCATTCAGATAATTTTTTATTTAGAGGAACAAAATATTTTTTTATATTATCTCTAAATACTTTTATATCATCATAGTTATAACCAAACCTTCTTAATTTATATAAACTATAAGCTACATAGTTATCAAAACCTAAACACCCGGCTATTTCATTTCTTGTCTTAACTAAATCAAATAGCAATTTATCATATTCTTTTTGTTTTGAATAATAATAATCATTTATAGCATCATGCGCTTTTTTACGTGTAGCTCTATCTTTATCACTGAAAAAGCTTGCAACAAATGCTCTATTTTCTTCTTTTCCATCAAACATTATTTTTGATGCATTAAGTGCTTTATATTCATTTTTTAATTCACTTTCATGTTTTTGTAAAAGAACTACTTCTTCAGAAGTTGTTTTAAGTTGATATTCTATTGTACTAAAGAAATTAGATGGAATTATCTCGAGTAGTCTTTCTTTAAAAGAAGAATTTATAATAATTTTATAGAATGGCAAAAATAAGATATCGAATTTAGGTTTAAATTCAGTCCAATAGCTTATTTCGCTTTCATAAAATTCGTCTTTGCTATCACGCATATTTCTAATATCAGCATAGTCAAACATTTCTTCAATATGATTTTGGATTGAGATAATCTCTCTAGTTAGTTGAATAAATGATTCATAATCTTTTGTCATCTCTAATTCGTTAGTTAAAGATTCGATTTTCTCTATTGTCTCGTCAAAGTTTATGCGTTCATATTTTAATTCATTAAATTTTTTCATGTCATCACCCTGATAAATTAATTATATCGTACTTTATAAAAATAAAAAAGATAATAAGTTGATTACTTATTATCTTGTAAGATTCGCACTTTCAGGTTCTGGTTCTAGATTAAATGCATTAAGTTCATTAATGTATTCTTTTTGAGCTTGTATTATTAATTCATCATTTTCTTTTAGTGCTGCTGTCATGTCAGCTACTGCTTGTTTGTGTTGTTCTTTTTGATACATGTGGTCAATCTTTTCTGCATCTTCTAATCTATCAAGTCTATCGTCTTCTAAATCTTTATCTAATTCATTCACATACCATTCACCATATTTATATAAAGTGAAATTAATTAATCGACCAATAGTGTTTCTTGGAATAGATACTAAGAAAGCTTTGGCGCTAGATACTTTTTGAATTCCTGCAAGGAGTAAGTTCTTTCTTTTAGGCTTTTCAGCTTTTTGGATCTTTTCTTCTTTTGCTGAAATTTTAGCTTCATTCAAAGCAATTTTGACATTATTCACTAGTAATGAAGGTACAATTACTAATTTACTTTTTGAGCTATTTGTTTTATGAACATGTTTCATTTTTTGTTCTTCACTTACATCAAAAGTATATTTTGGTAATTCATTAGGCAATGGTTCAACTACTTCATTATCTTGAGCAGCTGACTTAACATAAGTATTTGGTTGACCTTTTACAGTTTCGTACTGCTTAGACAACAAATCTTTATGTTGATTTAATAATTTTAATTTTTCTTTAAATGAACTTACGCCATCAATTTGTTGAACAAGTTCTTCATAAGTCATTTTAATCACCTCATCCGTTTATAGCTTCATTAACAATATTTAAGATATAAGATTTTACCTCTTCATCTTCAACATCAACTAATTCATCGTTTCCATTTGCATCTTTTATAACCTTAGAAACATATAAATTATTTGCGTCACTATTTATTTCAACAGAATATACAGCATAACTAGCGTCATTATAATCAACAATATCTAATAATTCTGCTGATGTTAATACTCCATCTATTTCAATATCAAATATTTGTCCTTTTTCCATAAAAACAACACCCTCCTATTTTCTTTATTTTAATATTTTTAGGAGGGTGTTGTCTATTAAAGTGACAATAATTTACTTAGGTTTTACATAACTATTCACTTTTATTAGCAAAATATTTTAATTTTTTTACATCAAATTCATCTTGTATTTCTAAGCTTTCTATTAAACTTAAAGAATCCTCATAAATGTTATTTCCTCTTATAGCCATTTCACCAGGGCTACTAATAACAATATCTTTTTTCTTAGCTTTGAAGAAATCACGCATTTCACTACTACTACATGATTCTCCATAACCACCAGTCCAATCTCTATCTTCTAATGGGGTTGATTCCATTATTCTAAATAAAATTCTTCTTAAAAATTCTTTTCCTACCATTGGATAATAGCATTTCTTTTCATCTAAGAATAAATCTCCTGGTTTTTTTAAGTCTATACTAAGATGGAACATTTCATAATCACTTTTCGATAATTCGAATGCTTTAAAATTAATTAAATATCCTTTTTTCTCTAATGTTTTAATTATATATAATGTTGCTAAACCTCTATTGCGAATTTGTGCTCCTGTTGTATGCGCAGGATAAGATAAATTAAATAATACATCGATAACTTTTGTATCTTCAACATCAGTTCTTAGCATACATTCGTTAACCCCTTGTGCAACTAATGCTGGTATAGCTACATTTCCATAAACAGATAATTGTGACTCCTTACCACTACTGGTTGGATTACCAATTTTTGACAATTTACTACTAGCTTCAAGAAAGTTGTTCAATCCTTGATTATAACCATCTTTTAAATATTCTATTGAGTCTGCTAAAGATGAACCAAAAAAGTTTTCTCCTGCTCTTTCTTTTTCATGACTAGCTGGTTCCGGAAAAATTTTATAATTTATTTTAGGATCACTTTTTAAATAAGAATACATTTGGGCTAAATTATAAAATTTAATATTATATACTTTTTTACCTTTATGTTGGCTAATCGCGCATTTCATTGTAGGCCTCAAGTTTTGGTTCAACCATTTGATTAAATAATTTTAATAATTTCTTTCCTTCTTTTGTTTCAAAGGTTTCAGCTTCTAAATTATTTTTTATTTCAAATAAGTAATCAGCTTCTTTATTTTCAATTACATGATATTCCATAATTTGTTTATCATTAAATGAACCATCATCTAAATGATCTTTAATACTCTGAGCATCTCTAGATGTAATTGTACCTAATGAGTTTTCTTCATCAATTGACCCAGGCCCAGACTTTTCAAGAGCATTACGGAAGTTAACACAGAATTCATACCATCCTTCATAATCTTTTTTTAAGACTGATGCTTCGATTCTGTTATCATAACCAACATGAACGAACATTACTCTTTGATTAATTGATTCATCTAATTTTTTACTTGTATTATATGCTTCTGTACTGCCGGTAAGTCTCGTATTTCCTGCTGTAATTATACGGAAATTTGGATGTCTTGGTATAGTAATACCATTTGGGAACGTATGTTTTTGATTTTTTGATCTATTCATAAAAGGCAATAAGACATTTACACCATTTGCATTAGATTTATCAATTTCATCGTAGAACATTGTATCTCCAAATTTATAGGCACGATAGAAAACACTTGGAACATATATACCGTTACCAACATTAACAAATCCTAAAACATCATTTTCAAATGTAATAAAGCCACCTGTGACAATATTTGTTCCAAATAATTTTGGAAATTGTTCTTCAATCATATAAGTTTTTCCACAGCCTGATGGTCCCCAGAGATATGGAGCTTCATTTTGCATATGCATGATGACAACATCATCAAATTTTTTATGGAATATTTCACCTTGCGATTCTAGTTTTGCTTTTTTATCCATGATTTGTTTAAAACGTTCTTTGAATTTATATGACTTATCAAAATAATAATTAACTGTATAATCAACTGATGCATTATCATCTACTAAACTAGGACCAGGAACAACAATTTGTGTTGAATTTCCGGGCGTTCCACTTGCTGAAGCCAGTTGTGGAGCCACATCTTTAAATTTATTTAAAAGCTCTAAAAGTTCTTCACTATTTTTTTGTTCTTCGATTATCTTTCTTACATTTCCGTCTGTTTTAACAAAGTCAGTGATACGATCGATTTCTCTTGTTGCTGTAGATGTTAAATTACCAATTTGTTCTTCGACAGCCTTTTGAACTCTATCAACTATTGCTTGAACATTTATGCTTTTTTCATCAACGATTCTTTCTAGTTCTTTAACAATAGAATCGCGTTCATTCATTAATCCTTTTCTTTCTTTGTTTAATAATTCTTCATATTTAGTATCAAAACCTTTAGCAGTTATTGTTCCAGCTTCTTTAATTTCTTTTAACTGAGCAGCACCTGCATCTTTAATTTCTCTTTCAATTGATGCAATAATATCTTCTAAATTTGTTTTTGTTCTACCAGCTAGGTCAATTAAAGTTTGTAATTGCTCTTTTCTAACACCCAATGATTCAAGTTTACGACTAAATTCTTCAAGAGTTGCTTGATCAATGTCATAGTCTCCATTAGCTCTTTTATCTTCTCTTAATTTTTCTTCGATAAATTTATCTATTTCATCGGTAGTACCAAAGATAATTGCTTCTTTTCCAACTTTATTTACTAAATTAATGAAAGCAGAAAATAAAGCACGATCATCAACATAATACTCACGAGCTAAACATAAATAGCCAAGTATGTGGTCAATATTGTTCTTTCTATTTTTCTCTTCACCTTCAGGAGCTTGCGCAAAAGTTCTTAAATAATCAAGAGTTTCACCAATGATTGTTTTATCATTATAAGCAAAATAGATTTTTCTGATCAAATCCATATCATTTAAGCTTCTATCTCTTAATAAGACTGTACAAAGATTAGTAAAAAGAGGAATATCAGACCCACTTTTTACTATTTGTGGATATAAATGATTAACAAACGTAAATATTGGCACGATAAGATTATCATAGTTTGTTCTAATATCGTATTGTTTATTAGTCTCAACTATCTTACAAATTATTTCTGCTAATAATTCATCGTTTTTTAAAGTTTCTCTTTCTCTTTTAATATCTTCTAATGTTAATTTATAACCACCATTTTTTCCAACATAGTCAAATGCTTTTTCAAGCTCTGTTTTATTTAAAATTCCCATTAATTGTTACCTCCTGTTAATTCCTTAGTTCTTTTGATAACATCATAAATTGATTTTACTTCTGTATCTATTTTTATTTCTTGTTCTACTTCGAAAGGCTTTTTAAAATCTATATTTCCGGTTTTATAAATTACATAATCATATTTTTTTCCATATGAATTACCAGATGTTTTTTCAATAAGTAAATGTGTTTCATTATCAATAATGACTTTTTTAACAGTTATTTCACATAGTTCTTCGTCTAAATCAACATGAAAACTATTTTTATACTTTTTTAAACTATCTCTTACAACATACTTTAATACTACTTCATCATCTGTAATAAATAATTGCATTCCATGATTTATAACCAATGCATCTTCCTCTTTGGTAATATCATTATTGTCATAACCAAAGATAAAATTATTATCTCCAGTTTTCATAAATTCTTTATCCCAAGATATTCCAAATAATTTTAAATAGAAATTAATAAGTTCAATATCTGAATTAGTTATTGTATCACCTTCGGTTTGATGATAAAGATCTTCACCTGATATAGTAACCTTCTTTTCAACAATAGCATTGTTAACATCATAAACAATTATTCCGTTTCCATTTTTTGAAGTATTATTCCACTCAACTACTACTTCATTAAAGTTATTAGTAATTTTACCTTGAATATCAATTGCTTCTCCATTTATTGCACCTATTCTAAAATCTATAGTTCTATCATCAATAAAACCAATTATCATTTGCAATTGTTTATTCACTGAACCAATTGAATAATTAACAATAAACTTTTTGTTGTAACCATCAATTTCACCAATAGTTACTCCATCATATCTTTTTAAATATTTTAAAATAAAACCTATAGTTTCTTTTAAATAAGGTTCAAAAGCTTTTAATTTTTCAACTCTTGTTCCAAATAGAGTTAATCCTTCGCTTTGATATTTTTGTCTTTCTTCTGCTATCCTTCTAATTTCATCATCTTCGATAAATTTATTTGTTAAATTGCCCAAAAGGATAATATTTCTATTATCCTTTTCTTTATAGTATTGACTGATTATTTTTTTTACTAATGATGGAAAATGAGGATTTTTATAATCCATTTGGATAAAATTCTTACTATTATCATATGAAACTTTTATACCCAAGTATTTATTTTCTTCATCAGTAAATACACTATCAGTGCTATATACATATATTAAACCTAAGTTTTTTATTTCTGAGATTTTAACTTCTGTTAAATCCATTATTATTTCCTGTTTCTTGTATCAGTTGATGATGATAAAAGACTTCTTTTGTGAGATTTATTACCTTGATTTCCGCTTAATGAACCAATACGTGAACCACCATTTCGTGATGAAGTACCAAATTCATTTACAGGTAACATAGCAGCTGCACTTTCTTGAACTAAATTTAGTATTTCTTCATCATTTTGATTTAGTAAATCAGCAAGTTTGTCTAATGTTTCTTTATCTTTTTGATTTAACACAGCTAATTCTTTTTTACTTTCTCTAATTATACTAACACTTTCTTGAAGGAATCCTTGTACTATTTCTAGTTCAGATGTAATTCTACCATTTTTCATTACTTCAACAGCAGATTCTGTATTATCTCTTAATCTCTTCGCACCAGATTGTAATGCTAGCTTAACTGCATCATGTGCTAAGTATAATTGATCTAGTCTGTCAGTTTGTATATTGCTATATACAGTAGTACTTCCGTTAGCTTGTAAAATAGGTTTATCATTTTGAATAAAGTCTGCAGCTGATGCACATGCTTGCATATCATTAAATTGAAGAATACTATATTCTTGGATTTTTTGTCTATATGCTACTTGTACTTCTCCTAATTTAATTAGTTTTGATTCTAAGAATGTTGACATGTTTGTTCTATAACTAACTACTAGTTGTGCATCTGGGTTAGGATTCTCTGCCATTGCTTTAGTTTCTGCATCAAAAGCTTCTTTAGTTTTCCAAGCTTCTTCAATTATTAATCCTAATTGTCTATTTGCAGGTATCATTTTCATAGCTATTTCTTTTCTTAACTGAATATCAGCATAAGCATTTTGACCAATAGTTTGCATAACATCACAAACTCTATCAATTCTAGCGTTGTATTCATTATATTGTCCTTGATATGTTTTAAGATCATCAGCTTTTTGAGCAGCTTCGCTTCCAGCAGCTTTTCCGATACCTTTAATTAGTCTAGCAAGTAACCCTTCTTTTTTTGCTGCATCAATTTTAGATTGTTCAAGATAATCATCAAATGAGATAATAGCTCTTAAATCATCTTCAGATAACATTTGTTGTTCTTGATTTACAGACATATTAGCTGTATCAATTAATAATTGTCCAACATAATTAGTTATTTCTGATCCAAAATACATGATTGTATCTGTGTTATTAAAATCAATTTCTCTGCAAGTAACTCCTGTTACTTGTTCTAATTCAGGAAGTGTTTGAGTGTTTACTTGAATTGTACTTACGCCAGATACTACACTTTTTGCAACTTCTTGTTTTTCTTTAGGTAAAGTTTCTACTACCTCTCCTTGTACTTTTGTTATTGTTTCTGCCATATTTTTTTCATTCCTTTCAAATTAAAATAGGAAATAATTTTTTGGACATCATATTCCCCAATTTACGATTATTTATTATATATTTAAATATATGGTTTGTCTAGTAAAAATTAATCAAAAATCAATTAAAATTGATTACCTGCAAAATTGACTTTTTTAGATATTTTTGTTAATATACTCACCAATTCATTAGGGGTTGTTGTAAAATGAAGAATAATAAATCTAGTTATTTAGATATAGACTTTAATGAATATGATGATAGAACACTTTATGTACATATGGCTTGTAATGCTGTATCAATAGAAGAAAAAGAATATATACTAAATAATTTTTCTCAGCGAATTGATAGAATGAGTTTACTACATTTATCAAATATGCTTACAGGAGTAAATAGAGAATTTTGTGAAAAATTTCCAACATTTATCAAGACAAAAGTATCATCTTTATTCGTTTCTCAGGTTGAAGATCTATTCTATAAGCGAGCAGAACTTAATATAGTTAGTGAAATATCTTCTTATTTAATTGAACAAAAATGGTTTTATGAAAAAAGAGAAAGTGATTTTAAATTATTTTATATTGCATACGAATTATGCGAATTATTAAAAGATTTAACCAATTTGAAAAATGATAAGGAAATCCAAGAAAAAATTATTGAAATTGGAAACACTATTATACAGGCTTTGCCAATTGGTGGATTGCATAGTTTATCTTTACTAAATATGATACTAAAAAACTATATGAATGCACTAAATTTAACAAACAGTGAATATAAAGAAACATTTTTACAAAACGGTTATTATATGATTGGTAAATTTGCAGATGCAAATATACGAATTACACCAAGTATGATTTTATTTGACTGTTATTTCATAAAAGATTTATATAAACTAAACTCACCTCAACTTTTTAATTTCTATGATGAGGAGGAAGATCGCAGGACTGCATATTATCAATTTGGTAATATCGAAATTAACTTAGCTGGAGTTAGATGTATCTATGATGCTTATCTTAACGGTTTAGTTTCTTTACAATTTCTATTCTTCGTAATGAGTCACGAATTAAGACATGCATTTACTAATGAAATATTTATTAACTTAGATCAAAAAACATATGATGAAAAAACAGAATTACAAATGTATTACGTAACAATAGCTAATGCAGTAAAATATAAAAAGGGTCTTGATTTTTATATAGCAAATCACGGAAATATCTATTTTGAATACGATGCAAATGTATTTGGTATTCAAGCATTATATGAAAGGTATAAATATATACCACAAATTAAAGAATCTGATAAATTGGAGATTAATAGAATACTAGCGCGTTCTTTATATTATTATGGATATAATGTGAATCAATGTAAAACATATATTTGCCCGATTGATTTTACTAAAAAATACTTTGATGAGATTTATGATGAAATTAAAGATGAATTAGATTCGGATGAAATAAGTATTATCTTAGGAGGTACTATACATTTATCAGAAAGATTAAAAGAACTTGAAGATAATTTAGATGATTATGAAAAACTAGTATTTGGTTATGATAGTCCGTGCGTTGATATTTTAAAGAAAATAGCAGATGGGAAAGTAAAAACAACTAATCTATTTGAATACATTCAAAAAGAGTTTAATGAAAGACAAAAACAAAAAACATTAAATTAAAAATGTGTAGGTTTTAAGAGCCTACACTTTTATATTTCTTTGTACCTAAATTAAATAGTAGTATACATGGAATTAAATAGATAAAAACTATTAATGGTGAAAAAGCATAAATTGTATTATTATTTCTTCCTAAAAAGTATAATAGTGGATAATAATTAACGAAGGCATATGGAACAATAAAGGTAAAGACAAAGATAAAACCTTTATTAAATATCCCGATTGGATATTGGGCCATTTGTTTTCCGCCATCTGTTAAAACATTTCTTACTTCTAAACCTTGAACTGTCAAAAAACAGTATGAAGCACTTATTAAGAATAAACAAAAGAAGATAATAATTGCACTTATAAACATTAGTATTAATGTGAAAATTTTTAATAAAGTTATTTCAAGTCGCAAGTTTATTAAGGCAATAACCATTACTATTAATGATTGTATTAATCTTGCTATTTTTACAAAATCAGTTTCTGATATTAGCACTTGAAGAATAATGTTTTTTGGCCTTAATAGTAATTGATCAAACTTTCCACTAATTATAAAATTATCAAATTTGTCTATTCCTCTTGCAAATACTTCATTGAATGCAAATCCAAATTGAATAATGGAAAAACAAAGAAGTACTTCATAAAGACTAAATCCTTTAATGTTATTAAATTTTGTAAATAAAGAAATTATTACAAAGTAATATGAAAAGAAAGTAATTATTTGGGAAATAATTGACATGAAAAATGAACCTTTATATTGTAATTCAGACATTATATGCATTTTTAATGCTTTAATATATAACTTCATTCTACCCTCCTTGAACGCTTACATTTTTTAATAGTTTTTGTAAAACTATATAACCTATTAATATAAGTGTCGCTATCCAGAATAGTTGAATGAATATTCCATTAAAAGCATCTTTTATTCCTATATTTCCAATATAGATTCTAAACGGTAAATCACTTACATATTGAAATGGTAAATATTTTGAAAATGCAGCAATAAATTTTGGAAAGAATGGAATTGGTACTGCAAGACCACCTAAGATATCTCCAAAGGCACTGAAAATATTTACTACCCCTTTTTCATTCAAAGTCTTTATTACAATAATTGGATATAATGTCGATATTGCTGTTATGAGAATTGTGCCCAAAAATAACGCAACTACAAAAAGAATAAAACTACTAATTGATACTGGTAAACTCATTTTATATGGTATTGGTATTAAGAACGCAAAAATTAATGCTGGTAAGAATCTTAATACTGCTTGTGATGCTCTTGTTGCAAGTATTTTAAAATACCACATCCAATATAGATTTTGAGGTCTTGCTAATTCATAAGACAGATTTCCTGATTTGATTAATTCATATAATTCTGTATCTCTATAGAATTGGAAAATCAAAATCAAAAATGCTTGATTTAACCAAAGATAAGTTATTGTTTGAGATAGACTCATACTAACATTAGAATCTCCAGATTTATAAAAAGCAATGTAGACCAAAACATTAACTAAACCAAAAAATATTTGAGTTGAGATTCCAGCAATAGCTGCTGTACGATATTGAAGACCGGTGATGAATTTTAGTTTAAAGTATGATAGATATACTTTCATATATTGTATTCCTCATACAATTTAACAATTAATTCATCAGTATTTTCATTTTCAATGGTAACATCTTCAATACTAATTTTTTGAGTTAAGTAATTCAAGAAAGATGAAATATTAAGTTCTTTACTATCTATAACAAACTGATAACCATCTTTTATTCTTGTTGTCTCAAGTAAACCTTTTTTCTTGAATCTTATTTTATCTTTTGTTGTTACTGTGATATTTACTTTACTAGCATATTTATTTTTTAATTTCAGTAAAGATCCATCATATAAAACGCTTCCTTTACCAATTAAGATAATTCTTTTTGCTAATGCTTCAATATCAGACATATCATGTGTTGTTAAAATAATAGTAACTTTCTTTTCTTTGTTTATGTTTTTTATAAAGTCTCTAACAAGTTGTTTTGAGACAGCATCTAAACCAATAGTTGGTTCATCTAAAAAGAGTATTTTTGGCTCATGCAATAAAGAGGCTGCTATCTCTAGGCGCATCCTTTGACCTAAGCTCAGCTGTCTAACAGGTGTTGTTAGGATATCAGATAGATTTAACTTATCAGTTAATTCATTTAGTACCCTTTCATAATCTTCATCACCGATACTATAAATATCCTTTAGAAGACTAAAGGTATCAATTGCTGGTATATCCCACCATAATTGACTACGTTGGCCAAAGACTACACCTATTTGTTTAACATAATTTTTTCTGTCTAGCCATGGAGTGTATCCATTAATGCTACACTTCCCATCGTTCGGAGTTAAGATACCAGATAATATTTTTATAGTTGTACTTTTACCTGCTCCATTCGGTCCGATGTAACCTACAATCTCTCCTTCATCGATAGAAAAAGAAATATTCTTAACTGCTTCAATAGTTTTATATTCTCTTTTAAAGAATGATTTTATTGAATTTTTTAAGCCACTTTCCTTTTTTACGATTCGAAAAGATTTACTTATGTTATTAACCTCGATGATTGACATTTTTAATTTCACTCCCTTCCACGCAAAAAAGCCGGATACTCTTTTTGGTTGCCCGTAGAGTATTCAGCTCTTTTGTAAAATGTCACAATTAATTATAATACATTTTTTAAATAATGCAAGTTTTTTTAAATGAAAAAGAATACCTTCAGGGGTATCCTCTTTAGTTATGATTATTTGTTTATTTTCATCTCAAGCAAGATTTACGCTCGCTCCACCCATTTTATCATATATTGTTCCATAAGATGATGGCCAAACGAATACAGAACCATATCCTGTTCCTGAGAATGTGAAATCTATTGCTTTAGCGAATGTTATATCTTTTACAGCATGTTGATATGATGCATATACTACACCATTTGATGTTGGTTTTACTCTGCATTTATGAGATACATAATTAATATTGCTACTTATCTTAACTACAACACCAACGCCTTCGGAAGTTCTTTTTGTTCCAGTATAATTTGTAGTAGTAGTACTTCCATATGAATATAGAAAATCGTTAGTACTATCATAAAATGATGTATTAACTAATCTTACACCGATTACATCATAACTTGTTACAGCTGGTGTCTTTTTCCATGTTAGCGTTGATGACATTGTACAATAAGATGATGAAGAGCAAGTTTTTGATAAAGTTAATCTTTTTGAAGTTGTTTCATAATATGCTAAAGGCATAACGCCAGAAGTCATTGGAGTTTCATGAACATAAAACTCTTGTGTTGTATATTCATATTGCCCTTCAATCATGTTTTCAACTTCAAAATAATTATATTCCTCTTCAGTTAAATTAGTAACTTTTTCTGCATCTAAAATATCAACTAGTGTACTATATTGAAATTCTGTAAATTCTAAACCATTGTTGTTTGTGTAGAAAACTTCATAATTTGAATCAGCTTTTACACTTGTGCTAAAAAAAACTAACATAATAATCATAACTTTTAAAACATTCTTTTTCATATGTTTACTCCTCCTAAAAAAAATAATAAGATATATATCTTATTATTTTTAGGACCGGAGTTGCCCACTAGTTTAAAACATTATCTTCAAATATTTTTATAATATTTTTTACTTTGTTACATTCGCCGGAAATACAAGTATTGTCTTTGTTAGAAAAAATTGTTTTTTCTTTGTTTAAATGAAAAGTATATACGTCAAACGAAAAATCATATATTATTTCTGTTTTACCATCATCACACGATATAACATCTTCCTCAAATATACATTTATATGTTTTATCATCGTATTTAAAATTATATATATACTCTCCATTTTTTAATTTAAATTTTTCTTTTGCCTTATAAATAGAATAATTATTTGTATTTGAAAGACTACGCTCATAATCAGTATTGTCTAACATTCCTTCATCTATTGTATCTGCAGTAAATAAAAAGTCATTTTTATAATCTAACCTTACATCTAACTTTTGAATATCTTTTATATTATCTGACCTAATCTCAACATATAAATCATCTAGTACTTTAGACATTGTCTTATTTTTCGTAATACTTTGATATTCATTTAAATCTATTATTACTTCTTTAAACTGATCTACATTTAATATTCTAATGTATTCATCTTTATCTTTATATAATAAATCTATATTATTTATTTCTTCTCCAGTTAAATTATTTATATTACCTAATTTAAAATATAATTGATCTTTTGCGGCAAGAATAATTCCTTGATCAATTATAAAATTTTCACCTGGTGAGTTTGTTATATAAACATGTATTGAATTATAGTTATAGAAGAAATAACTTACAAAATAGATAAAGATAAATGCAAGAACTGATATAAGAATTAATTTTCTTAACTTAGTTACTTTCTTTCTTGTTCTATCATATAAAGTTAAAGCTGCTTTTTCTACTTCTTCTTTATTTTCTTCAGTAATTCTTTCACCATATAATATCTCATTTACAGAAACATCAAATTCTTCACTTAAATCTAATAAGAAAGTTATACCAGGATAACCTACTCCTCTTTCCCATTTACTAACTGCTTCTCTACCAATATATAATTTATCAGCTAGTTGTTGCTGAGTTAAACCTTTGGCTTTTCTCAGTTCAGCAATAAATTGTCCTGTTTTCTTTTGATCCATTTTTTCGTCCATAATAAAACCTCATTTATCTAAGTTTATCAAAGAATACTACTATATGTTTCTAAAAGTTATTATATTCATTTAATTACTGAGGTTATAAGATAAATAAAAACCGCAAGATTTAATATTTCTTGCAGTTCTCACGATATTCTCTAATTTTTCTTTTGGCCTTTTTAGTTTTACACATATTTAATGTATCAACTCTTGGGCCGTATAAATTATTATCAAAATTGATATGAACATTGTCATCTGGTTGTAATTCATAATCTAATGGAACTCTTTCACCATTTACTATAGCAGATATTATTCCATTACCTATATCAGCATGAATCTTATAAGCGAAGTCAACAGGTGTTGAGCCTATCGGAAGTTCAATTGTGTCTCCTTCTGGAGTTTTTAAATAAAGTGTATCAGATAAAATATCTGCTTGCACTTGTTCATTAAATTCTTCATTTTTTAAATTAGAAGTCATAAGTTCTTGTAAGTCATTATAGAAAGGCATTTTCTTAACATCTTCTTGCATATGTTCTGGTGCATAATTAAATTTATGTAAATCCCAGTAAGCACTTATACCATAACTATTTATTAAATGCATTTTCTCTGTATTTATTTTAAATTGAATCATTTGATTATTTGGTGCCATTACAGTTGTATGTAATGAACTATATAAATTGGATTTAGGTCTTATAATATAATCTTTAGATTTTTCTGGTACAGTATCAAAAATCATATTGATTTGATCTCTAAGATAATAACATTTTTCCATATCTTCAAGTAAAACTGTAATAGTAATTAAATCATGTATTTTTGATAAGTCTCCATCATATCTACTTAGTTTTCTATATAACCCGTATAGGCTTTTAAATTTTAGTTTAATGTCAAATGGTATATTGTTAGAATTTAACATTTGAGAAACTTGGCATATTGCAGATTCAATAACATCAAAATTTTCTTTACTGGCATTTTCAACATATTTTTGCATTAAAGAATAATTTGCTGGTTCTAAATATTTAAAAGATAAATCTTCAAGTTCATGTTTAAATTCATAAGCTCCAACTTTGTGTGCAAAAGGTACAAATATATCTCTTGTTTCTTGAGCATTTTCAATTTGCTTATTTGGTTTATGATACTCTAGTGTACGCATATTATGCAATCTATCTGCAAGTTTTATAATAAATATTCTTATATCTAAGATGAACATTTCAATCATTTTTCTTCTATTGAATGCATCAGTTTCTCCTTTGCTCTTTTGATCTCCAAATTTAGGTAACTTAGTTACACCATCAACAAGATATGCAATCGTTGGATTAAATAACTCTGCAAGATATTCTTTTGTTATTCCTTTACCATCTTCAATAACATCATGTAAAAGACCCGCACATATTGTATCAACGTCTGCATGCATCTCGGCTAAAATACAAGCAACAGCAATTGGATGAATAATATAAGGTTCCCCACTTTTTCTTAAAACACCTCGATGAACAGAGTTTGCAAATTCATAAGCACGAATAATTAATTGTTTATCTTGTGGTGCATAATCTTTAATAATGTTTAATAATGTTTCAATACCCATTTTACTTCAACTCCTTTTAAGGTACAAAAAACGATAGTATTTAACTATCGTTTAATTTAAGGCAAGATAAAAAGTATTTGTGTGAAATATTATAAAATTAATAAAACAAATACTTCTTACCATACTGCCCCTCCAAATAATTGTTAAATGAATATTACACCTTTAAAACAGCTTTGTCAAGAGGTATAAAAAATAGTCAAATTATTTTTTGACTATTTTAGTTATCTTTATTTAATGGTTTCATTGTTGGGAATAATAAAACGTCTCTTACAGAATCTGACTCTGTAAATAACATGATCATTCTATCAATTCCATAACCTATACCACCAGCTGGAGGCATTCCATATTCTAATGCTTCAATGAAATCATAATCGATATCATTTGCTTCATCATTACCAAGTTCTTTTTCTTTTACTTGTTCTTCGAATCTTTCTAATTGATCAATTGGATCATTTAATTCTGTATAAGCATTTGCACATTCATGTCCAGATATGAAAAGCTCAAATCTATCAACGAATCTTGGATCTTCAGGATTCTTCTTAGTTAATGGAGATATTTCAACTGGATGTCCATAAAGGAATGTTGGTTGAATTAAGGTTTCTTCAACATAATGCTCAAAGAATAAATTGATTATATGACCAACTGTATGTTCATGTGCTTCTACTTCAATATTGTGTTCAGCTGCTAACTTTAATGCTTCATCAACAGTCATTTCTTTTTTAAAGTCTATACCAGTAACTTCTTTAATTGAATCCACCATTGAGATTCTTTTCCATTTTCCAGATAGATCAATTTCATGACCTAAATAGTTAAATGTTGTTTTATTACATACATTTTCAGCTATAGTTTGATACATACTTTCTGTTAAATCCATCATTCCTTCTAAATTAGAATATGCTTGATATACTTCCATCATGGTAAATTCTGGATTATGTTGAGTATCCATTCCTTCATTACGGAATGTTCTACCTATTTCATAAACTGATTCCATACCACCAACTAGTAATCTCTTTAAATTTAATTCAAGTGCAATACGTAAATACATATCTAAATCTTGTGTATTATGGTGAGTAACAAATGGTCTTGCTGCTGCACCAGTTAAAAGAGTTGTTAGAATTGGTGTTTCAACTTCAATAAAACCTAAATTATCCAAGAAGTTTTGAATACATCTAATAATCTTTGGTCTCATCATTGCTACACGCATTGAATCATCATTCATGATTAAATCAACATATCTTCTTCTATATCTTTCTTCAACATCTGTTAAACCATGGAATTTTTCTGGAAGTGGACGAAGAGCCTTAACTAAATGAGTATACTCTAAACATTTAATTGTAACTTCTCCTGTTTGAGTCTTCATTATTTTTCCACTTACACCAACGATATCACCGATATCAGCAGTTTTAAATAAATTATAAGCTTCTTCACCAATATCATTTATTGAAATATAAATTTGTATTTTATCTGTTTTGTCTTTAATACTGAAGAATGATGCTTTACCCATTTTTCTTATAAACATGATTCTTCCTGCAACTGTTGCAGTATCATTCATAGCATCAAAGTCCTCATGTGGTATATCTTTATATTTTTCTTTTATATCTGAAGCAAAATCTGTTCTATCAAATCTCTGTCCAAACGGATCTATATTTGCCTCACGGATTTTGTTCATTTTTTCTCTTCTTACTAATTCTTGATCAGTTAATTTTCTTTCCATAACAAAACCTCTTTCTTTTTTCTAATCTACTACAATTGTACCATAAATTCAATGTGTATTTGCCTAAATTATTTCATTTTTGACATAAATAAGAAAATATAATAAAATATTAGCTACTTGTGAGGGGTTGATTCACATGAATAATAAAGTTTACAGAGATATGCTTAAAGTAATGTGTGTTATGCTTGCTAATAATAATATTGGTATACCAGTTAATGATTTAAATCAAAAAATAGCAATCGCTATGTCTATGTATTTTCAAGGGGATCCTAATATTGGATTAGATTATATATTCGTCAATATGAATCCACAATATAGAGAGCTAGTAAAAAGCAGAAATATATTAACAAACCAAATGTTTCAAGCTATTTTAGTTCAAGATTTGTATTTAAAACTAAATCGTGAAAGTGCTTTAGATATTATATCCGATAGTGATAGAGTATTTTTTAAACAAATACTAAGAGCGATTGAGAAAAATGATTTTAGTTTACTTTTAACAAATAGAATGACAATTAATAAATTCTTAGATGCAACTTTTGAATTTATGGATGCTTCGGCATTTTTAAAAGTTGAAATGTTTAAGTGTTTAGATGAAGATGATTTAGAATTACTAAGTAGCTTTAATCCATTCTTTATGGATGAATATAATACTTATAATGTTGAAATAAATCAACACTTTATGATAAGACAGATAACAAAATGGATTAATAGATTTAAAGATGAAGAAAGAGCTATTAATGAAGCTGCCAAATTCTTAATTAATGCATTTAAAATGTTTATAGATATTAATGGTGTTTATTTAGATATCTTAAATAGTAATGATCCAGATTCAGTAAATCAAGCAATGATTGATGAAGATTTAGATAGAGTTGCAGGTTATGTAAGAAAATATTATGATGCTTATAAACAAAATAAACCTAAATTAACATAAAAACTAACTAGATAACTAGTTAGTTTTATTTTTCATTATTTCCTAATATTAATTTTTTTAAAGATTCATATAAAGATGGATTTTGTTTCATATCTCTTTGGATTGCTTCTTCTATTTCCCTCACTAAAACAGGAACTTCCGGATATAATTCTTTTGCTTTTTCTATTTCATAATTGTGTTCTGCACAAAAAGGAGATAATTCAGAATATCTTCTCATATCTTCTGTGCTATGTAAGTATATTGCAAAACTATGAAAATCTGTAACAACAGTTGTTTGTTCTTCATAGATTTTTCTTTGTTCTTTATTGAATTCAGATTTTCTAACCACGTCTTTTATTTCAAAGCCATATCTACGTTTAAATTCATCACTTCTAAATAATCTCTTTGTTAATGTATCTACTAAATACTCTACGCCATCTATTTCCACTTCTAGAAATGGTCTATCCTCTGCTCTTTTTCCTGGTCGTGTCGGAGAATCATAATCTACTTCGTAAAAAGTGAAATCATCAAAAAGTGTGCTAACAGCTGTATTCATATCATAAACACATCTAGTTTGACCTGGGGCATATATTGATAGAGAAACAGATATAGGCATGCTTCCGGAAATAGCTACTACAGATTTTCTCATTTGTTCTTTCATCCATAAAGGAAAGCCTTGAACAAAAGGATGCTTCTCATAATAATAACCGGTAGGATAATTTTCTCTTATGCATAAATTATCAAAATCTAATGAATCACGATCTGGATCAATTAGTTCTTTATCAACTAATGCTGTCATTATTGTAGCCATAATCGCTTCTTTATCTAAATCAGTTAAAGGGCTTTTTATTTTAATATATTCAAGTATATGATAACAACGATAAAAAACATCACTTACTAGTAATTCATATTCTTCTAACTTTTTCATAGGCATTCACCTCAAAACTTTTTAAATATTATAATTAATAATAATAAAATGTCAAATAGCCTATTAACTTAATAGGCTATTTAATAATTCTTCTTCTTTCGCTAAAGTTTCTCTTTCTTTATTAACTAAAGACCCTGGTGCTTTAGCAACATAATTAACATTCGCAAGTAAATTCTTTCTTCTTTCAATTGAGACTCTCAAATCATTAATTTGTTTTTCTTTTAATTTTAATTCTTCTTCTGTTACTTGTTTTTCAAAATAGATTGTTGCTTCTATAGAACCTGCTTTAACATTGTAAGAATTAATATCTAATTTTTGATTTGTTAAGACATCAGATAATTTTAATGATTTAATGATAATATCATCATTTGTATTTATTAATACTTTGGCATCTTTAGAAATATTATTTTCAGCTTTAACATTTCTAAAGTTTCTAATAAATTCAATCTTTTCTTCAACACTACCAGACTCTTCTTTAAATATTAATGATTTATCATACTCTGGATAAGAACTAATCATGATAGAATCACTATCTTTAAATGGTAACATTTGATAAATTTCTTCAGTTACAAATGGCATGAATGGGTGTAACATTTTTAAGATGCCAGAAAGTACTGTATAAAGAACTGATTTAGTAGTGTTTGATTCAATATTGAATTTAGCAAATTCAATATAGTTACTACAGAAATCTTCCCAAATGAATTCATAAGTTTCTGCGCCTACTAAATTAAATTCATATTTTTCCATATGTTTAATTGTACTCTTTAAGACATTTTCGTATTTAGTTAAAATCCATTTATCTTCATCTGTTAAATTATCTAAAGTTATTTCATTCAAGTCTTCAATATTCATTAATACGAAACGCGATGCATTCCAAATTTTATTTATATAGTTCCATGTGCTTGTTAGTTTTTCTTCATCAAAACGAAGATCAGTTCCTAAAGCTACATCAGTTGTTAAGTAATATCTTAATGCGTCTACTCCATATTTTTCTATCATATCCATAGGATCAACACCATTACCTAAAGACTTAGACATCTTTCTTCCTTGCTTGTCACGAATAAGTCCGTGAATTATGCAATCTTTAAATGGTGCTTTATTTGTAATATGTTCTGATTGGAAGACCATACGTGCAACCCAGAAGAAGATAATATCATACGCTGTTACTAAAACATCATTCGGGAAATACCTTTGCATGTCTTCAGTATTCTCCGGCCAACCTAATGTTGAGAATGGCCAAAGTGCGCTTGAGAACCATGTATCTAATACATCTTCATCTTGAACCCATCCATCACCAGCAGGAGTTTTCTCGCCTACATAAACTTCTTCGTCTTTATACCATGCAGGAATTCTATGTCCCCACCATAGTTGACGAGAAATACACCAGTCATAAGATATTTCCATCCAATGCGTTAATGTCTTCTCAAATCTTTCTGGTACAAAGTTAACTTTTTCAGACTTTTCTTTTTGCATATCTAAAACTTTTTTAGATAAATCACCCATACGCACAAACCATTGTTTTGATAAGTATGGTTCAACCATAACATCTGTTCTTTCAGAGTGACCAACTGAATGAGTCATTGGTTCAATGCTTATAAGTAATCGTTCTTGTTCTAAATCTTTTAATAAAGCTTCTCTACATTCTTCACGAGTCATACCAACATACTTGCCAGCATTTTCATTCATGGTAGCATCTGGATTCATAACTACAATTCTTTCTAAGTTATGACGGTTACCTACTTCAAAGTCATTAGGATCATGAGCTGGAGTTATTTTAACTACACCTGTTCCAAATTCTGGATCAGCATGTTCATCTGTAATAATTGGAATTGCTTTATTAACAATTGGAAGTATTACATTTTTACCAACATACTTTTTATATCTTTCATCATTTTCATTAACTGCAACAGCTGTATCACCAAATAAAGTTTCTGGTCTAGTTGTTGCAACATCTAAGAATTCATCTGTACCTTCAATAAAGTATTTTAAATGATAGAAAGCCCCTTGTACGTCTTTATAAATAACTTCTTCATTTGATAAAGCAGTTTTAGCAACTGGATCCCAGTTGATAATTCTTTCTCCTCGGTAGATTAAACCTTCATTATAGTAATCAACAAATACTTTTGTTACGGCTTTATTTAATCCTTCATCTAAAGTAAATCTCTCTTTATTATAATCTACAGAGATTCCCATCTTAGCCCATTGATCACGAATATTACCTCCATATTCATGAGTCCAATCCCAACAAGCATCCAAGAATTTTTCTCTACCATATTCGTACTTATCTATTCCTTTATCTTTTAATCTTTTAACAACTTTTGCCTCAGTTGCGATTGCTGCATGGTCCATACCTGGTAACCACATGCAATCAAAACCTTGCATTCTTTTGTAACGGATTATAATATCTTGAATAGATACATTTAAAGCATGGCCTAAATGCAATTTGCCGGTAACATTAGGTGGCGGAATTACTATTGAATAAGGATTTTTACCTTTATCACCTGAATTAAAATACCCTGCTTCTTTCCAAAATTTATATTTTCCTTCTTCTATTTTTTTATTATCATATTTAGTATCTAACATGATAATCACCCTTTCTACTTTAATTTTATTTTTAATACCTTTAATGCATCTCTTACATTGCATTCAACTTGAGCTAAGCCCTTTTTTTCATATTGAAAATCTTTTGTTGCAAAACGGTCTAATTCATAAACAGAAACATAATAAGGTAAAATGTTGTATGATGCACATAACTCATTAATACTTCTTATAGTTTCATCATCAAAGTCAGCAAATGTTAAATAATATTTTCGCGTATGTTTATCTTTTTCATAAACCTTTTTCTTATTTACATACCTTAGAATTTCACGATCGCTTGTAGTTGAAGATGATTTTAAAAATGTTGTATAAGTAAAATCAACACCCACATCTTTAAAAAGCTTTATTAGTTTTTTATGAAATGAAAATTCAGTCACTTCATTATTGCTAATTCTTGGTAAGAATAATGTTGGAGTATCATCATTCTTTATAAAAACTAATACTTCCAAATCGCTGTTTAAGATAAAATATTTATGTACTACTGTCTCCATGACCCTCCTGAATAAAAAAACACGATTCTCCAAAGGACGAAGAATCGTGGTACCACCTTATTTTTTTCTCTTACCTCTTAACGCGAGTAACGTTTATTCTTACTATATTTTCAGAATAACAACTCCCAAGCTACCTTCAAATAATCTCATTAAGAAAGGTTTTCAGTCTCTGACCTTTCATCCCTAATAACTAAATTATTTTACTCCTCTTGTTCTTTGTCTTTATAGTTACAATATAATTATACTTTTATTCAGAAGAAATTGCAATATAATTTCTTAAACAATCTTTCTAACTACTGCTTTTTCTTCAGTCTCAATAACTTGATAATTTAAACTTCTTAAATAATCACAGTATTCCATTAACATAGAATCAGAGCCAGATAGGATTACATCTTCTCCTAATTCAAGATGATATATACCTTGAGCTAATTCTGCTCCAATAAATTTTGCTATTTGTTCATTAGATAATTCTACTTTTGATAGTTTAATATTTCCTTTATCATATGCGGAAATAATTCTTTCCCCTTCTTCTCTAGTTGGAAATTCATCACCTAAATATATTGTTGATAAAATTTCGCTTTCAAAAGTTGTTAATATTTCTTCTACTGTTGTTAGATTTAAATTCATTCTTTTATCTGTTGCTAACTCACTTGTAAGTGTAGAAAAATATTCAGTTAGTAACTCTTCAATTATTTCAGCTTTTGCTGTTCCAACTTTTAGTCTATATTCTTCAAGTAACTCTTCTGAAGATTCAGATGGTTTATAAGTATCTTTAGATACGCGTTTAATATTTGTAGTAAGACCAAAAGCTCCATGATCAATTATACTAACTAGACAACCGTTAGCTCTGAAATATGTAGCAAATCGTGATGTTGGAATATAATCGGTTGTATTATGTTCATCACCTATATTTGGTATTTTTTCAACTATGTCCTTACATAATCTGTGTGCATAAGTAAGTTGTAAATCAGGGCCCATTAAATGAAACTCTCTTAATGTTAATCTATAATTTTTAATATAGTCATCTTTATTAAAATTAATACTCATCATAATTATTCTTCCCCTTTTATTTTTTTTAATTCTTGTCTTTATTTCTACGTTTTTCACAAAGACTTAAAAAACTAACCGGAAATATTTCTGCATCTTTACCTTCAGATATGTCTACCATGACCTTATGTATATCTCTCATGGCATCACATTTTAATAAGTAATCTTTATAAGTATCTGCTAAATAATCAGGAACAGTTCCTTTTTTATTAGTTTTTATGGTTTCTAATATAAAATACAATTCAGCTGCAATAATACCTTCAAGTTCTTCTTGTGTTAATTCAATACTTATAGAATCAACAAATTCATTTCTTATACTCATTAATGCTAGATATTGTTCTCTAGTTAAAGGAGCAGTCTCAAGATTTTCTACACCAAGGCGTTTAAAATAGCTTTCAAAAGCATCTAATCTAGCAGAAATAACAAGATTTAAATAATAATCTAATAAATTCTTCGATTCTTCTGATACTATGTATGTATCATCACTTACACTAGTTACTTTTGATACTTGAACATATTCATTTGAGACATCTACAACGCATCCATTAAGTTTAAAATATTGTTCAAATATTGGATGTATTTTTCCGGTTATTACTATTGATCCTTGTTCTCTTGCTCTGTTTAAGCGAGTTGCATAGATTCTTTCTGCTACAGCCATTTGTACTTCAAATGGAAGTAAATCAATTTGATAAGCTGCAATATTAGAATAATTTTCTATAATACTATTTCGATTGTAATATCTTTTTTCATTCCCCATTATTATCTCTCCTTTTAATGCTTTATTATATATTAATTATAAATAATGTCAATTATTTTTAAAACGACAAGTATCTTCATGATCATTAATAATACCGATTGCTTGAAGATATGAATATATAATTGTACTTCCAACAAACTTCATTCCTCTTTTAACTAAATCAGCTGATATTTTATCTGATAGAACTGATGTTGTATTAGTCCCATTGCCAACTACTGCTTCGCCATTTGTAAAAGACCAAATATATTTATCAAAAGAGTCGAACTTCTCTTGTATATCCATAAATATTTTAGCATTGTTAATAGCAGCTTTTATTTTTAGACTATTTCTTATTATATTTTTATTATTCATGAGTTCTTCTATTTTTTCTTCATCGTATTTAGATATTATTTTATAATCAAAGTTATCAAAAGCTTCTTTAAAATATTCTCGCTTATTTAAAACACATTCCCATGATAATCCTGCTTGAAATGATTCAAGTAACAGCATTTCAAAAAGATAAGTATCATCATGAGATGGTACTCCCCATTCATAATCATGATAATTTATATAAAGATCATTATTTAAATTAACCCAAGAACATCTTTTCATAACCATCACCTTTGAATTTATTATAAACTTTTGAACAATAAAAAAACAAGATTTAAATCTTGTTTAATATTGCACTTTTTTTAATTCAATTTCATATAGTAATTCATCACCAATATTACCATCTATATCTTCACGATAATTTGGTATTGAATCAATTAGTTCAAATTCACATTTTTCTAAAATTGTTTTTGCACCTAAGTTTCTTGCATCGCATGTTGCATAGATACTTCCTAAATCAGTTTTCTTAAGTTCTTTAACGATATATTTTAAGACTTCTTTTCCATATCCTTTATTCCAACATTCTTTTATTAACCAAATGGTAACTGATTTACTTCTACTATCTTCTTGGTATAAAGAAATATTACCAATTATTCTATTACTGCTTTTTTCTTTTATAATTGCTCTTGTGTGATATTCATCTTTATACGTACGGATAATATAATCTTTAAAACCTTCAATATCCCAGTCCACTCTAAAACCAGGCATATATTTGCCCACATCACGATCGGTTCCCCATGTTTGATACATAATATTAATGTATTCAGGAATAAATTTTTTAACTTCAAGATTTTTAGTTTCAAATTCCATATTATTACCTTCGTATCTATAATAAAATTATACCATAGTAATCGTCAATAATATATATTTAATTTAATAAAATTATGTCAAATTAATGTTTTAATTTAGAAAACTTACTACTAATATAATTACTTGATTCTTCTTTTAATAAAGCAATTAAGAGGTTTATTAGTTCATCAAGAGCTTTTTTGGATTTTGGACTTAGCCGCTTAGACTCTTGTCTAATACTAATAAGCTTATTAATTGTTCCCTTTTTTATTGCTAAAACATTAGTTATATTGGCTCTTGCAAATATTTGAAAGATATCATCTACAACCTCTTTTCTTTGATTATCATCATAGGTTTCAATCCAATTCTTTAGTTTTTCATTTAATTTTTTACTAAATAAAGATAGTTTTGCTGGAACAAAGTCTGTTCCTTCTGTTTCCCAATATAAAATATTGTGAGCCATTACACCTTTTTTCTTTGAGTAAATTACGATTGGATCTACATCATGTTTATTAATTAAACCAAATATTGAATGATCTGGAATTATTCTTACTATTCTATTCTTTACACATTTATATTTTTTAGAATTAAGTTGTTTTTCCTTTAAACCTACTCCATCATTCATATATATTGTCTTTATTTTTGATCTTACTATTGGATTTGCATTCATAGTTGCAACTAAGGCTAGATTGCCACCCTTTGAATGTCCTCCAACTAAATAATCTCTATTTGAAAACATACTTATATTTCTATTAATATATTTAATAGCTTCTTTTTGTGATTCTACTGGATATTTATAAACCAATTCGGCGTCTTCTCTCCAGCCACTTACTAATTCGTCAGTCCCTTCAAAAGAAATAAATGTTATATTTTCATCAATATCAATAAAAACTGCGGAGAATTGTTTATTTATACTTGTCTTATAGATATAATTATAAAGGATCAAATTTTTATATCTATTTGTTTTATAAATTGCTTTGAATATCTTAATTGCAGCAGTAACCGAAAATAAATTATTATTTAATTCCTTTTTAGTATACTTATTAAAAAATAAATAACCTGCTTCTTCAACTGATAATTTTCTATTCTTTAGGATACTTCCAAAATCAAGATAAGAAATAGATGATAATATTACATTATCAACATTATTGAAAGGAAATTCTTTTAATGTTTTATTTTTATGTTGTTTTACGTAATCTAAAATATTACTCATATCATCACCTACAATAATTATATAAAAGCGTATAAAAAAAATAAACAATAAAAGAATTAGAAATTATTTTCTAATTCTTTTTAATTAAATTATTTCTTTTTAGTTTTTATGAAATCTTCAACGCTCATGACATATATGTAACCAACTCGTTCACTGATGATATAGAATACAGCTTGTTCACCATGTTTTTCTTCGTGATATAAAATTGGTTTATTTAAACTATCACGAATATCCATTAAGGAATTAAAGGTTTTTACAACTTCAATTCTTAATGATCTAGTTTTCATCATGTCTTCTACTCTCTCAGTAATAATTGTTTCACTTATATATCTTTCGTTGTCTCTTAAAATTTTATTAAGAGCAACACGATAACGTTCCTGTTCATCTCTATTTATAATTATGTAAGCAATAATAGATATAATACCTATAATATCCAAAACAATAAATGCGATTCCTCCAGTAAACAATGTTTTATTTTTAATAATTGCTTCACTGTATTGTAAAACAGCATTTTTATTATTAGATAATTCGTAATCCATAGAAATATCTACTGTTTTAGTGGTTAATGGAATATTTAGAGTAATAACTCCTCTATCGGAAACAGTTTTATCAAATTCTTTTTTAGATCCTTTAACATCTACATTTAGACTAACTATTAAATTAGCATTTGCAGTTAATTTATAAGTTTCAATGAATTCTTTAGCCCATTGATTATACTTGTCATAATCAATTTTAACGTTTTCATTAACACTTAATCTATTATTCTCTGCCGTTACTTTTTTAGTACTTAATAAGTATTCTTTTTTCTCATTAATAGTTTTTCCATCTGTGTTTGTAATGACAAGATTTGCTAGAATATAATATTCATAATCAATGTCAATATCATCATCACTTGAGAATCTATATGTGAAATCAGCATCAACATAATCAATTAATGTTGAAATATATTGCTTTTGTTTTCCTAAATATTTTGATTCAAAATAGTCATTTGGTTTTAAATATACTTTATAATCTAAGTCAGATGAATCACTGTAGTTAATTTTATATGTCTTTTTGATTGTTAAAGATAAACTAGTTATCAACAACAAAACCACAAGTATAACAATACCCACAATGACTGTCATTGGTATATACTTTTGACTACTTTTTCCTTTCAATACTGGTAATTCTACCTTATCCATTCTAACCACTCACTTTTTAAAATATTTCACTTAATATAACAGATGGCCAAGCTATAAATGGCACTCGTTTTTCAACTACACCAACTATATCTTCATCTGTAACAACCCAACTATCTGGACTATCATTGTAGTCTCCCTTGGTTTGATAGATTGTCCCATTATCAAGCACATAACTCTTTATAACTCTGTGGACAATTAAGACATTGCTTTTTCTAAAAACAATTACTTTGTCCTTCAAGTTTTCATTTCCTTCATATCTTCGGTAAATTATTGCATCGCCTTTATTTATAGTACCAGTCATTGAGCCAGAGCCAATTCCAATCATAGAGTACTTAAACTCTCTTGATACTAAGCACACAAGAATACCAAAAATAATAATTGATAATGTATTTACTAATTTATTTTCTTTTTTTAATTCTTTTTTTTCTATTAGTACTCTTCTTGCAGTGAAACTATTATACATAGCATAAACTACATAAGGGAATACTAATAATGTTACAGCTTCTAGTAACGTATTTAAGTTTGGTGTAACTGGCATAAAATAGATATATAAATCCATTATTAGTACATACGAGAATGTAAGTACAAAACCATTAGTCACACTTAAATAGTTTAATAGTATATTCTTAGCTACACTAGGTATTAAGAATAACGCTATAAAATCATATACTAAAGTAAATGATGTAAATGTGTATATTTTAGTTGCAACACTCAAATCTACTAAAACACACAATATCAATAGTAATAAGTTAATTAATACTTTAGATATTTTTCTTCTAGTTTCTATATTTACAACTATATATCTTATAATCTCTCTTATAAAAACTATCAAGAAAACTGAAAATATTGTTGTTTTAGAAATGTAATTCTTAAACATCGAACTAAAATTGGTATTAAAACCACTTTTAGAAGATATTAAATATAACACACTTTGTATTAAAAAAGCCAACCCTATTATTAAAATCTCTTTATAAATAAAATCTCTTTTATCAGGTCTTCTATAACCAGATATTAATCTACTTATTATTAAACAACCGAATAATACTAATATTGTAATACCGTAACTAGCTGATTTTATAAAATAAATATTAAAGAATAAAAGAGAAATAGTTAACAATATTGTGCATAGTTGCATTATATATTTATACATATTTCTCACCACTTTTTAATTAGTTTTTATTCTACTGTTTTATTATGCGCTAGCGCTACCACTTGCGTCATCGTTATCGCTAGATGCTGAATTAGATTTAGCATTTGCTTTGATTGTACATTTAATAGTATATGTTTTTGTGTCAGTATCTTCAGATTTCTCTTCATCTGCTACTGCTGTAGAACCAACATAAGATTTGATCATTGTAACTGTTAAATAGCCACTAGTTGAAGAGCCAGGGTTAAGTTCTTTATTAGCGCCAAAACTGCTAGTTTCTAAACTAATATATTCTTTTCTTTGAGAAACTTTATCAGTAATATCTGTTTCCTCTTCATCAAATACTTTACATACAATATCTTCTAGTTCTGCTATATATTGTGAATCATTCATTATTGTATAATTTACTGTTGCATATTCTCCAATATTTTTGAAAACTCCAACAGAAAATTCTAATGTTTTAACTCCATCTTCTCCAATAGGAGTAATAGTCGTTTGTAATACATTTGATGATTTTTGATCATAACTTATATTAGCACTTGTAAAAACTAATTTATCATCAAAGTTTTTTTGATTTGCCCCGATTCTAATTGTACCATTAATATATAATGTTGTAGTTACAGCTGCGAATCCAATAGCTAATAGAACGATTAATATTAATATTCCTTTCTTATTTCTTCTATTTTTTCTTACTTGTTTTTTAGAGTTTGTCATAATGTTTTCTCTCCCTTTCCCTATTATTATTTACTCTAATTAAAATTTTATCAGTAAATTTCCTTATATTCAACATATTTTGACAATTATTTTACTTGTTTACACATCGGCTTTATTTAGCTTAACTCTTATAATTTCAAGTGCTCCAATTATGATTATTCCAATAGCAAAGAATAAAATATCAAAAGTCTCAAATGTTAACATTTTTAAAGGTTCATCTAAAGTAGTTGGTCCCATAACTATTGAATATAAAGATCCAAGCATCATACCAATAATTGTATAACATACTGCACTTCTATAATTTGTTAAAAGATAACGAATTAATTTAACAAAGAAGATAATTCCAAAAAGAACCCCAAATCCAAATACTATTAATACTGGCAATACGCTGAAGTCTAATGTTAATAAAGATTTAATTGCACCCATAATTGGAATATATAAACCAAATACTAGTAAAAGTGTTGATCCTGAAATTCCTGGTAAGACCATGGCAGTTATTGCTACTGATGCAGCAAAGAATATATAAATATAAGTAAATAAATTAGCATCACCTAAGTTTATATTTAAGTTTGTATTACCATTTAATAATGTAATTGTTACAACTAATATTATACCAATAAGAGTAAATATTAGATTTTTTAAATGCCCTTTAAATGAGTCTATTTCTTGCTTTATTATTAATGGTATTGCTGCAATAATAAAACCAATAAATAATGATGACATTAAATATATCTTAGTTGAAAAAAGATTAGATAAAATTGTAGCAGATGCTGCAAATCCAGCTACCCAACCTATTCCTATTTTAATTAGGAAAATAAGGGCTTTTTTCTTATCTTCTAGTTTTCCTCTAAATAAGTCATCTAAAGAATCAATAAATTTATCATAAAAACCTAATAGAAACGCAATTGTACCTCCTGATACACCTGGTACAGAATCTGCAAGTGCCATACAAAATCCATTAAAGAAATTCATAATATATTCTTTTACTATTTTCATAAAATACTCTCCTATTCTTATATATAATATACCATATTAGATTAAGAAAAAAAATACACTAAGTCACCTTAGTGTATTTATAATTTCTTGATAATTATCTGATATGCACACATATGAACCCGATACTATAATATCTAAGCCATTTAAAAGTGGTCTAGTTTTATCATTAACTCCACCATCTAGTGATATTTGATAATGGTAATTGTATTGTTCGCGCAAACTTTGAAGTTCTTCTATTTTTTTTACACTTTCTAACTTCAATTCTTGTCCGCCATACCCAGGATCTACTCCCATAATAAGAACATATTCTATATTATCTAAATAATCATTAATAGAATCTACTCCACTTTCAGGATTAATAGCAATTCCGGCTGATATGCCATATGAATGAATTAAATCAATAAGTTCATTAATATCATCTTGAATCTCCGCATGAATAGTTATATATTTTGCATTTAATTCTGCAAGTTCATTAATATAATTTTTTGGGTGCGCTACCATTAAATGAATATCTAATAATTTTTTAGAATTACTTAGCAAGTCTTTAACTTCACTTATTGATAAAACACTTCTTTCAACAAAGATTCCGTCCATCATATCAACATGAATATAATCTGTATCAGTTTCCATGATTTTAGCAATCGCTTCAGCACGATCATATTTACTTTTTAAGAAAGAAATACTTGTTTTCATTTAATCACCATATCTCTATAATTGCTATATCTACTTTTTAGGATAATACCAGCTTCAACATCATCTATTACTTTGCAACCTATTTCATTAAGGTGCTTGCAATCACGGAATTTACATCCGTCATTATCAAACTCATAGAATGCAAAGCGAATATTATCTTTATCATCTATTACATCTAAAGCGGAAAAACCAGGCGTATCTGCGATATAATAATCTTTAACTTTATATAATTCAACATGTCTAGTTGTATGTTTACCTCGACCTAATGCTTCAGAAATATCATCAGTTTTTAAATTTAAATCTTTATTTAATTTATTAATTATTGAAGATTTACCTGCACCTGTTTGCCCTGTTAATGTTACAGTTGCACCTGATATTAGTTTTTCTAATTTAGCTAGGTTTGTATTAATAAGTGTATCAATACCTATATCGTTGTAGTATTTGATTAAGTTATCAAACTCTTCTTTTTCATCTTTAGTTAATAAATCATATTTTGTAAATACAATAATTGGTTCAACTGATGAAAGTATAATATTTGTAAGCATTTTATCTAAAAGGCTTGATGAAAAATCAGGCCTTTTGCAACTAGTTACAACTACGCATTTATCAACATTAGCAATTGTTGGTCTAGATAATTCATTTTTTCTTGGCATTATCTTTAGAATATATTTTTTGTTTTCATCAAATTCAACTATATCACCAACTAAAGGAGTTTGCTTTTGCTCTCTGAACTTTCCTCTTGCACGGCATTTATATAGTTCATCATTTGCATCTACTGTATATAGATTACTAATAATGCTAACTATTCTTCCGGTCATATCTATTACTCCACATCGTTATCTTCTGCATCTATTTCTTCAGCAGGTCTATCACTTGCTGGTTCTTCAGCAATATAGATTGTAAGTGTTTGATTTGGAGCAGCTGATATTCCAGGTTTTGGTGTTTGGTTGAAAATAGTACCCGGAACATATTCTTCAGTTTCTATATATTGTGGATCTAGGTAAATACTATATTTTTCACACCATTCTTCAATTTGTTTTAATGTGTATTCTCCAGAAGTGAAGTCAGGATAATCAGTAGTTTTATTAGGTATATATAAAGTAATTGTATCTCCTTCAGTAAGAGTTGCTCCAGCTGCTGGTTCCGTACGAATTATTTCACCAGCATTTAATTCATCATTTTCTTCTTCTTTAACAATTACGTATAAATTATACATTCTTTCTAAAACGCCTTTTTGTTCTTGATAATTTAAACCAGTTAAGTCTTCAACAACATAACCATTTTCTCCACTTGATATATATATAGTTATGACAGCACCTTTTTTTCTTTTACTTCCGGCTTGTGGAGATGTTTTAACAACATGACCAATTTCTATTTCTGTTGATGGAGTTTCCTTTTGTTGTTCATCTATTTCAAAGCCTAAAGCTTGTAATTCTCTTTCAGCTTCTAAAACAGTTTTGCCAGATACATCAGGAACCACTATACTTTTAACTTTTGTAATTCTTGGAACTAAAAGAACTAAAGTGGTTGTTATTACAACAATACTTGTAAATATTATTGCTAAAATAATTAACAATTTATTTTCTTTTTTCTTAAGATCAGTATCTGTTATTTGTTTTGCTTTAATATCTACATCTGTATCTTCTAAATCTTCTTCTACTTCTACTTCTTTTTCTTTTTTCTTCTTATCTTTTTTTGATTCTTTCTTCAGATTTTCTTTTGATTCTACTGGTTTTTCTTCTTCTATTTCAACCATCTTCTTTTTAGAAGATTCTCCTTCATCTTCAGGATAAGCAAACTGAAGTTTTGGTTCTCCAGCACGAGCATCAGATAACGCTGTTTTTAAATCGTCATGCATTTCTTTAGCATCTGCATATCTATTTTTAACATTTTTAGCTGTTGCACGCATAATTATATTTTCAATTGATTGCGGTAAACTTGGTATCTTTTCTTTAATACTTGGAAATTCTTCTTTAATGTGTTTTAATGCAATTTCAACTGCATTATCTCCTCTAAATGGAAGACTTCCAGTTAAAAGTTCATACATTAAAATACCCATTGAGTAAACATCGCTTTGGATAGTCGCTCCTTTTCCACTTGCTTGTTCTGGCGGTAAATAATGAACTGAACCCATAACTGAATTTGTTTGAGTTAACTGAGTTGAATTTAATGCCATTGCAATACCAAAGTCAGTTATTTTTATAAGACCATTTTCTAAAATCATGATATTTTGTGGTTTAATATCACGATGTATGATATACGAATCATGGGCAGCGCTCATACCGTCAGTTACTTGTAACATGATATCAACAACTTCAGTTAATGTTAAATTACCACGTTTCTTTAGCATTTGTTTTAAGTGTTTTCCTTCAATGTATTCCATTACTATGTAGTATGAACCATTATCTTCACCGACATCATAAACTTCAACAATATTTGGATGGCTTAAGGAAGAAGCTGATAATGCTTCTCTCTGGAAACGACGAACAAATTTTTCGTCTGTTGCTAAATCACCACGTAAAACTTTAACTGCAACATTTCTATCTAGAATAGTATCATATGCAAGATAAACGTTGGCCATTCCACCTTCACCAATCGTCTTAATGATTTGGTAGCGGTCGTTTATCTTTTGACCCTTCATTATCATGCTTATGCCTCTCTTTCTTCTTTAACTAGATAAGCTATTGATATGTTATCTTGTCCACCTCTTACGTTGCATTTTTTTATTAGTTTAATTAACTTATCTTCAACACTTATTTCTGTTTCATTTAATACTTTTTCAATTTGATCTTTTGTTAACATATTTGTTAAGCCATCACTGCAAAGCATAATGGCATCAATATCTGTTTCAACATCAAATATATCTATTTCACATTGATCAGCTGCACCTAGTGCTTTCATAAGTACATTTTTCTTAGGATGATTAACTGCTTCATTTTCTGATAAATCACCAGTTTCAACTAAAAAATTTACTAATGTATGATCTCTTGTTATTTTTTTCAACTTACCATTTTTAAAAACAAAGCCACTAGAGTCGCCAATATTAACAAAAAGTAAAAATTCTTTAGTTAAAAGTGCCATAACACAAGTTGTTCCTAAACCCATTGATTCAAGATGTTCTTCTGAATATTTAATAATATTTGCATTAATTTCTTGAACATTTTCTTTTAGCCAATTAACAGCATCAATTTTTGTACCAATAGTTGATAAAGCTTTGAACTTAGAACCAATTTGAGTTACTACCATAGAAGAAGCAACTTCGCCAGCCCTGTGACCTCCCATACCATCGGCAACAATCATTAAATGTTCAGATGCAGCATTTTTTACTATTGTTACTGAATCTTCATTATGACTTCTTACTCTTCCTGAATCAGTTATATAAAATGACTTCATTTTTCCACCTCACTAGCTCGTAACTGTCCACATGCAGCATCAATGTTGCCACCAAACTCTTTTCTTATAGTTACGTTAATGCCTAATTTTTTTAATGTATCATAAAATTTCATAACGGTTTCATTACTACTCTTTTTATACTCAATATGACTTGTCTCATTATAAGGAATTAAATTAACATAGACATTCATTCCTTTTATTAAATTAGCAAGCTCTTTTGCACAATTTTCCGTATCATTAATTTTATCTAATAATAAATATTCAATTGTTACTCTTCTATTAGTTTTTTCAATATAATATTTTAATGCGGCCATTACTTCTTCTAATGGATAAGCTATATTAACTTTCATTAACTTAGTTCTTAAAATATTATTTGGTGCATGGAGTGATAATGCTAAATTTGTTTGCAAGTCTTCATTTGCATAATCATAAATTTTTGGTACTAACCCACTTGTTGAAACAGTAATATGTCTTGCTCCAATACCAATTCCATTATTATCATTTATGATTCTTATGAAATCCATAATATTTTTATAGTTATCAAATGGTTCTCCAATACCCATTACAACTACTGATGAAATACGTTCCTTAATATCATTTTCAATCATAAGTATCTGTCTTACAATTTCACCAGCCTGTAAGTCACGCACTTTTTTAAGTCTACCGGACTCACAAAATGTGCAACCCATATTACAACCAACTTGACTTGATACGCAAACGGACAACCCATAATCATGTCTCATTAACACTGCTTCTATTAAGTTACCATCATCTAATTCAAACAAGTATTTATTTGTTAGTTTACTAGTTTGTTTTTTTCTTAAGATTAGCATAGAAGTAGTGAAGTCTGACTCTAGTGTTTCTTGCAAGCTTTTACTAATATTACTCATATTAGAGAACTTAAATTCTCTTTTTTTATAAAGCCATTCAAATAATTGTTTTGCCTTATATTTCTTTTCCCCTATACTAGTAAAATACTCTTGCATATCAGATAATTTATAATCAAATATGCTATCCATATTTTCACCCTACTTTCATTATACCAAATAAGTAAGAAAAAGGGTATAAAAAAACTCACATAGTGAGTTTATTTCATAACAATTTGTTTATAGTAATTACCGGTTTTTTCATATTGTTCCCTTGCACAATCAATATATTTAACAGAACGTTCTGGATTATCAGTATAATCAACATATTTTTTTATATCTTCAAAAAGTCTAAATTTAGCAAGAGCTTGCTCATATATCTGTTGTGCCCTATTTTCCGTTCTATCGATAATTTTCCCTATTTCGCGAAACAATAATGGTCTATCGCCATCAAGTCCACATCTTAAAATTAAAACAAGCGCTTCAATATCAGTTAATTCAACTTTCTTAAATAATTCTCTTACTTGAACTGCTAAGCTATTGTTTATAGTCATCTCATCTGGTCCAATATCTTCACTTGGTATAAACATTGAAATCTCATTTTCTTCCGAATCATCAACAGGTTCATTCAAACTATAAGTATCATTCACTAATTTCTCTAAATTCTTAGCTTTTCTTTTTGAAATTCCCATAAATTTAGCTATTTCTTCTAAAGTTGGTTCTCTTCCTATTTCAGATATTAAACCTCTTTTTGTCCTTTTATATTTTTCTATTTGATAAAAAGTTGCATAAGGTATTCTTATATTTCTCGAATTATTAGCTATTGCAATTCGAATTTCTTCGCGAATTAGCCACTCGGCATATGTTTTAAATCTATACCCTCTTCTCACATCAAACTTTTTTGTAGCCTTTATTAGGCCAATATTACCTTCTTGAATCAAATCTAAGAAAAGTAATCCCTGTCCTCTATATCCTTTAGCAATTTTTATAACATATCTTAAATGTGATTCCGCTAATACTTTAAGTGCTTCCTTGTCACCTTCTAAAGCGGCATATGCAATACTCTCTTCTTCAAACCTACTTAGTATTTTTGTCCTTCCAACATCTTGGAAATATATTTTTATATTATCTTCAAAAAAGCTTTCTTCTACTCTTTTAATATAATCTGTTAATTCGTCTTCAGTTATTGTTTCTTTTATTTGAATATTATTATTGATGCAATAAGCTTCAATTAAAGAAATAGAGACATCATCTTTAAATATGTTTTTGCTTTTTCCTTCAACAATCTTTTCTTTATCATGATTTATAATAAATGATAAGATTTTATCCAACTTTTCATCTGTTTTTATTAAATCAAAAAGTATTTCTGACACCACAACGTATCTTCTTATAAATTTTACAATATTATTAAATTCTATTAACGCTTCATCATAAGTATTAACTAAGCTTATTTTGTCATGCAAATAGCTAGTAACAAAAGATAAACACACAGTTTCATCTTTCATCTTTTTTCTTATATGATTGTCAATTGCTAAAGTAGATGATTTTTTTATACATTTTGCTAATTCTTTTTCGTTTTTTGGTGTATATTTTTCTAAAGCATTTTCAATTGATGACATTGCAATATTAGAAAACTCATTCATGTCCATTTGAGTATAATTATATTCGCCATATAATTTTTCTAAATAAGCTACTATTAAATTGTATAACTTTTCATTAGGTAATTCGTCTATTTGAGTTCCCATAAAAACCGCCACCAATTTCTTAAGTTTTTATGTTAACACATTTATTTGATTTTTCAAACAACAAATTATTGTTTTTTATTTTCATGAAAAACTTTTGACAAGATTTGTCGAAGTCCTTTAAAATAATAAAATATCCTCTATAATATACACCCAGGAACGTGAATGTTTTCCGTAGTTGCCATTAACTTCATCAGGGGGTTTTGATTGATTTTCAATTAAAATCGTTTAGAGATTAATGGAGGTGGTAACTTTAAAGATATTTTATTATTCATTCAATGTATTATTATTTTTATATTAATACTAAGCGTGCTTGGTATTATATAAAAAAACTACCGTTTATGTAGCTTATACTATAATAGGCAACTTAAGTGAAATTAAGTGTTCCTACATCTTTATTATATGAAAAAAAACAACTTCATTACAAGTTGTTTTTTCCATCTATTTTAGCTTTGATTCTCTTTTCTTCTACAACATTTATTTTTGTATAATAGTCTGTTTCAACTGGCATATTCTTTTTCTTCAATCTCTTTTCAACATGTTCATTACATAATTCATAAATAATTGTAAAACATGGTACACCTATAAGAAGACCAATTATACCAAATAACCCACCAAATAAGGTAATTGCAAATAATACCCAGAATGATGGTAAACCTGTTGCTTGTTTTTGAATTCTTGGTGTAATAAGATTAGCATCAATTTGTTGTAAGATTACCATAAATAATATAAATGTTAATGCTTTTACTGGATCTACAAGTAAGATTAGTAAAACTGATGGAATAGATCCAATATATGGTCCAAAGTATGGTATTAAATCAGTTAAACAAATAATTACAGCAATTAGTAGTGGATATGGATATTTAAATATGATTAGGAATAATAAAGTACATAGACCAATTGTTCCTGAGTCACATATTTTTCCAACCATAAATTGACCAAAAACATGATTAATATGTTTTACTTCATCAATAAAGTTATTAACTTTATTTGTATCAAATATAGAATATAAAGTTTTTCTTAAACCTGCTCCAAATTTTCTTGTATTAGCTAGAATATATACAGCAAATACTAAACCAATTGCGAAATTAAAGATAAATGAGAATATACCAACTATTCCAGTACTTAATTTTTCAATGGCTGAATTAGCCATAGGTAAAACAACATTATTTAAAGCAGTTGTTAGGTATTCAGTAATAGTATCATAGTTTTCTAAAATACTTGCTTCTACTTCAGAACTAGAGAAAGTATTTTGAATCCATGTTCCTAAATCTTTTAAATAAGTTGGTGCGTTAACTATAACTGATTGAATACTCAATAAAAGTTGTGGAATTATAAAACTAATTAATGCTACTAAAGCTCCAACTATAATAACAAACGAACAGAAAATACTTAAATTTCTTCTGGTTGTATCTTTGTTTATTCTGTTAAATACTTTCTCTTCAAAAACATTTACAAGTGGATTCATAATATAAGCCAGCACTAATCCATAGATTAATGGCATTAGTATTTTGATTAGATTTCCAAAAAAAGCAAAAATAAATTTAATTTTTACTAAACAAAAATTAAATAAGATACATGCAGCTATTACTGCAAAAGCTGTAATACCTATTTGAACTACACGATTATTTAATAAATTCTTCATATTATCACCTTAAACTAATTATAAGAAAAAATAATAGTTTTGTAAACAAGTGAATAAAGAAAAACAAGTTTGGTTACACTATTAACGGTGATAATATGAACTTCTTAAGTAGATTATTAGATGAATATGTCGAAGTAAGTGATTTTGTAGTAAAAAATATTAAAGATGTTTATATTATTTATTTAGAATCTTTAGCTGATCAAGATAAAATTAATGATTATATTTTAAAAATAATTCCTAAAAGTTTTATACCTAAAGACATAAAAAAATTAATTCCGGCACCAAATGTTAAAAGCATTAAATCTTATAAAGATTTAAATCTTTATTTAAATACTGGCTTTACAATTATTATAAATAAAAAGCAAATAATTGCTGTTGAGACTAAAGCAAGCTTAAATAGAAGCGTTGATAAACCATCAACAGAAGCAACTCTATTTGGTCCTAAAGATTCTTTTGTTGAAAATTATCAAACTAATCTTGGCTTAATTAAAAGAAGACTTAAAAGTAGTAATCTAAAAGATACAACAATTAACATTGGAAAATACACAAAAACCATGTGTTCTGTACTTTATATAGATGGTGTTGCAAAAACTGATATAGTCCACGATATTATGAAAAAATTAGAAAGTATTGATATTGATGGCGTCAATGATATTGGTCAATTAAAAACATTTTTAATAAATGAAAATAGAAATGTATTTCCAGGAGTAAAAATAACTGAAAGACCGGATGTTATAACTAATGCTTTATTGCTTGGTAAAATTGTTTTAATATTAGATAACTCCCCTTATGCTTTAATTGTACCAGCTTTCCTAGCTGATTTTATTAATCCTATAAGTGATAATTATACAAAAGCTTTAAACATTAATTTTCTTAAAATACTAAGAATAGTTTGTTTTTTTATCGCGATAATTGTTCCAGCATTTTATGTTGCTGTTACAACTATTAATCAAGAAACTATTCCTACCGAATTACTTATTAACTTACAAAACCAAAGAATTGATGTGCCCTTCCCGGCTTTAATGGAATGTATAATGGCACTTTTAATATGTGAAATATTAAGGGAAAGTGATATTAGATTCCCATCAAGTTATGGATCAGCTATTTCAATTCTTGGTGGTTTAGTTTTAGGTGAAGCAGCTGTTACATCGGGAATAGTTTCTCCCATCATGATTATTGTTGCAGCAATAACTTTTATTTCAAGTATGATATTTACTGATCAAGAAGTAATAAATGGTCTTCGTATGTGGAGATTTTTATTTCTATTTGTTGCTTCTGTATTTGGTCTTTATGGAGTTGGACTTTCAATAATTTTGTTATTTATTAATCTATGTAACTATGAAGTATTTAATAAACCTTACTTTTATCCAGTTGCTCCATTTGATTTAACCTATTTAAAAGAAACTTTAATAAAATCTAAAAACATAAGAAGAAGTAGATATCTAAGTAACAATCGTATAAAGGAGAGAGTATGAAAAAAATATTATTAATACTTATATGTATATTTGCTTTAACTGGTTGTTATAACTATTATGAGTTAGATGAACTTGATGTTGCTTCTTCTATTTTAGTTGAACATAATGATGGGAAATATGACGTGACTGTTGAAGTATATGATGAAAAGAAAACAAAAACTGTTAAGGCATCCGGTAAAACTTTAACTGAGGCATTTGAAAACGCTGATCGTAAAACCGCAAAGAACATTTATTATAGACATCTAAATGCCATTTTATTAACTGAAGACGTAGACATTAAAGAAGTAGTATACTTCTTCTTCAGAAATCCTGATACTAATGATAACTTTGCTTTTGTTTATACAACAGAAACTGATATCTATACAGATAAAGATAAAAATATTGGTGAACTTATAAACAATAATTTAAAACAAAATGAAATGTTTACTTTCTTTGAAATCATGAAAAACTTCACTAATAAAACAAGAGATTTAACTTTTCCAATATTTGATGGTAAAAGATTTACAGGAATAAAAACCTTAAAAGGAACAAAAATAATTGGAACTCTAGATGAAAAAGAAGATAATATTTTAATGCCTCTAATTAACAAAACCGGAACCTATCTAGATACAAAGTGTGATGACGATGAAAGACATTTTGTTATAAAGATTGATTCAGTTGATACTGATTATAAAGTTGATAAAAAAATAAAAGTTAAAGTCAAGATTGAAGCATCTTTAAGAGAACTTACTTGTGATATTGATACATCAAAAGTTGAAGGACTAAAAAAACTTGAGAAAATTGCCAATGATGATTTTAAAGATAAAGTTTATTCTTTAATAAATAAGTTTAAAGAAGATAAAACAGATACTTTAGGTATAAATACACTTATTAATGATAAGTATCATAACTTAGATAAAAGATTTTATGACTTTGACTATGAAGTAGAAACAGAAATCTCTATATATAAGAAAGGATTATTATTAAAATGAAAAAGGACTTTAATATTCTAAATTATTTTAATACAAGAGCGCTCTTTATGGGCGTTGGTTTATCAAGAGTATTATCAACATGTCATGAACACATTATAATAACTGTATTTATTGGGATGCTTATTGGTCTTTTTTTTCTTTACTTATTTCGATTAGAAATGAAATCAAGTATTATAAATATTTTTTTAAACTGTGTAATTATAATTATTGCTTTAGTAATACTAATAAATATGATTTCAACAATGTATTTAACTGAGATGCCTAAATTTATGATAGGAGTTCCATTTATTTTACTCTCCTTATATCTACTTAGTAAAAAAGAAATTGTTCTTTATCGTATTGGTGGGATACTACTTGCTATAAATCTAATTTGTTATTTTTTGTCTTTCTTATCATTATTAAAATACGTTAATTTAAATAATTTCCATTATACAAACACAGGAATAAATAAAGTATTGCTAGCTGCTTTCCAATATGCAATATTCTCAGTTACTCCAACATTCTTTATGAGAAATAAAGATACTAAAGATATTAGTATTTATAAAATGTATATTATTTCAAGTATAACTATGTGTGTAATATTCTTATTTACTTATGGTATTTTAGGTTCAACTTTAACTGGAATAGTTAGATATCCAGAATATCTAATATTAAAAGAAGTTATGATTAGCGAAGCTGTACAAAATATTGAAAATATAGTTTCGTTTATGTGGATAATTGATGCCTTTATGATAATTTCTAATTGTGGCAATTCAATTAAACATAATTTAAATAATAAGAATTATATTTACATAATCTTCCCTGTTCTTTTATTTATAACCTCTTACATGAATAACCATTATGAATATTTACTTATGGTATATCATTACACACATTTTGTGTTAGCAGGATCTCTAATATTACTTTGGTTAGCAAATAGAAAACTTATCTTTGTTAAAAGATAAGTTTTTTATTCTGCAAGTTAACCAATAAAAAAAGGCTTTTAAGCCTTTTCTTCATATAATAATTTTCCTGTATAAGTATAGTACTTTGTATCAGCTTCACTAGTAACTTTCAAATAATGATCATAATAAATTGGATCATGCTCAAGTGATAATACCTCTTTTTTTGTTTTTAAGTTTACTAGTATATATTTATTATCTTTTTTTAGCGATACATAGGCATCTTTGTTGTTATTCTTAATTTCAACATCATCATATTTAGCATCAACTAAGATATTACCTTTATTATCCATAATACCTTTCTTGCTATCAATTGTAATAATATAATAATCTTTAGAAAGATAAGATAGATTAAATGTATCACTTATTTTTTTACCTTTAGTATTAATAAAATAGAACTTTTCTCCATTCTCACTAACACGAGCAAGTGAATTAGTATCAAATCCTCCAGCAGATTTATAGCTCTTATCAAACAGCTTTTTACCTTTTTCATTATAGAATGAATATTCACCGTTTTGGTATACTAAATAGATACCATCTTTTGAATAACCTTTATCTGCAAGTACAGCATTTTCTAATTTAGAAACTACTTTATTATTCTTAACAAATTCAATTGTACTATCTTTGATAATTGCATAATTGCTATTGTCTTTATAAGTAATATTAGTTAGATTAACATCAGTTAATTTTAATTTATCATCTAGTAAGAATACGCCATCATCAGTAGTACAAGTTAAAACATCATTATTTAGTGCAACTTTAGTACACTCCTTAGGTACATCTTTAATATGCTTATTAACTAATACTTTATAATCAACATTATCATTTGTTTCATACCAGATAACACAAGAATTTAGTGAAAAAATTGTTTCATCTTCACTTATTCCATTTATACAATAATGTTTATCATCTTTTATTTTGGAAATAACTTTACCAGTTTTAGCATTAAATAATACATTTAAACCATTATAAGAAACTATTCCATAATTCTTATATTCATCACCTGATGGTATAATGCTATCATCAACTTTTTCACCTAGTTTAAATGAATAGATTTCTTTTCCATTGTAATTAATTATTTTATATTTATTACCTTTTAAAACAACGATAAATGAATCAACATTTGTAAATGTTTGAGTATCATATTCACCCTTAGATAAAATCTTTTTACCTTTTTTATTTAATAAGTAATTATTATCTTCCTTTGACGATTTAAATAAACTTCCATATTGGCTAATGGTTTCATATTTTTTTAATTTAACAACATATTTTCCTTTTTCATTGATGATTCCAAAGTCTCCATTTTTAGTTTTAACTCTAGCAACTCCATTATAAATATCTCCTGCAGTCGAATAAATAAAATCAGTTAGTTGTTTTCCCTTTTCATTAAATAAAGCATATAAATTATCTTTATTCTTTATAAAAAATGAAGTAGTTGCTTCTGGATTTTTTTTACTTGCACTGCTAGCGCTTATAGCACCAATAAGACAAGATATTAACCAAATAGCGATAATTAAACCAATAACTAGTGATATTAAAAGTTTATATTTTTTTATGACATTTATGACCTTTTTCATTCTACACCTCTATTAATATATTATCAAAAATAAACATAAATTGAAATGTTTTTATTATCTATTATTAGTATTAATCTTTTTTATATTTATATAAGAAAAAAAGATGTATTAAACATCTTCTCTTACTAGTCTTTTAATAGTTTCTGTAAAACTTTCATGTTCTTGATAATATAGACTTTCTTTATAGTCAGTGATTAATCTAATTAACTTAGAAAGTTCTTGGAATTCTTTAACATTAAGTTTGATATGTTCTTTAACCATCGCGATAAAATCATCGCCTTCATTAAATCTTCCAGTACGATAACATTCACGAGCAACTAAAGCAGTTGCATATAATGAATCTTCATATGAAAATTGATTTAAATCATCAACGAATGTTGTATCGTCAGCCAAAAATTTATTTAATAATTCTTTAACATTGTCAATTCCGTAATTATAATCAATATCTAGTTTATATATATCTGAATATGGATGAACTTTTTCATTATCACCAAAATCATTCTTTATTTCTTTTTCTAAATAAAGAGTTCCTTTTTTAGTAAGTGGTTTTGATAGAGATATTATAAACTCAGTTACATTAGCAAGCCTCTCTTCATATTCTTCGCCAATTAAAGTACTAGTTTCTTTTTGTGTTTTTAAAATTAAAGTTCTTAAAAGATCTTCCCATTCTAATCTATCAATATCAATTAGGTATTTTCTCATTGTTTTAAGTAAAGTCTCTATATCCCCATTATCAAAACAATTATAAGTTACTTCTAAAATATAATTTAAATAAGAATTGTCATTAGTACTGAATGATGACTCAATATTCTTTTGATTTACTTCAATTATTTTATCAGCAAGTTTTTGAGTTATGACACTATTAGTTTTTCCACAGTTTAGCGAAATATGAGCAAAGTCATTCTTTTTCATAGCATCATAAATATTATCGGGTTTAGATTCACCGACCTTTTTAGGCATAGGTAAACCTGATGCTACTGCATTTAAAACATCAACTAATTCCATTTGTAAGTTATCTATTCTTTTTGGTTCTTTAATAGTTTTATAGTAATCATCTAAACCTAATATATTTAGATTATCAATATCTTCCAATACTTGATTTCTAATTTTTTTACACAAATTAGTTAATACTTTCATTATAGCAACGCCTTGAATACAAACTTCTTTATTACCACTATAAGCTCCAAAAGCAGCACGAGCCTCATTAAAATGTTTATAATAAATTAATTTTCTAATATTAGCCGGAAAAGTTAAACCATTATATTGTGACGGTTTAACGAGTATTTCATTTAATCCTATTTCTTCAGCTTCACCTGGGCTCTTACCAAGAATAGTTTCAATTATAAGAATAATTAATGATGCATCAGCTTTAAAATGCCCGGTATTTCGTATATTTTTAGCATATTCTAACATAGTTTCATATTCACCTAAACATGCATAGGAATATAGTATATTAAACTTAACGTCATAATCATATGGATATAAATTTTCTAATATAAATAAAACATCTAACTTTCTTTTTCGTTCTTCATCTGTTTCAATACTTACATTCTCATTAAGAGAGCTTGACGTTATATTATTTTTTTTAATTAAATCCTCAGTTAATTCAATATCACTTTTTATTATTTCTTCTAAAGTCATTTTAATCACCTTATCCTAAGATTAATCTTTTTACGTTTTCTGCAAGTGTCATTGGTTCAATATTTTGAATAGTTTCTCTTCTTGCAGAAATTGCATTAATAAACAATGTTAACTCTTTATTATGGTTTAATAAATCAGCATAATTTGTTTTTAAACAAGTTAATATCTCATCGCCTTTTTCAAACAAACTTTTTCTATAACATATTCTTGCTGCAATAGCTAAAATATAGGCTTGATCTTCTAAATCACTCGTAAGTGTTGTAAGTGATGATATATCAAAATCTTGTTTTCTTAATTGCTTATGAATACTATTTATTATATCATGTGAAATGCCATAATTATACTCTATATCTAAATTACATACTTGTTCATCATATTCTTGATTATGTTTTTCACCAAGATCAATAGCTAGATTATTTTTTAGATGTCTTAAATTATTAGGACTGTGAGGTCTTGATATATCAACTAAGAAATCCATAAGTTCAGCAAGATAATCATCGCTTGATTCTGCATCTCCATATTTTATATTAGATAATACTCTATCAAAAAGATTTAAAGCTAAATGAGAGAAATACCCACGATGAATAAAAACTAAATAATCAACTAATCTATTTTTAGCATCATGAATATATCCTAATGATATATCTCTATAAATATCTTCTATTGCGCTATCTAAATAAATATTTAAATTATTATTATAAGAAGCTTCTATATTCTTTTGATTAACACTTATAATCTTTTCTGCAAATTTTTTTACTATATCATTAGTAGTAATGTTTGCAATTAAATCTATATGATAAGTCCTAAAAGCATGATATATATCATATTTTTTAGGTAAAGGTTCTGGATCAGGAAGTATATAGCCTTCATTAACTTGATATAATAATTCAAGTAATTCCATTTGTAATTTCGTTATATCTTTTAGAACTGGATGTTTTTCATTATTATAATAATTATCTAAATAATCAAAATCTAATTCTTCAATTTTATCAATTATTGCTTGATTTTCAAGTCTAACATTAATTTTTAGCAATAATTCAATTATTTTTTCATTAATTCCTAAATTATTAATAACATAGAACCCTTTGAATTTGAATTTTGCTGCTTTATAGCATTTATTATAAATAGATTTTCTGATGCTATTTTGTAAATCAATATCATTGTGAGCTGCATCCCTATTGTTTAGCAAAATATCTCTTATATCTATTTTATCTGGTATTATTACTTTTGTTTTTAAAATACCTTCTAGTAATAAGATATAAGTTAAAACATCTTTCTTATAATATGAACCGTTATATAGTTTATCTAAATAAATAACAGCTTTGTTATAGTCTTTTTTTACTAAATATGCATAAAATATATAACTCTTTAATTGATAATTATCTTTATCTCTTTTTTCCATTAGCAAAAGAAGAGTTAAAAACCTCTCTACATTCTCTTCATTTGGATAATAACCTTCAAATTCTAACTTATTAAAATCTATATTATTATCACTTAGTAAACTTGAATTTATCTCCAATTCACTTTCAATTATATTGCGTATCAACATAGACCACACCTCTTTGGCGCTCTATTATATAACAATAATGAAAAAAAGTAAAATTTTACTTTTACTTTTCTAGTCTCTATCGCGATATGCAAGTAGATAATATAGCATTTGTAATAAGGTAGTTAAGACACCTGCAACATAAGTAAGCGCTGCACTGTTTAGTACTTTATTAGTGCCATTTAATTCTTCTTTATCTATTAAATTTAGCTCAATTAGTTCTTTTTTCGCTCTTCTTGATGCATCAAATTCAACTGGTAAAGTTATTACTTGGAATAGTAAACTTATTCCGGTTAATGCAACAGATATCATTATTAAGTCATATATTTGTAAAACAAACCCTAAAATTAAAGTTATATAGGCAATATTATTTGAAAGTGATACAACTGGGAAAATTGCACTACGAACTTTCATCCAGGAGTACCCTTCCTTATCTTGAATAGCATGACCACATTCGTGAGCAGCAACAGAAGCTGCAGCAACACTGTCTCCATGAAAGATATCTGAACTTAATCTTACTGTTTTTCTTTTTGGATCATAATGGTCTGTTAAGTCGCCCTTAACTTCAACGATATAAATATCACTTAAACCATTTTCATCAAGAATCTTTCTTGCTACTTCAAATCCACTTTTCTTCTTTAATAAATCTACCTTTTTATACTTTTTATAATTTCTATTAATATTAGAAGATGCAATCAAAGGTATTACTAACATTAATAGATAAATCCAAATTATATCCATATTATCACCTAACTCTTTATGAACCAATTATTTTATAAGTTGTACCTTCTCTTGTATCTATTAGTTCAATTCCTTTTTCATATAAATCATTTCTAATTGAATCAGCTAATTCAAAGTCTTTAGCTTTTTTAGCTTTTGCTCTTTTTTCAATTAACGAAAGAATTTCTTCATCATTTTCTATTGTTTCTTTTTCTTTTATTAATTCAACCGCAAAAACTTTATCAAATTTCTTTATAAGTTCAAGTTTTGTATGTCCATTAACTTGTTCATCTTTTAATAGTTCATATAAAACTGATAAAGCATTGGCTGTATTTAAATCATCTTCTAAAGCACTTACGAATTTATCATTGTAATTCATAAATTCACCTTCATCAACTTCACCAATATCTTCTATGTTAGAAATTCTATTACGAAGTTTTTTTAGTGTTGCTTCTGCTTGATTTAAACCATCGTATGAAAATAATAGTGGTTTACGATAATGGCTATTAAGGCATAGGAATCTAAATCCAATTGGATCATAACCTTTATCTTTTAGTAACTGAATAGTTAAGAATTCCCCATGTGACTTACTCATTTTACCAGTATCATCTAGTAAATGTTCATTATGGAACCAATAATTACACCATTTATGTCCTAAGTAAGCCTCACTTTGTGCTATTTCGTTTGTGTGATGTGGGAAGATATTATCAACTCCACCACCATGTATATCTAAATATTCTCCTAAATATTTAATTGAAATACCTGAACATTCAATGTGCCATCCAGGATAACCTTTACCAAATGGTGAATCCCAAAGCATCTCATGATTTTCGAATTTAGATGTTGTAAACCATAGGGCAAAGTCGGCTTGATTTCGTTTATTATTATCAAACTCAACGCCTTCTCTAACACCTACAACCATCTTATCTTCTTGATGATTAGTTAAGCAGTAATAATCTTTAACTTTTGATATATCAAAGTAAACATTACCTCCACTTATATATGCAATATCATCTTTAAGTAATTTTTCAATCATCTTGATATACATATCAATATTTTCTGTTGCAGGAGACACAATATCGGGTCTTAAGTTATTTAAATCATCAAAATCTTTGAAGAATGCATCTGTATAAAATTTTGCTATTTCATAAGCAGTTTTATTTTCTCTTCTTTTTGCAACTTCCATTTTATCTTCACCAGAATCGGAATCACTTGTTAAATGTCCAACATCTGTAATATTCATAGCTCTAGTCACATCATAACCTAAGTATTTAAATGTCCTAACTAGGATATCGTGACCGATGTAATTACGCATATTTCCGATATGGGCATAATGATAAACAGTTGGCCCACATGTATATATTTTTACTTTCCCCTCTTCTACAGGAGTAAATTCTTCTTCTTTTCTTGTTAATGTATTATATAATTTCATAAAAACTATCCTTTCTCTATTATGTTATTATTTAATACAAGCACAACATCGCCTAAACTCTTTAACCATAGATATCACTTCTTTAAAACTATTATAAAGCAAATGACCCCTATTATCAAATAAAAAAGTAGGATAACCTACTTAGTTACAGTAATTATTGATACTTCTATATTCTCCTAAAGTTACTTCATAAGTTGGTACTAATTCACTAAATTTATGATCCTCTAAATAGTCAAGTCTATAATATGTTATAACACTTGTATTTAAGCCAGTTGAATGGGTAGATAAAGCTATATTATCACATATTGATATTGGATTTAAGGAGTCCAAAGACTCGCCTAAATAAATTGCATCATTTAAAACATTAGATGTCTTAATGATTACATTAGTGATTTGATAATCTAAGGATTTTGCATCATTCATGATTACTTTTCCATTTTCAATATTATGAATATCTAAATACTTTGTGCCTTTTTCATCTACAGCATATAAGGCCTTTGAACGAATATTATTATTTTCAGTTGTAAACATGATTAAATCATCTATTAAACCAATTTCAGAAGATACTTTATCTGCATCAGTAATCTTTTTACCATTAACTAATACTTCTCGATTAATAATTTTTATTTTAAAGCGATCATTTATTTTATATTCTTTTCCATCAGTTAAGTGGTCATTTTTTTCAACTGTTTTACTAGTAAAAATAGAAAATGCATCGTCACTAACATCCGCTGGTACATCATTATATTTTATTTTTGAACTGCCAGCATTCGGTACAAATAAATACACTAAACAACTGAGATTACCAATAACTAAAAGAACAATTAAAACTTTTAAAACAAGATTTATATCTACTTCTTTTTTTTGTTTTTTTACCTTTTTTGTTGTTACATTTTCAGGAGTTATAGCAACCATTTGTTCCTTAATCTCGTTTCCATCTTTATCTAGTTGTATTGGAGTTGCTACACGATTAATAGTTTTAAATCTTTTATCCTCATTATTCATGTTTACCCTTCTATTCTGTAACTATTATAACATAAATACTAACTAAATAAATACTTCATCCATTAATGAATGTAAATTTTCAAATGTTGTCTTGTTATCCAAATTAACTAGATATTCTTCCTTTATATTATTATCTATCATATATTTTTTCATAACACTTTTAGGAATTAGATTATATAAAACTACTGTATGATCATCTTTATTGTTTTCTTCATAACCTATTTTACTTGACGTAAGTTCACTTGTTTTAATAATCATTGTAAAATCAAAATTTATTTTATTGTTTTGTTTATCTATTAAATAGCCTTTATCACTTATAGAATTAAATAGATTAATTACTGAAGAGTGAGCATATTCAATATTTTTTAAAAGTATTAAAGAATAAGGGTTATACTTCACTTTATCTAAAATTGAAGAATTATCATATCCTATATACCCAGGGTCAGAACCAATTAAACGATTTAGAGAAGTAGAATGAGCATATTCTTTCATGTCTAGCTCAATTAAATTATAATGTAAGGTTTCAGCAATAACTTTAGCTGTATAAGTTTTTCCGATTCCTTTAACGCCTCTAATTTCCAAAGAACATACTTTATTATTTTTAAATTTTGGTTTTAATAGTTCCTTTAATCTCGTTAAATCTTGACCATAGATTTTTTTATCTAACTCTTTTGTTAAATTCTTATAATCATTTAAATTTAGAATTCTTATATTTGCAAGTGACTCAATAACAGATATTATATCTGTTTCTGATACCTTGTTATTTTCACTTATTAATCTTTGCTTTAAAGCACTTTTATAATCTTTATTCTTTAAGAATTCATTATACTCAAAGCTATCAATATTTTGATACTTTTTTAAATTTATTCGTGACATTAAACAATCTAGTACTTCTAAGGATTTATCTGGATTTTTATTATTAGTAATATACTTACTTGCTAAATTAACTACTTTTTTTAAAATATCATTTTCAATAGTTATATGGTGATATTCTTCATAACTTTTTTTAACTCCTTTAAGTATTGATAGTGTTTCTTCTTCATTTGGTTCACTGATATATATTTTGGCAAACCTTCTTGAAAGCGCTTGATCTTTACTTATATATTCATCATATTCTCTTAAGGTTGTAGCCCCAATCAATTTTATTTTCGAACTTGCTAGATATGGTTTTAAAATATTGGCAGCATCACAAGAACCTTCCCCTCCGCCAGTTCTTACAATTGTGTGAATTTCATCAATAAAAAGAATTATGTTTTCTTTATCCCCTGCTTCTTTAATTAAGTTATTCATCTTTGTTTCAAATTCACCACGGTATTTAGTATTTGAAAGTAAACTTGCCATATCTAGCGAGTATATGATTTTGTTTTTTAGTGGACTAGGCACATTGTCATTTTTTATTCTTCTAGCAAGTTCGTAAACAATAGCGCTTTTACCAACCCCAGCTTCGCCTACAAGCACAGGATTATTCTTATTTTTTCTTAAAAGTATTTCTATTATATTATTGATTTCTTTTTCACGGCCAATAAGATTATAATCTATTTCTTCATCGATTAGGTTAACACCTATTTCATCTAAGTAAGAATAGTTATTCACTAGTTCTGAAAATAAACCATCAACATCTATATCTAGTTCCAACATTATTCTGATTGCTATTCCATCATCACTTGATATAAGTTCTTTTAATAAAGTGACTTCATCAGCCTTATTATCTTTACTTTCCATTGTTTTTTTAATTATTAATTTTAAAAGTGGTGTATATAATATATACTGACTTTTTATATTAGACATTCCGATTACTCTTATTAATTCTTCTTTAAATAAATTATAGGTCAAGTTATATCTATTTAAAATCTTTTTAGTTTTATCTAGTTTTAATAAACTTAAAAGTAAATGTTCCGTACCAACATAAGGATGATTTAAATCTAACATTTCTTGTTCTGCATATTCTAATACTCTTTTAATACGACTATTGATATTATATTCCATAAAAAAATCCTCCTATTAATATATATGAGGATAATTTCAATTTATTATACAAATTTTCCGTTTAATTTTAATCTATCAGCTAATGTCACTATAAACTCTGAATTAGTTGGTTTACTTCTATCATAATCAATTGAATTACCAAATAATTCTTCCATCAAGTTATAATCTCCTCTAACCCAAGAGACTTCTATCGCATGTCTTATCGCTCTTTCAACTCTTGATGAAGTTGTATCATAAGTTGATGCAATGCTTGGATATAATTCTTTTGTAATAGATCCAACGAGTGATGCGTCCTTATATAACATTTCTACTCCATCACGAATATAGTTATAACCTTTTATATGAGAAGGTATTCCTAAGTTATGTAGTAGATTAGTTATTTCTAACTTAAGCTCATTTTCATTTTCTAAAGGTGTATTTGTATGTCTTGAATATAATGCAAAGATAATATCTTCTAAAGATGTAGTATCAAATGGCTTTTTAATAAAATAATTAATTTGATAACTACTGATACTCTCCATCATATCTGCTGAAATGAATTCGCTTGTTGCTATAATGATTTTATCTTTATAGTTTTTTCTTATTACTTTAAGTAATTCATAACTATCCATTCCATTTAGTAACATATTTAATACAATAACGTCACTTTCTTCAATCTGTTTAAGTGCTTCATCTTTTGTATGTACACTTTTTACTTCAATACTACTAGAACTAACAAAAGACTTCGCAATTTCTTTTGTGTGGGTGGCATCGCCATCAACCACTAATGTTTTAATTGCCATAATATCTCCCTTTTTTCTAATATTTCTTGACTGCTAGAAACATTATAGTATAAAGTTTTACAAATAGAAATAGCAATTATTGTCGAACCATGTAAATAATTGTCAACATGAATTAAACTTTACAGAAATTTGTTAATCATTCGATTTACTTCGACAAAACCTCCAACGCTTTTTGCAATTGAAGATCATTCTCATCAGTCGGATTATATAAATATTCTTTAGTTAAATAAACTTCAATATCTGGTTTATAACCAATTTCATTTATATAATTTCCATCTGGTGTGTACCATTTTGCTGTGGTGTATTTAATCAATGTATTATCACTTAAAGAAGACACTTGTTGAACTAATCCCTTGCCAAAAGTTTTTGCACCAACTAAAATTGCTCCGTAACTTTCTTTTAAAGACGTTGCAAGAATTTCACTAGCAGAAGCAGTAGCTTGATCTATTAATACAACAATATCGTATGTACGAGATTCTTTTGTTGTATCATAGATTTTTTTAGTTCCATTATTATCATCTACTGCATAAAGAATAGTTCCTTTTTTCATAAACATATTTAAAATATCATCAGCTATATTTAAGTAGCCACCTGTATTTCCTCTAACATCAAAGATTAAAGATTCTATATTATCATCTTCTAAATGCTTTAAAGCATCCTTAACTTGACTTGTAGTTGTTTTAGAAAAAGTTGATATATAGATATATCCAATATTTTTATTATTTCTTTCATATGTTTTATAACTAATAGATGGATACTCGATTGTTTTAACTTTAACATCTATAGATATAATTTCTTCATTTCTTTTAATTTTAAAAGTAACTTTTTCAACTTTTTTTATTAATGATTTTATGTAATCTAAACTATCTGTACCTTTTATTTCATAATCATTTATTTGAAGTAAGATATCTCCTTCTTTAAGTCCAGCATCATAAGCTGGTGTATTATCATGAACTTTTTCGATTGAGAATATCTCGTTGCTCTTTCTTACGGTTACACCAATACCTTGATATTCTCCTTCTAGTTTTTCATTTAAATCTGAAGAGTTATCTTCATCTAGATAGATTGAATACTTTTCATTTAAAGTTTTCATCATTCCTTCAATAGCACTAGTGGCAAGTTCCTTTTTATCTACTTCTTCATAAAAATTATCTTTAATTTTATTATATGTATTAACAATATCTAAAAGTTCATTATCTAATATTAAATTGCGATTATTAAGTAAATAAACAGATAATCCAACAATAACACTTGTTAATGAACAAAATGCTAGTGTAATAATAATTACCTCTATAAGTGAAAATTTATTTATTTTAAAGTTATTCTTTTTTCTTTTATTCCTCGGGTTCTTTTTCATGGTGACTCTCCTTATATAAATTATAACATAAAAATAAGAATACTATTAAAAGTATTCTTAATTATTTAGTTTTTCTTGGATTTTTTTTGCATCAGTTATATATTCAACAACTTTATTTTCTTTAACAACTAAAAGTGTTGGTCCGCTTACAACAATTTCTTCATTAGTTTTTGGAGATTTATTTTCATTCTCTTGATTTTTATCATAGTGAGATGCATTCATCTTATTTGCTAAATCAACCGCATATAAATCTTCATCACCACTATAATTATTAAATAAACTATCATATAAGATATTAGATGTTTTATCTTCTGTATCATAAAGTAATACCATATAATGTGGATTGTTAGTTCCTAAAATATGATCAGCAAGAATAGTTGTATCTATATAGGAAACTGGTGCAGTAGTTGTTGTTTCATCATTAAACATATCTTTAGTTACTAGTTTGGCGTTAAAGAAGAATAGCAGCCCAAGTAGTGTTAATACAATAATAAGAACGATAATAAATGTCTTAAAAGTTTTGTAATCTTCATTTATAAATGCACTTTGTTTTATTTCTGTACTTTCAAATCTTTTTATTTCTGTTTGTTTATTTTTTTTCTTCATTAAAATCACCTACGTATCTAATATATCATAATTACGTGCGCTTAACAACAAAATAAAAATGGTATTATGCAACCATTTTTACTTTTGATTCAACTAAATTTGGATCTACTTCATCTTCCATAAGAACACGAAGTTCTTCTTTCATTTCTTCTATTGCTTCTTCATTTTTCTTTATCTCTTCGTGCAGTTGTTCGTTGCGAGACTCAAAAGCTGATAACAAAGCAGTAATACTATTTATTTTGTTTTTCATAACTACACCTCTTCATGGGTATATATTATATATCAACTATTTTAGTCCTGCAACTAAATTTGATGAATTTTGTACACTTTCTGCAATTGTCAACATTTCAGAGGCATCTAAAGTCTTACTTGTTAGGTAATAATCAACCCCATTACTTGTCCAGTAAATCGAATTTTCTGAGATAGCTCCAATAGTTGAACCTAGAAATAATGGTTCACCATTAACTGGAATAATATTCATCTCATCATATTCATTAGATACTTCTTCTACTAAGATAAATGGGTCAACACCTGAGAATGTTAAAATAACACGATTGCCATTATCTGTTGAAACTGTGTCTTTGCTTGAAAGATAAGTATCGGTTGGAACATATAAAGGATAAATTATATCTTCTAAGATATTAGATGTTGATTCAATCATACAAGTATTCTTACAATTTTTTTCTGTATCAGTGCAACTTGCTAAACATTCCTCATCATATTTATTTTTATCTTCTTCAGGCTTCTTTGTTGTAGATTCTTCTTTTACTAATGCATCTAATTCAAAATAACTATTACTGAAACTTGGCTTATAATTTAATTTATTTACATCTACTACAATAATCGCATTTTCGTCTACATCTTTTACTTCAACACGTTTAATATTAAAATCTTTATCTGTAGTTATTACTTCATGATCTAATTTTTGATTATTTGGATAATTTACTTTTGAAGTTATTTCATAACCATTTTCCGTATCTTTTACTGATGCGTTTGCATCTTTATTAACATCATTAACTAAAGTTTCAATTAAATAAGCTTGACTAGAATTATTTGGCCATTCACTCATAAACTTAAAACTCTTATTAAGTTCAGGTGTAACAACATAGACACCTTCATCGTTTTTAAGTATTACTTGCTCATGATTATTAATATTATTAGTTAAAGATACTTTATAATGTTTATTATTTTCCACTCCAATATTAATATCATAAGTAAATTCGTCTTCATTGCTTATTATCTTCATTGTTCCGATTAATTCATAAGACTCTTTCTTGGCATTATAATCTTTAAAACTTTTTAAAGTATCAGATTTATTTACTCCACAACCAGTTATTAATAATATACCTATTAACAATAAAACTACTCTTTTTATAAAAATCATCTCCTAATAAGATATATTTTTAAATATTCAGTTTATGTCAATTTTTTCGGATCTTGTGGACAAAATTAAAATATTGTAGTATAGTATTAATTACCTGAGAGCTTTTTATAACTTATTATTTAAGGAGGAAACTTATGAAAAACAATAATGGTGTTACGTCCATTTTTGCCCTTGGCGGTTTAGGCGAAGTTGGTAAAAATATGTATGTAATCGAATACGCAAATGAACTAGTTATCATTGATGCTGGTGTAATATTTCCAGAAGATGGACTTTTAGGTGTCGATTACGTTATTCAGGATGTAACTTATTTAAAACAAAATGAAAATAAAATAAAAGCTTTAATTATTACACACGGACATGAAGATCATATTGGAGGTATATCTTTCTTACTTCAAAAAGTTAATATACCAGTTATTTATGCATCTCGTATCGCGCTTGATTTAATTACTAAAAAACTAGATGATAAAAATATCGGTTATAAGAATCTTGAACTATATGATGAAAATACAGTTATTAAATTTAAAAATATCAAAGTGGATTTTATAAGAACAACTCACTCTATTCCAGATTCATATGCAATTGTTGTTAGAACTCCAAACGGAACAATCGTCCATACAGGAGACTTTAAATTTGACTTAACACCAATTGGTCCAATGGCGGACATTCATAAAATGGCACGTCTTGGTGATGAAGGAGTTAAACTTTTGCTAACTGAAAGTACAAATGCTTTATCACCAGGTTTTTCTGCCAGTGAAGCTATAGTTGACGAAGCTTTAGGCGATGTATTTGCAAAAGCTACATCTAATCGTATTATACTTGCTACATTTGCATCAAATATATATCGTATTAAACATATAGTTGAAACATGTAGACAAAATAATCGTAAGATTATAACTTTTGGTAGAAGCATGAAAAACTCAATTGAAATAGCAACAAAAAACGGACTTATTAAAGATACTTCAATACTTATTGATATTAATCAAGCAAAAGACTTAAAAAAGAGTGAAATATGTATTTTATGTACTGGATCTCAAGGAGAGCCTTTAGCAGCTTTATCTAGAATTGCTAATGGAACAGATAAACAAGTTCAACTTATGCCAGATGATATTATCGTCTTCTCTTCTAATCCAATTCCTGGAAATTCAGCAAGTATAAATCGAGTTATTAACAAGTTATATTTAAAAGGTGTTAAAGTTTATACAAACTCAGAATTATCTGATATTCATACTTCAGGACACGCTAAAGCTGAAGAATTAAAATGGATGATTAGATTAATTAAACCAGAATACGTAATGCCAATTCATGGTGAATATAGAATGTTAAAAGAGCATACTAATCTTGCTATATCTTGTGGGGTATTAGAAGAAAATACATTTATTTGTAAAAATGGTGATGTCCTAATCATGGATGATAAAGGTGTGCATCGTGGTAAAAGTGTTCAAGCAGGAGATGTATATGTAGATGGCTCTCGTGTTGGAGATATTGGTTCTATTGTAATTAAAGATAGAAAGATCATGAGTAATGATGGTGTCTTAGTTACAATACTTAATATTGATTCAGAAAAACATGAGTTATTAATAAAACCAAATATTACAACTCGTGGATTCGTTCTTGTTAACGAAAATGCTGATTTAATAAAAGAAATTGAAAATAAAGTTGCAGAAATTGTTAACAAAACTTTAAGTAATAATAAATATAATATTATCGATATAAAGAATCAAGTTATATTAGAATTAAATATGTTTATTGACGAAAAAACTGGTAGAAGGCCAATGATTTTACCAGTAATAATGGAAGTTAAAAAATAAAGGACCAAAATAGTATATTAGTCATATTATATCGTGAGGGATATATGTATGACTAATTTTTTTTATGAATTAAATGTTTTTAACCAAGCACTTATAGCTTCTATGCTAACCTTCACTATGACTGTTATAGGTGCTGCTACTGTCTTCTTATTTAAAAATGTAAAAAAAGAAATAATGAATGTAATGATATCATTATCGGCTGGCATAATGTTATCGGCTGCAATATTCTCGCTTCTTTTACCTGCTATTGAACAAGCAAATAATTTAAACTTAAATACACCATTAATTATTTCCATTAGCATTTTGCTAGGTTCACTTTTATTAATATTTGGAGATAAATTTTCTAATAAATATATATTATCTCCAAGAGCAAATTCTAAAAACACTTTAATGCTCATTGTCTCAATTGTTTTACATAATATACCTGAGGGCATGGCCATTGGTTGCGCCTTTGGTTCTATTATGTATGGTCTTGATGGAGCAACTGTTGCTGCTGCTATATCTTTAGCTATAGGTGTTGGAATTCAAAACTTTCCTGAAGGTGCTGCTATATCTATACCACTTAGAAATGCTGGATATTCTAGATTAAAATCATTTACGATTGGAGCATTAACTGGAATTGTTGAACCAATAGGTGCGATTGCCGGTGTTATACTTGTATTAAAAATAAAATTAATACTTCCATATTTGCTTGCTTTTGCAGCTGGTGCTATGATATTTGTTGTCATGGAAGAATTAATTCCAGAATTTGCTGAATCAAAATTTAAAAGTTTAATGTCTTATATTGCTCTTGCAGGTTTTGTTTTTATGATGATTTTAGAAATCATATAAAAACACGAAGATATTTCTTCGTGTTTTTTTATCTTTTATTTTGTTCCGAAGATACGATCTCCAGCATCTCCTAAACCTGGAACAATATATTTATTTTCATTTAAATGGCTATCAATGCTACCACAGTAGATTTGAACATCTGGATGTTTTTCTTCTACTCTATCGATTCCTTCTGGTGCGGCAATTATACATAAGAATTTCATCTTTTTTACGCCTTTGCTTTTTAAAAGTTCAATGGCATCAATTGCAGAACCTCCAGTTGCTAGCATTGGATCTAGTATAATTACTTCTCTATTTTCAATATCTTTAGGTACTTTAAAGAAGTAATTGACAGGTTCATATGTTTCTTCATCACGATACATTCCAATATGACCAATTTTAGCATTTGGAATAACGTTGATTACACCTTCTAGCATTCCCATACCAGCTCTTAGAATTGGCGTAAAAGCATATTTGTCCTCATCTAATTTACCAGTCTTCATTGACTCAATCGGTGTTTCAATTGTAGTACTTACTAGTTCAGCATCTTTAAATGCTTCATAGCATAAGAACATTGAAATTTCTTTTACTAATTCTCTGAACTCTTTTGTTCCTGTGTTTTTGTCACGCAAAATAGCTAATTTATGTTCAATTAACGGATGTTTTAATTCTATCGCGTTCATTTAAGCACTTCCTCACTTTTTCTTTGTTGTTTTCTTTGGAGCTTTTTTTACATCAGCAGCTTCTTCTACTTCATTAGGTAATACGAAGTTTAAGATAATACCAATAATAGCAGCTAAGCTCATACCAGAAATAGTTACTGATAAGTCACCGCTAACAATTGATATTGCAGCTCCTCCTAATCCTAATACTAACATTGTTGAAGCTACAACAACATTTTTAGGATCTTCAAAATTAGTTTGGTTTTTAATTAAAACTTTTAAACCATTTATGGCAATGAATCCATATAGTAATAGTGATACACCACCTAATACTGGATTTGGTATTGTACCAACTAGTGCTGTAAACTTTCCTAAGAAACCAATGCAGATTGCAAATATTGCTGCTAAACCGATTACCCAAACAGAAGCAACTTTTGTCATACCAACAACAGAAGTATTTTCTCCATAAGTAGTATTTGCAGGTGCGCCTAGTGCTCCAGCTACGAATGTAGCAACACCATCACCTAATAATGTTCTATCTAATCCTGGATCTTTAAGTAAGTCTTTACCAATAATGTTACTTAATGATGTATGATCACCAATATGTTCGCACATTGTAACAAGCGCAATTGGTGCAATTGTGATTAATGCTCCAAAACTTGGTTTATAGTGAACAAATGGAATAACAAAATCTGGAAGACTAAAGAATTTTGCATCTAGTACTGGTTGGAAGTCTACTATTCCAACAAAAATTGCTGCAACGTATCCAGCTGCAATACCAATTAAGAATGGTATTACTTTTAAGAATCCTTTTGCTCTTGTCATTACTAGCGCAGTTACTAGGAATGAGAATGCTGCAACAAAGACTGATTTCCAATCAAAAGACGAAGCAGAATCTAATCCCATTTGAGAGATTGCTGATGGCGCAAGTCCTAAACCGATAACCATAATCATTGGTCCAATTACTACTGGTGGTAGTAATTTGTTTAACCAACTACTTCCAACAAAGTGAATAATAGTAGCTACAACAATATAGATAAGACCTACAACCATTATACCTGTCATAGCACCTGAAACGCTACCCTTTAAATAAGCGGCAGCAATTGGTGTAATGAAAGCAAATGAGCTACCCAAATAAACTGGTGATTTTCCTTTCGTACATAAAATATAAATAAGTGTTCCTACACCAGATGCTACTAATGCTACTGGAATAGTAAGAACTGTTTCGCCAGCTGCTGCATTAACTAAGATTGGAACTAAAATAGTTGCACCAAACATAGCAAATACGTGTTGAATTGCTAATACAATCCATTTTGCAACTGGTGGTTTTTCGTTGACATCAATTGTCATTTTGCTTTTCATAAAATTCCTCCTTCAAATTTATGAATATAATAAGAGCATAATAAAAGAAGGGGCCTAATAGACTATCCTTCTTAAATACGAAACAACAATAAAATTAAATGATAAAACAACAAAGAAAATAGCTGAATTAACTGCATCATCAATACTATATTTAGTTGTCATTCTACCTCTTAGTTTTACCATCATAATTCTCCTATATACTCTAAAATGAGTTTATAATATTTTTAATATAATTGTCAAGAAAAAAGTAAAAAAAATCACGAGTGTCCTCGCATTCCCAAATAAGTAAGCAGTCAAAATAAATTTAAGGGAATGCTCTTTTATCAAGAAATCACCTCGTGTCTATTTAAATTTATCAAATTTCACTTTTCTTGTCTCGGGCAAAAAGTGTCCAAAAAAAGAACCTACAATAAAGGTTCTTTTTCTAACAATGTATGATTTTTAATAAAGTAATGTTTCTTACATAAATTAGTTAATGCTGTTTTCTTTGATATTATTATATAAGTTTTATCTTTAAAATATTTTTTAATTAATGAGGAAACTTTATTAACTGAATCATTATCCATGTAACTTGTAGGCTCATCAAAGAAGTATATATCTTTATCACTTATTATAGCTCTTAAAATATTTATTTTTTCAGATACTTCTAAATCTAAATCATTATTTAATATTTCATCTAAGCCATTTGGAAGTTTGTTATACCATTCAGTTAAACCGATTTCATCTATAAGTTCAAGTAAAACTTCATCCTTTACTTTATTTAAAAATTTTAAATTATCTCGTAATGATATATTAAATACACATGGTATATCTGAATAATATGCATCAACTATATCCTTTGAACTATTACCATCAAAAAGTATATCTCCTTCATCTAAAGTAAATATTCCACTTAAAATGTTTAATATTGTTGATTTTCCTTGGCCAGATGCACCTAAGATACTTATATGGTCTTTTTTCATAAGTTCAAAAGATGGAATTTTTATATCAACAGTTGTATCATTATAATTTACTAAACCATTCTTAATATTTATCTTTTTCCAAGACTTATTTACTTGATTGTTCTTTTCTTCTTTAAAATAACTATCAAGTTCATATTTAATACGTTGAAAATTAATCATATTTTTTATAGATGGACTAATTTTAAATAATAATTCTTGTAGTTTTAAAATAATAATTATAAAGAATATTATTAAACCTAAGCGAGTAACTGAGTTTTTTACAAAGATAAAAGATGATATTAAAATGATACTTATTAAAACAAATATAAAATTGGTAAATTTAATATCATTAATTGTATCATTATTTTTTAATATACATATGTCATTTTCTCTTGTTTCATCTAATTTTTTTACACTGTAAGAAAATACATTTAGCTTCTTAATAGTCATAATCTTTTCAATAAATTCCTTTAATAAATCATTATAGTTTGTTATTACTTCTTCTTCTTCATTTAAGTGGTTATATGAATATATTAATAATATTATCAATGATAAAAAAGCAATAATGCCGAATAACTTATTTAAATCTATAAGTTTTATAAAAATAATAAATAAACCAATAAAGCCAGGAATGATATATTCAAAAGTATCGGAAACTATTTTTGTAAATTTAAAAGATACTTCCAATATTTTATTAGAAAGTTCTCCTTTATCAATTTCTTCTAAATTATGGTAACTAACTGATCCTAATTTACTATAGTAATGCATTTCAACCGCATGCTTAATATTGTAGTAAGTATTGCTAGCATTTTTCTTATAAAGAAGCCTAAAGAAAGATCTTATTCCATATATAATCATTAGTGATAAAACTAAAAGAATTAACTTTGTATCTGTTATAGATTCGTTTAAAAAAACATTAAAAGCACAAGCAAATAAAAACCAACAAATATAAATTGTTACTCTATAAATTCCAATAAGTATCCATTCACTTTTATTTGTAATATTAAGTAATTCTTTCATATTATCACCCGCGCACTTATATTATACAATAATACACATTATAAATCTATACGCTACTCACTTCTATATCATTACAGATGCATTCATGATAATTATCAATTTTATATAAAGGTTCTAAATGAGTACGGGCTCCATAATTCATTACTACAAAACGCGATATAGAGCTTGCGCGCATATAAGCAAGAGAAATAATTTTTTCATTCACTTCAAAGTTGGATTCAATAAGGGTTCTTATAAATTCAGAAAAGAAAGAATCTCCTGCTCCTGATATTTCTACTTCATTAGCTGCTTCTTCAATTTCTTTTTCAACGAGAATCCCGTCATAGATAATATCTGCACCTTTTTTACCACGAGTGATTATTAATATTTTTGGTTTTAATAATTCATATAAATCAACTGAATCTATTTGAAATTTCTTCCTTAATACTTTATACACACTTTCATTCATGTTTATAATTTCAAATCTACTCGCAAGCAATTCTTCTAATTCATCTAAACTAATATATAGAAGATTTCCTAAATAGCCTATATCTAAAAATGCTTTATTATTAACTTTATTTATAATATTCATAGTTGATACATTTAAATTATCAACAACAATCATATCATCATCATTAATTGAACTTAATACACTTTCTTCTTCAAATTTAAATCCATGATAAGATAATTTTCTACCACAGTAAGGACAAGTTGTAGAATAACCTTTATTATCAATAAAGAAACTTTTTGTTTTTTCATCAATCGTTTCAATATGCGATATATCACATCCTAATTTCTTTAAAGAATCAACCGCTACCCGACCCTGTGTATCATTTCCGACAACACCAAAGAAAGCAGTATCAAAATACTTACTTAAGTTAGCTAATATATTAGCATTAGTTTTTCCTCCACAAATACCTAATACTAAATCATTATTTAAATAATAATCAATAAATAAATCTCCAAAACTAATTATTCTCATATTACATACTTCCTTTAAAATAATATAACTTTCTTACTGCATCTTTATCATATTTAATATCACTTAAATTTATTTTTTTGGCTTCTGCAATATTTTTTAATAAATAAAGACAGTTTAAACTTAAATAAAAATCATTGATAATCGAATCATCATAGATATTCTCAAGCATTAAATACTCTTTCATTTGAATATCTAAAACATCTTTAATTGCAATATCAAGGTCACTCCCATTAAATCCTAAATAGATTGCTGATGCAACATGACTCTTATTTATTGTTGAGCGTCCATGGCAATAGGAATATTTTTCATGAATTAATGGAACTGATAATCCAGATTCAGCAAATGTTGTTTCTAAAAAAGAAGCAGATGCTCTCGTATCAATTCCAGAATATATATTAACATATTCACCATATATATTTAAATATTGATCCTTGTTAACTCTATTGAATATATCCTCTATTAGTATATCAAATTTATCTTCATAATAATATTTTAAAAGAATAGCCATCGGTACAAAACTTGAACTTATTGAAATAAAACTTTTTTCTGAAGCCATTTCATAGTTAAGTAATTCTTCACTATCAATCTTTGATTTTCGATGTGTTAACAAATATTTCTTTAGATCATTATCAAAGCATGATTTAACACCAAAATTTGACCCAGAGTATGAAACAATAAATATATTTTTATAATTAGTTAAATCCATATATCTTAAATCTCTTGAATCAACCACTTTAGTTATAATATTGTTCTTTTTTGAAAGAACAGAACTTGCAAATTCAGCAACTACTCTACTACCTCCTGTGCCAACTATAATAGTGTTCCCATTTATGCTTTCTAACCCCTTCATTATCTTATTAACATTCTTTGTTCCCGATAAAATATTTTCCTTTAATCTGCTTATATTTTCGTTCATAATTAACACCTTCCTATTTTAAGTATAAAAGGAGAATAGGAAGTATATCGTCCATATATAATAAATTGACAAATAAAATTATTTTACCTATAATACAAACTACAAAAGAAGGAAAGTTCATGGGAAAATATAATTTTTTGGATACTTTAAATAAAGAACAGTTACTGGCTCTACAAGATGTTTGTGAAGATCAAAATCTCTTAACTTGTATAGCTAATATATTAAGTGATAATGATAGTCCGTTATATTCAAGTAGCAGAGAGATATATATTAATGAAGAACTACGCGAAAAATATGAAGATATAGCGAAGAATTTAAAAATAGATGAATTAAAATTCTTAATAGATCTAGGATTTAAAGGACCAGGTAATAATAAAGGTCTGCCTAGTTATATAAGAAATTTAGATAAGTCTGTATTAATTTATGCTAATAAGGAGGTTAAAGAATTAGCATCTGCAGTATATAATATTAATAATATGATGACTTTTAGCGATGTATATAATATAGGTTATACTTATCAACCTGACACTGCTATGTATACTTCATCTATTGATATCAGAAAAAATAATCTTGTTAAAGAATTAATGGAACGTACTGACTACTTTAGTTACTTAGATGAATTCTTTTCTGATGAACAAGTAAAAGAAGATTGTGAAGGAACATATAACTGCTATATGTATATAAAAGAATATATTTATCAAATGTTAAAAATCAATCCATATTTTAGTTTAGAAAACATATTTGATGAAAGCAAAAAGAAGAAAGGATTAGTAACTGAATATTTTACGGAGATTTGTAAATATCTTTATGATCTTAGGGAAAGTATTCCAAATTCGCGATTATCAGTACTTAATAATAAGATTTCTAATCTATCTAAACAAGTCCCTAATAAACTAAGTGAATCTCAAAATAAATTTATTGATATGTTATCGTTTGGTACCACTGCCGAAAAATTAGAAAGAAAAGACTTTGGAGATTTACAGCGAATTATTTATGTTCCAAGAAACTTTTATAAGCATTAAAAAAATAAATCATAAGATTTATTTTTTTGTTTGTGTTATTACGCAATAATTACTGAAGTCTAATTTGTTTAGGAATTCCTTATAATCACTGAAACTAAATTTTTCTATATCTTCAATTGAATCATTAGAAAAATATTCAAATGTTTCAATATTATCTAAATAAGCTCTTCCAGAAGTATAAACTCTGTTTTCTCTTATGATTAAATTAATCAATGTTTCTTTTTTCCAAAGTTCAAACATTTCTTTATCAGCATATTTGTTCTTTAAAACATCAAAGACTAACTTTTTAAATTTCTTTACATTTGTGCCATACATACCAATATCAATAATACATAGATCTTTAATAAAGAATGATGATGATTTTGTAATACTATAACATGTATCTTTAGATTGAGATAACTCTTTATACACTTTTGAACCATCATTAAAATTATAATCAAAGAAGTGACTTAAATAGAATGTTGCTTTTACTCTTTCTTTTGGAGTTAAAGAACTAATATCAACTTTAAATGAAAGATTAACAACGCTATCAAACTCTGGATCAATTACATGTCCTTTCTTATGTGCTATACGTGCTGTTTCTTTTTTATCCAATATAGAGTAATCACAATTATCTATATTTAATTCATCATATGTTTCTTCAATCAATTTACTAATCTTTTTTATATCAAAATTACCAGCAATAAATATAGTTTGATTAGCTGGTTGATAAAAAGTTTTAAATACTTGTTTTAAATCAGCTATTGTTATACTATTTACTGTTTTTTCTGTACCTATTGTTTCACGAAATTTAGTATCACGATATGTACAGTAATTTATTTTTTCTGAAAACTTTTTAAATGCTCTATCTCTAGTTTTCTTAATTTCTTCTAAAATAGGCTTCTTAGTAGTCTCAAGTCTATCACTGTCAAAGATTGGACTATTAACAATTCTAATTAACTCTTTTAAATGCTCTTCAAAATCAAATACTGTGTTAATATAGAAAGCTGTTGATTTAGCACTTGTAATAGCATTAAAATCAACATATGATTCATTTAAATATTCTAGTAAATTTCCATATATGCTATTTTCAGCAATATAGTGTTCAAGTAAATGAGCAATCCCTTCTTTTATCTTATATTTTTTATTACCTACTTGATATTTATAATTCATACTACCATAATGGATAATAATTTCTGCATAAGTTTGATTCTTACTCTTATCTTGTGATAGAACTAATCTAGTTTTATTTTTAAGTAAAAATGTCTCTTGTTTAATCATTTTTATCACCTCTAAAGAACATCTCATTTGTTAGTTTTAGACGATCAATAAAACTAATTAATTCTTCAACCTTAATAGATTTAGTGTCCTTAATTAATTCTTCAGTTGAGATGATTTTTAAATCTTTGTTTATTGCGTCATTTAATGGTTTAGAATTACCATCAAGTTCTTTTAGTAAATCAACTTCTAAACCTTTAATTAACTTATTTAAGCAATTGGTTAAATATTCTTTATCTTTAAGACACACAAAAATATCTTTAATAATTTTCTTTGTCTCTTTATATTTATCACTTGGAATAAAAGCTATAATTACAAACATAGCACGAGATGAGAAAGAACTAAATCTCGAATCATAGACAAGATTATTCTTAATTCTTAATGCATTAAAAATTAAATTATTTTCTGGTCCATTTAAAATATTAGAAAGAGTCGAAAAATATTTTTTTTCTCTTTCTTCCATTTCTATTTGATATTCTAAAAATAATTCAGATTGATTATAGTTAGTAATTACTTCTTTATAGGACTGTTCCTTCATTGGAAGCGGTTTAAAGTAATTTATATTAAAGCTAATACTCTTTTTTTCTTGTGGTATATATTTTTCAAATAATTTTTTAGCTTTTGCTTCACTTATATTTCCATAAACATATGGAAGGAATGTGTTATCTAAAATATTCTTTTTATAAAATTCATAAAGGCTCTTACTATCTAATTTTCTTAAAACTTCTCCATCTTGTTCATGAGTGTTACCAAGTTCATTTTCTGGATCAATTTCCTCATAAAAGGCATTAGCATTAGATGCGTAAATACCGTCTAATGAAGAAAGATATTTATTGTAAATATATTCTTTTTCATAATTGAATATATTGATATCAAATTCGCCATTGTCACATGCAGGATGTAAAAGCGAGTAAATAGCAAACTCAAATGATTTTTCTAAATCAAAATCACTTATTAATCCTTCACGTGGCAAACTAAAACAGTAGACTAAGTAAGTATTATCAACAATGGAATTTTCAAATAGACCAAGGTCCAATATAGTGTTCTTTAATTTTTCTTTTCTAAATGCTCCATAATCTCTAATCTCGTGATTATATGTTGTTAATATAAGACGCAAAAGAGAGATAAAGAAATGATTATCCTTATCGTATTTTATTGGAAATATAAGTCTAAATTCTAATGTGTTAATGTCTTTAGATTTTACAACTTTAACATCTGTTGATAATTTTACTCTTTTCATACTGCTCTTCTAAACCTCTTTATTTCTATTTGTTCTGGTTTATGTTTATGGAATTGGCTTATAGCCTGGAAACCTAAATTTTCTAGTACTTTATATACATGTTCAAAATATAATGATAAATCATCTACTGAACATGCATAGCTTCCAATAGTTATAATGTTACCACCCAATTCTCTATATCTTTTTAGTATTTGGATAGATGGATTATTAATTAAACCTGAATCTTCAAAAGTTGATGAATTTACTTCTATACCAATATTATTTTCAATCAAAGTTTTTAATATTTCATCTATTATATTTTGGTATGGTTTTAAATCAATATTTGGATTATTAGTTGCAGTGCTTATCATATCAATTTGAGAACTAATAACATCGATTTCATCTTTGTATATTCTAATGTTTTCTAAAACATTTTCTAAATACTCTTGATATGCATCTTCACAAGTTGCTGACATTGGGGTTGGATCAGTAGAACCAACAACTAAATCAAAATTGTATTTTGATACAGCTTCTGTAATATCTTTTTTACTTTCTTCAGATAAAACAACTTCTAGTCCAACATTAATAGTAGTAAGTTGATTTATCCTAAATCTTAAATATTCATAATAGTAATCGTGAACATTTAAAGGTTCAGGATCTTGTGGATTAAATTCATCTACTACAGTGATTTCATCTACATTTCTTATTCCGGCATTTCTTATATATGTCTCCATACAAGAATTTGCACCGTCTGCCATCGATGTTTTTACATGTTGATCTTTTTTCATAACTACTTCCATTTCTATCTTTGTTTTTTATTCAAAAAAATCATCTAATAATTTTATTTCGTTAATTCTTTTTAATTCAAAGTGACGAAGATCATTTCTTAATTCACAATATGCTGATACACCCCAACCAGATGATGTATTAAACATATCAAATGGATGAATTATTCTTCCATTTTCACCTTTATTATAAGAATAATACCTAAGGTAAACTTTTCTTCTTTCCTTAATAGCACGAACTAAAATATTATAATAATTTTTTGTTGAAGAATTTAATTCAGCTGTTTCTGATTCTGAACCAAAATAAATACCTCTTACTTTATCAGCGATTTCTAAAAGTCTTTTTTGCTCGTTTTGAGGTACATTTAAATTAGTTAAAAATTCAAAATCATCTTTCTTAAATTTTCTTCTTGGTAATTTTATATTTTGGTTTAAGACATAACCTCCATATGGACCTCTAAGAGAATCAATATAAATTCCTGCTTTTTCTAAATCCTCTTTATAACTTCTAACCATCCTTGGAGTTACTTCAAGAATTTCAGCAAGTTCATTCACGTTATATTTTTTTCCGGTACTTAAAAGTTCCAACATGGTAATGGTATTACTTAGCTTACTCATAAAACCACCCTAATAAAATTATAACATACCTTCAAGATACATTCATTAAAAAAAATTCATAAAAATGAATTTTTTTAACTTCTTGCTGCTCCATCGACACTTAGAACAACACCAGTGATATAACTTGCTAAATCACTTGCCAAGAAAAGGAAGGCATTCGCTATATCTCTTGGTTCTCCAATTCTACCTAATGGAATGGTTTGAATTAATGGTTCAATCATTTCTTTTGGTAAAGCAGCTACCATATCTGTATTAGTAATACCAGGAGCAACTGCATTAACTCTTATACCCATTGGTGCAAGTTCACGAGCAAGTGATTTTGTTATTCCATTTACAGCAAATTTACTTGCTGGATACATAACACCTGATGGTTGACCATAGATACTCACCATTGAACTTGTATTTAGTATTACGCCTTTTGACTCTTTCAAATATTTAACAGCAACTTTTGAACAAGTAAATACTGACTTAATATTTAAATCACTTATCTTATCATACTCATCAATAGTGTAATCTAGTATTTTAGTTTTTGAAGATAAGCCAGCATTATTAACTAAAATATCAATGTGTCCGAAGCTTTTTTCGATTTCACTAAAAGTATTTTCTAGCTCCTCTATGTTTGTTAAATTTGGATGATATCCAATTACGTTGAAAGTTTCATTTTCGCATCTTAAAGTTTCAAGTGCAGCATTAACTGTTTCTTCCTTGGATCCAAATATTACAACTTTCGCTTTATTTTCTAAAAAAACACGAGCTATTTCTAACCCTATTCCTCTTGTACCTCCTGTTATAATTGCAACCTTTTCTTCTAACATAATAATCTCTCCTTTATTTTCTATTTAATATAACTAATGTTTCGACATGATAGGTATTAGGAAACATGTTTAAAACATTAATCTTTTTAACATTATAATTTTCTTTTAGTATTTTTAAATCTCTTGCTAAAGTCATTGGATCACATGATACATAACAAATTGTTTTTGGGTTTATTTCAAGTAATAACTTTATAGTTTCTTCATTTAGTCCACTTCTTGGTGGATCAACAACTACTGTATCAAAAGTCTCATTCAAATCTTTTAAAACTCTAACTGTATCTCCTGCATAGTATTTGGCATTGTTAACATTGTTAATTTTAGCATTATATTTTGCATCTATAATAGCATTCTTAACTTTTTCAATACCATAAATATTTTTAAAATTATCTTTTAAAGCTAATCCTAGTGTTCCTACACCACAGTATAAATCAAGTAAATTTTTACCACTTAAATTATTTCTTAATATTTTAAAAATACATCCTGCCATATAGTTGTTAACTTGAAAGAATGAATCATAAGATACCTTAAATTCAAAATCATCAATTTTATCATAAAAGAAATTATCTTTAGTTAAACACTTATTATTTAAAATAACACTTACAACATTACTCGGTAAATTTTCTAAATCTATACTCATTTTATCATCTGTTGTAATTATTAACATTAATTCATTCTTATAGTTAGACCTAATAGTTATAGATCCATTTTTTATATTTAATATTTCTTTTTTCTTTAAAAAATCATTAATAGCAGAGCTTGCAATTAAACAATTATTAATAGAGCATAATTCGTGAGTTGAACTATTATAATAACCAAAGTTGCCATTTTCTATTTTTAAACTAATTTTGTTTCTATAAAATAATTCTTTATCATTTTTAATTGTTTTTATAGACATATCAACATTGGCATATTTTTTTAATATTTCACTCACTTTAGTTTCTTTATACTCATCTTCATATTCAGAGTTTATATGTAAAAGATTACAACCACCACATTCTTTATAATAAGGGCACTTAGGAATTGTTCTATTTTTATTTTCTGTTTTAATTGATGTTGCTTCTGCTAGATAGAATTTCTTGTTTTCTTGTTTTATTTCAATTTCAACATCTTCACTAGGTAACGCATTTTCAACAAATGTTATTAAATTATTATAGTAAGTTATTCCTCTTCCCTTATTATCTAACTTTTCAATTTTCATTATCTTTTGTATTCATAGAGTTTTTTAACTTCTTTAGTTGTTAGTTCTCTATACTCTCCACTTTTTAAATTATCAAGCCTTAAAAATGCATATTCAGTTCTTGTCAGCTTATCTACTAAATATCCTAGACTTTCAAATACTCTTTTTACAATGTGGTTGCGTCCTTCTACAATTGTTATTTCAACAAGACATGTATCTTTTTTTGTATCAACATTTTTTACTTTAACTCTTGTTGGTATACATTTTACATCATCGATTTTAACTCCGCTTTTTAAAATCATTTGATCCTTAGGCGTTATTACTTTATTTAATTTGGCTACATAAGTTTTTTCGACACTTTTAGAGGGATGCATAAGAATATTGGCAAGCTCACCATCATTAGTCAAAATAATTATACCAGTTGTATCATAATCTAATCTTCCGACAGGATAAATACGTTTATCTGTATCAATTAAATCTGTAATTTTTTTTCGATCAAATTCATCATCTACAGTTGAGACAACTCCGCGTGGTTTATTTAATAGATAATAAACTTTATCTTCTTTTTTAATTGGATTATTTTCTACTAAGATTATATCATCTCCAGATACTTTTGTTCCAAGTTCACTAACAATACTACCATTAACTGAAACTTTTCCAGAACTAATTAATTCTTCTGCTTTTCTTCTTGAACAATATCCAGATTCGGCAATAACTTTTTGTAACCTTTCCATATAACCACCTAAGTATATTTTACCAAGAAAAAAATAATTAGTAAATAAAAGCGAAGAGATTAATCTTCGCTTATTTTATCTAATTCTTCATTAATACACTCAATAAGTTGTCCAATATGGTATCCATCAACAAATCCATGATGCGCAATAATCAACGCATTTACATAAACATGATTATCAACAATTTCATATTTATCCCAAATAATTTGTGGAATAGTTATTGATGGGTCGTATGGCGGAACTACACCAGTAAACTTAAACCAAGGAAGACATGAAAACCAAATTTCTCCACATTCTTTATCATCAATTTCTACAACATTTTGTGTTTCTTTAAATTTTTGTTTTGCAACTTTGTTTAATTCAATAAATTCTTCTAGCGAGTTACCCAACTTACATCCAATAAAAGATACATCTTTTGAATCTAACAACTCAGTATAAACTGGATTAAGTTGATCATATTTAATTATTTGCCCATCTTCATATGTATATTTAAAATTCTCAACTCTATTCATTGCAACTGTAAATGTATAACAAAGAACTGCATATAAATTTTTATGCTTTCGCGAATAATTATATGCCTTAGTTATATCTAACTTAGTTGTAACGAAACTAAATGGGTTTTGTTTACAATTGTAATGATCAAATAATTCTTGTCTTTCAAATTTTTTTACTACAGTTCTCATGATATCACCTAAATAAGATTATATTATATAATTCAGTCTTTATCAATTAAATAATTTTGTTAATATGTCTTTTACTTTAGATAAGGTATTTACTTTCTTTTCTCTTTTATATATATTTTCTTTAAAATACTCTACACCATTTAAGGAGACTGTAACATAACCGGCTCTATTTCTTGCATCACTTGTATAATAAACATCTACTTTAACTTTTTTGATTTCAGAATTTAAAAGCAACATATTTATATCATTTTTTACTTCATATCCTTCTTTTTTTAAGAATGTTTTTTTATTAACAACATTAACTAATTTATATTTTTTAAAGTATTCCGTATATTTATTTTTATGCTTTTCAAAATCGTCTCTCTCATCTAATGTTACAACTGTTAAATTCTTATTATCTTTAGTAGCTGATGTAACTAAAGTACGATAAGCTTTTTTTGTATATCCAGTTTTACCTCCAGTCGTATATTTATATTCACTTAATAATTTATTTTTGTTATACCAATCATAATACTTATAGTCAGTTTGAACTGTATGGTGTTTAGTTCCCATAATATTCATTAATATTTCATTTTTGGAAGCTTCTGACATTAAAAGAGCCATATCATAACAAGTAGAAGTATTCCCATTTCCTAGATTATCTTCTAAACCTGATGAATTAATAAACTTCGTATTTTTCATTCCAATGTTGGCTGCATATTCATTCATTAAAAGAGTAAAACCTTCCATTGATCCACCAACATATTCAGCAAGCATGATAGCAGCATCATTTCCACTTCTTAGCATTAGACCATATAAAAGATCAAGAACACTTATATGTTCCCCAACTTCAACATATATACCTGAGCCTGTACTTTTTAAAACAGCTTCTGTGATTTCAATTTCTTCATCAAGATTATCGACATTTTGTATTACTACTAAAGAAGTCATAATTTTAGTAGTTGATGCAATTAATTTTTCTTGTGTTTCAGAAGAACCATAAAGAAGTCTTTTAGAGTCCATATCCATAACACAGATAGATGCATTAACTTTAATTGGTATTATACAAAATAAAAACAATAATATAACTTTTTTCATAGTACATTATATTATTGTTTTATTATTTTATAACTCTTGATAAGCTTCCTTACATTCTTCTATTAAAAGAAGTGCTTCTTCTTTGCTGTGGTATTCTCCAACTTCAACTTTAATGTTATCTAATGATTTATAATTTTCAAAGAAGTTTTTGATTTCACTAAGTGTTACTTCTGATAAATCCCTGAGTTCGTTGATACCATTAAATCTTGGATCAACATCAACAACTGCTATTAATTTATAATCAAGTGCTCCATTGTCAATCATGTCAAGATATCCTAAAACACGAGCCGGTACTACACATCCTGGGTATGTTTTTTCATTAGATAATATAACAATATCTAATGGATCTCCATCACTGGCAAGTGTATTTTCAACTATTCCATATTCAGCTGGATAAACTGTCGAAGTAGACAATACTCGATCTAATCTTATTCTTCCAGTTTTCTTATCTATTTCATATTTGTTTTTTGAACCATGTGTTATTTCCACAATTGCATTAATTACGTTATTCATATATCCTCCTAAAAAATATTTATATCTTCTACATTATCTTTAAATCTATATAATTTAGCTGGCTTTTTACCTTCAAAGTTTACAAACTCACCTGTGTCCTCAACAAGACTTAAACTAAGTAACTTTCTTCTAAAATTTCTTCTATCCAAAGTTGTTCGAAGAATTGCTTCATAAGCTTTTTGAATTTCTGGCATAGTAAAGCCATTTGGAAATAAAGTAGCTAAGATGTTGCTTCTTAGTATTTGTTTTTTTAATTCTTCAAATGTTGAATTAATTATTTCTAAGTGATCATATGCAAGCTCAAGATTTTCCACTTCTTTTATATCAATCCAAGCTGCATCATTTGTCTTTAGTGTCTTAGTAATTAAATTGACACGATCTTTATCTATAACTCCTAAATAGGATACAGCTACCATTCGCATTACTGGACTACGATCCACTTTACCATGAACACTTACAAGTTTTAGAGGAATATTTTCAATTCCCGTTTTCTCTTTTATTTCACGATTTAATCCAACCTCAAGGTCTTCATTATTGTAAAGTGCGCCTCCAACTAAACCCCAGGCATCTTTAAAGGGATTATTATTTCTTTTTATTAATAATATTTTTACAATACCATGATCAACCGTAAAGATACTTGCTATAACATGTATACCTTGATTTTTGTATAAGGGGTTGTTAACTTCCATATTATCACCTATCTTTATTATATCAAATAAATTACTTATCTAATTACTTTTTCTTTTTTTCTTCTTTTGTTTTCATCTTTTCAATTAAGTATTTATTAACTTGCTCTTTTAATAGTTGATGTGCTTTTAAGACGAAGACAAAACATAATATCAAAAGAACTGCATCAATTATATAATTTAGAACTACATTGCCAAAAGTATTAAACCCATAATCAAAAATTCCTTGTTCTTTTAAGAAATCAAGAGTAAACATAAGTATTGAATAAATTATACCAATTATACCAATACCCCTTAATCTTGTTAAACGTGTATATAATGCCTTATTATGTTCATTTGAATTCTTATATTCTTCTATAGCTTCGTGTTTTTCTTGTCTTGTTAATCTTTCATATCTATTCTTCATAAACTACGTCCTCCAGACTACTAATTTTAAAGCCTTTACGATATAACTTTTCTTTTATTTTTTGATTTAACTCTTTTCCACAATATTTTTTTTCAAGAGATTTTTTTACTTTGTTATATTCTTTAATTAAAACATCTTCATCATTTATCTCATAATTATTTAATAAAGATGTAACACTCTCTTTATCATACCCAAGGTTGACTAAATCATTAACAATTTTCATTTTTAGCATATTACTTGATGAGTTATGATTAACACTTATCTTTTTTTCTATGTATCTTCCTATTTTTTCTAACCATATATTATTATCAATTTCGTCTAATTTTTCTTTAATTTGATTTTCTTCAAAACCTAGATTTATTAAATTCTTAAGAATTTTTCTTGGACCATTGTTAGTTAAATTAATTTGATCATTTATATATGCTTTAAAATAAATATCATCATTTAAATAATTAGTTGCAATCAGCCTTTTAATCGTGCTATCTATAACTTTAGCGGTTATTCCTTTTTTCTTTAAATATTCTTCTACTTCTTTTTTACTTCGAAGTTTTCTATTTATATATTTAATAGAATCATAATAACTAGTTAGTTCATCATTTAATTCTAATATTTCTTTAAAAGTATTTGCGTCTATTTCTTTTTTTAAAAGAAGATTATATTTAATAATGACATCATCATATAAAACATATTCTTCAGAATCTATTACTACTTTATATTTATTTTGTTTGTCTTTTATATATTTTTCGATTTTCATTAATTGTCTCCTTAACACTTAAATTATAACATATTAATTGATAATATGTTATTATATAATTGAAAGTAGTTAAGGAAGTGGTTTTATAAAAAAGATTGTATATTTTATTTTTTTAATTATATTCTTATTCACAGTTGGAAGTTATTTGATTATTACATCGGATAAGAATGAGCAAGTTACTAAGTTAAAAGATGAAATCAAAGAAAAAGTGACAAAGAAAGAAAAAAGCGAAAAAGAAGTTAATTTAACTTTAGTTGGTGATTTTTTATTTGAATCTCCTTTTTATAAATCTGTAGATAATGGATATGACATGTATAACTATTTTAGTTTAGTTAAAGAAAAGTTTTTAAATGATGACATCACGATAGGAAATATGGAAGTAGTAATTGGAAATGATGAATTGCAAGTTAGTGGGGACGAGTATAATTTCTGCGCACCAAGATATATTGGTGATTTAGTATCTTCTCTAGACTTTCAAGTTCTGGGAACAGCCAATAATCACACCTTTGATCGTGGCGAGGCTGGAATAAAATCAACTTTAGAATATTTTAATAATACAAATATATTAACAGTTGGGACATACTTAGATGATACCGATCGAGCAAACCCACGAATACTTGAAAAAAATGGAATTAAATTTGGTTTCTTAGCTTATACTTATGGAACAAATTCCCATGTACCTGATAATTTAAAAAATATGATTGGTCTTTATAAAAATGATGATGAACATAAAGAAGCAATAAAAAAAGATGTAGACTTATTAAAAGAAAATGTTGATGTTATTATTGTGATGATGCACTGGGGTACAGAATTTACTTTTACACCAAATAATGAACAAAAAGAAATGGCTAATTTTTTAAATAGTATCGGAGTTGATATAGTTTATGGAAGTCACTCCCACTCAATCCAACCCATTGAAATGATTGGCGATGAACATAAGACTTTAGTTTATTACTCATTAGGTAATTTTGTTTCAAACGATGACGATATAGCTAGAACACCTAAGGGCCAAGAAACATTTGATAATGCTTATCAAATTGGTCTACTTTCTACTTTAAAAGTAAAAGCGACTAATGATGAAAGAATAGAACTAACTGATATCAAAACTGAAGCAATAGTAAACTATTTTGATATCAATATGAACAATTGGTTACTTATTCCATTTGACGATTATATCCAAAAATATGAAAGAAATCATTTTCGTTATAACCTAGGGTTAAATAAAGATTTTATAAAGTATACTTACGAAGATGTAATAGCAGAAGAATATAGATAAAAAATCTATATTTTTTTAATAAAAAAAGAGGCACTTATCTTGCCTCAACAATTAGTTTAATTGCAGTTTTTTCTTCACCTTCAATTGTAATATCTGAAAAAGCTGGTATTACGATTAAATTCTTTCCACTAGGAGCTACAAATCCTCGTGCAATACAAATTGCTTTAATTGCTTGGTTTAAACTTCCGGCTCCAATTGTTTGGATTTCAACACTTCCCAAACTTCTAAAAACGTTTGCAATTGCCCCTGCAACTTTACTAGGGTTTGATTTACTTGATACTTTTAATATTTCCATATTTATTTTTTTCCTTTCTAATTAAATATATGAAAAAATAAATAGTTAATACCAATTTATAATATCTGTATCTTTTATATTAAAAGTTTTGTCTCCTTTTGCCGAAGCCATTTAAAAGAATAAAATATCCTCTATAATATACACCCGGGAACACAAAAGTTTCCGTAGCTACCATTAACTCATCAGGGGTTTTAATTGATTACTCAATTAAAATCAGTTGAAGATTAATGGAGGCTGTACAATGAAGGATATTTTATTATTCTTGCAGTGTATTATTATTCTTATATTAATTCTAAGCATGCTTGGCATAATATAAAAAGAACTACCATTTAGGTGGTCTATAGAAATATTGGCAACTTAAGTATTCCTACATCTTTATTATATGAAAAAAACAACTTTTTACAAGTTGTTTTTATAATCTAGGTTGGTATTTTTTATTTGTATATAAAATACCTGTTAGTTTATTTACCACTGCTGCTGAATCTTCTGCTGCTCCTTGATTTTTTCCAAATGCACTTTGGTTTGTCTTTGTTGCTATCGATACCGATGCTGCTGGTGGCATTTCATAGATATCATAGAATGTTAGTGTGTAGTTCTTATTGATATTTACTGTCTCTGAAAATCTTCTTATGAAGTTCTCTACAAACTTTTCTGAATTCATCTTTAATTCTCCTGTATCTCTATAGTATCCATAATCTACTGCTTCATACATACTTGCTTCTAACACTTCATGTATCATGTAAAAATCTTGTTCATTTGTTGTTGTATAGTTTTGTAGTAGTATCATCACTCCCATGATTGATACTCCTAACACTACTATCCAATATCCCCATAAACTCTCTTTCATATTCTACTCACCTACCATCTTCCCTTGGCTGCATTTGAATTTCTTATATCTTGAAGACTCTTTGACGAAGCCCAAACGTTTACTTTATGATCTGTTCCTGAATATCTAACAATTCCTTTTTCAAGATTCTCAATAAAGTAACTCTTACATTGTGTACATCCTACTCCTTCAACTAATGAATTAGTTTGAGTTTGTGTAGGACATTCACAATGCATATTGAAGTCGCTGTAACCATTTTCATCTTCTCTACTTGCATTATAATTTTTAATAGTACGCATGTCTTTATTATTTAAACTAATAATGATTGTAGCATTTTCTGGAGCATATGTTGCGCCTATTGCTGCTCGATCATTGATTTCTTTCATAACTGCTTTTCCTCTTTCGTCAACTACCCAGTTATATGCAAATCCTTCTCCCTCATCTTCTGTTCCTGCTGGGAAGAAATCATCTTCATCAACGATCTTGAATTTAAATAGGTCATATCCTTCTTTTTGTGGTTCACAATCTTTTTCATAAATCGTTGTATCAGTTCCATTTGAACCATTACATTTACCTGTTGATACTAGTTCATGTTGAACATGTATTTTACAAGTAATAGTTGTTCCTATTTCAGTTGGATCTTCACCAGCACAAGTTTGGCTTCCTCGTTTAAAGAATTCTGTAAATCCTCCCTTGTGGCCGATGTTATTAATATCCCAATAAGTTTCATATGTTCCGTCAAATGTTGATAAGTAAATTTTATATTCTCTACTATGAGATGTATAGTTCAACTCGGTTGAGTTTGATGCTAATCCTGATGGAACTAATGTAAATGTTTCATCATCTTTTTCTGTCCATGTACATTCTGCATGGTATTTAGCATCTGTAGTATAAATCTTTTCAGCTTTATATTCATAGTCGTAATATTTATTTAAATTGAAACCTGTTTCATATTCAAGTTCAACATCTTTATCAAAATCATGCATTCTTTCTGAACCAGAACCATATATTCCTGAATAACGATCTGGTTTGATTTCGTCAACATCAGATTCTTCACTATCATAGATTATTTCATAATTACATGTTCTATCAAAGTCAACACTTAAAGTATCTATTGCTACTTTAGCATCTTCCCCTAAGTATGCTTGAGAATATCTAAATAATAAATCTGGTGTGAAGCTATAATGTGCTTCTGCATCTTTACCGTCATATGAACCTTTTTCTTCTAGACGACTCTTTGAATCATCAAAGTAGAAATCACATTCATCAATTTTTTCTTCTAATGTTGCAGCTTCTTCTGTTGCAATCTTATAAGCTTTTTTAGCAGATTCTTTTGATGCACGAATTGTTTCTACAACTTCTTTTGGATTTTCAATTGTAAATTCTTGTGGAGGTTCTCTAAATGCTGGACCACTAGATGACTTATTTCCATATCTACATTTACTTTCTGCCTCACGAACAGCCTTCTCATATGCCGCTTTTGCTTCTTCATATTTATACACACTTAATGGTGTATGATCTTCTCTCTTTTGACTACCATTTACTATTTCGACTCTTGAGTAATGATCATCTTTTAAATCTACTGTATAGTAATAATATTTATTGCTAAATGTATATTCAAGATATGAGTATTCAAAATTTGCGGTAGCTGTATCAGATTTTGTATGACCTGTTTGTGAATCTTTTTCCCAACATGTAGCTGTAATTGTTCCGCTGCGTTTTATTTCATTTTCTGTTGGAATTGCCTCTTCGTAATTTTTCTCCATTGAAGCAAGTCTTTGGAATTCATTATATTGTTCTACTTGATTTTTAACTTTTTCAACGTAATCATCACGCCATTCGTTATAACGAATTCTAACTCTACAACGTCTATATCCATCTATATATGGAGAAGTTGTTCCTTTTGATGTTTCTGTTAATTTAAAGTATCTTCCGGATGTTGCTGTTATTGCACCAGGCACTTCCATTACAACTCTTTCTGTACAATAAATATCACAATATTCATTTAATTCTTCTTTATAACGATCGTTTTCACATCTATTTTTATAAAAATCTACTTGTAGTTCACTATCATAACAGAATAAATCATCTAATTCTGAATCTATAACTTTAGATACTGCATTATCTGCACAACAGTTATGAACATCGATTACTGGAGGTTCACTTGGTACACTTGGTGTACAACATTCAGGTTCTGGTTCTTTACATAACTCACGATATGCATCTTGCCATTCTTTTGGCATTGAGCTAATTTGTGGTTCTAGTAAAGTACAACATCCAGCTCCACCCGATCCTCTATCAGTAAATGCATATTCTTGAATGCTCTTGAAATTACTAGGTATTTTTAAATCACCTGGGTAAATTTTATTATCATATGAGAATTTGCCATTTACATAAGAACATGAGTTACAATACTCACCAGGGTCATTTGCCCAGTCAACAGCTATACCAAATCCAGCAGTTGATAAAAGGTCTGCTCCACTTTGAATTGTGAACCCTTTTCTTGAAACACCAGTTGCTCCATGGTATGCTGCTATTTCTCTTTCATAATAAATTAAGTAAGCCATATTATTAGTGTTACTTACTGCTCCAATAATCTTTCCTCCAAAGAAATGATATGAATCAGCAAGTGTACCAAAATAGTTTTGGTAAGAGCCACCGACTTTTCCTGACCAGAAGAAGATTGGTTCCATTACGATGAATATTTCTTCACCAGTATTACATCCTTCGGCTATTTTATAAATTAAATCATCAGCATTGAATCCACCACTTACTTCAGCAATTGCTCTAATAAATGAATTAACATCAGCTGCATACGTTGGATTTCCTGCTCTAGTTAAACCTAAGAAGAAATTAAGTTCATTACTCATTCCATTTAAGTTACCACCTGTGTTACCACTAGTTCTTAATGAAGTTAAATGAGTAGATCCTTCAAGTGGTGCATATTTGTTATAAGCAGCTGCTACTGCACTAAACTTTTTAACAGCACTAGCATTAGTTGACCCTGCTGAATAATTTCCACCGCCAGCAAGAGCTATCTTATTTCTATCTCCACTAAATGCATTATAAGTTGTATTAACATTTTCTTTTCCTGGTTTAATGTATGTCATAAAGTCAAAACTTAAACCATTTGATGCTGATACTGCTTTACCACTAGCATCAACGAACGTTATACGTACACCAGCAAGTGATGATGATCTTTGAATACCAACACAGTTCGGACTACAAGAATTTACAATTCCTGCCCCTCCGCCTTGTTCTCCAGAAGAATCACTTGTAGCAAATACAATAGTAGGTACTAGCATAAATAATGTTAATGTAATTAATAATTTGTAAAAATTCTTCATGATATACCTCCTATCCTATCTTGCTTATCATTATTGATGGTGTTTCTGTTCCGTAAGAATAGATTTCATAAATAGACCCATCTATATAGAAACTATTTAATATAACTCCATCTTCGTAAGAATATTTAAATGTATCTAATATAATTCTTTTTTGTATTATTAAGTTTTCATCATATATATCATAAATTGATGAATAAAGTGTTTTAGTATTAACAATAATTGAATTTGTATTGTTACTAATAGTATCAATATAAATACTATTTTCCATATCAGCACCATCGATTAACTCTTCATCTTTATATTTTTCTTTTAAAGCTTTATCATCTTCTAGCTTTATACTACTATAATCAAATTTATTAATTAATCTATAGTCTGTATCAAGTTTATATAAAACTTGATTAGTATACGCTGTATAACCATTTAGATAACTTCCTACTCTTAATGTTTCGGTTGTATTAAGATTTGCAAGTTCTTCGATTGAGGCTGCATCTACTGAATAACTATTCATGTCAATTGATACTTTAAATGTGGCTTCCCCATTACTAACAACTAATGATAATGTGTTATTATTAGCACTTCCGTTTTCATAATTTAGATAGTTTGTATTATCAATATTTTTACTTAATGATATAGAAGTTTTATTTTCATTTAAATCTGAGTCACTAAAATAAACATTAATATCTTTTGAATTTGATGTAACAACTGCAATTCTACCATTTATTGTAATTACATCTTTTATTTTATCTGTTACATTTTCTTTAATAACTCTTGTTGAAAGTACCTCACCTTCAGAAGATATTTTAACAATTGTTAATGAAGATTTACTATCTCTTTCTGTTAATGAAAGAACATAATAATTATTGTTTATTGTTACTGTTTTATAGATATGATATTTACCAAATTCTTTATTATCTAGTTTCGTTAACCATTTTAGTTTTCCATCTTTAGATATACTTGATATGAATGATGTGTCTGATAAAGGACCAGATGTAATAATGAATTCATCATTTAAGTAATCTGATTGAGTATTTGATAGTAATATTCCTTTCTTATAAAAGTCACTTACTATACTATAGTCCACATCTAATGTACTTGTCTTTTTACTATTTAAGTCATCACTGGTTGCTGACTTATCAGCAAAATCTACAAGTCCAACATCAACAGTTTCATATGTTGGTAAATCTGGAACAATTAGATCTTTTCTTTTGCCAAAGAATACTACATATATTAAAATACTAACAAGTAAGATAAGAATAAAAATTGCTCCTATAAGATAGAAGTGTTCTTTTCTTATCGGTTTTCTTTCTTTATTTAATACTTTTTGTCTTTCTTCAGCTTTAAATCTCTTTATTGCTCTCTTTTCTTCTCTTGTTCTTTCAATCTTTTTCATATATCATACCTCTTTAATCTATTAGTAAGTAATATAATTATTAAAATATCTAAAATAATTGCAACTATTAGACCAATTACTATAGCAATTTTCATAGCTAGCTGTTTTCTTATTTTTTTAGAGTTCTCAACGCTCGCTTTACATAAAATGCATTCTGTAGTGGGCTCGGTTACAAATTTATTATATTGATTGTTGATTTTTTCAATAACCTCTTCTCTTGTTTCAGAGAAATATTTGTTAACCCATGTCTTACAATACGAATAGTCTAACATTATATCATTTTTACATATCGCTATTTCACTTAAATCGTTATAACGTGGTTTAGTAATTCTAATTTTTCTAAGTTCATCATTACATCCATATTTAATTGCTCTTACATGAACTACATAATTAACTATGGTAGTTGTATCGTAGATATTAAATGAGTAATTATTATTAGTAGTAATATTATTGTATATTTGAACTTCTTCACCATTTATATCATTTGTTACAACTGCATAAATATCATCAGTAATGTTATAAACTGATATTTCAAAATAGAAACTACCGTTTTCGTCTTTCTTTATTGTGTAGTTAGCATCAACATTATAGGCTGACTTTTGCAAGGTTGCTTTCGATGAATAGTTACAAGTTGTGTCTTCTTCTGCATAAACATTGAGACTAAAACAAGTAAAAAAAGTGATAACTACCAAAAACCTAAAAATTTTTTTCATATCAATCCTCTTTACCCTTATAAAAATTATAACAAATTTGCAATAGAGATACAAGATAATTAAGTAAATAAATAGTATAGTTCAATCAAAAAAAAGAAAGTTTTTTTATAACTTTCTTTTATAATCTAGGTTGGTATTTTTTATTTGTATATAAAATACCTGTTAGTTTATTTACCACTGCTGCTGAATCTTCTGCTGCTCCTTGATTTTTTCCAAATGCACTTTGGTTTGTCTTTGTTGCTATCGATACCGATGCTGCTGGTGGCATTTCATAGATATCATAGAATGTTAGTGTGTAGTTCTTATTGATATTTACTGTCTCTGAAAATCTTCTTATGAAGTTCTCTACAAACTTTTCTGAATTCATCTTTAATTCTCCTGTATCTCTATAGTATCCATAATCTACTGCTTCATACATACTTGCTTCTAACACTTCATGTATCATGTAAAAATCTTGTTCATTTGTTGTTGTATAGTTTTGTAGTAGTATCATCACTCCCATGATTGATACTCCTAACACTACTATCCAATATCCCCATAAACTCTCTTTCATGATTATCTCTCCGCCCAGTGAACTAAACCAGAATCTCTAATAGTTCCAATTGAACCTTTAGCTCCACTAACAGAGTGTTTAGTTCCGTTATATGTAACATAGCCTTTATATAAATCTTCTAAGAAAACGCTTCGGCATTTATTACAACTTTGGCTACGCTTACATGTTTGGTCAGAGACTGCGTTACAACTTTCAGATTCTTCTGGGCAATCACATAATAAACTGAAGTCTGAATATCCACCATAATTGTTATTTTCTCTTTCTTCATTATAATTCTTGATATGTCGCATATCTCTTGAATTTAATGAAATTTGATATGTAACACTGCTAGGTGCATATGTCGATCCATTTTCACCTTTTCTCTTAATAGCAGCTAATGTTTCAGAACCATTCTTTCCTTCAAACCAGTTATATCCATAACCACAAGAAGAATAGCTTGAACAAGTAAATACTTGAGATGGATCAACAACTTTAAATGTTAATACTAATTCTGTTCCAGTAATTAATTCGCATTCAGATGGATCAACTGTAGTTTTTGAACCATTACATTTACCAGTATTGATTATTTCCCATTCAACCTTTATACCGCAGTGGAATAAACCGTCTGATGCAGCTGTTTGTTTGCCAGAACATACTGCTCCATTTTCAGCAAAGAATGCATCAAATTTACCTGTGGCACCATTGGCTGTAACACCTAAACCACTTAATAACCAACGAGTATCATAAGTTCCTTCTAATGTAGAAAGATAAATTTGATATTGTCTATCATTTTTGGTTACATTAAATTCTTCTTCTTGAATATTACCATTTGGTACTAAAGTATATTTAGTATTATCAGGTTCATCCCAAGAACAATTAGCTTGATATTTAGCATCTTGAACAAATTTTTGATCTGCTTCATATAGTTCATCTAGATATTTTTTAAACCATTGAGTGTCTTCTCCCCACTCAAGATCTGAAACTTTAAAGTCCGTTGTTTCAGTAATACCATCTGAATGATACAAAGTTGAATACTGAGGTGCAACCAAACCATCTTCTGCATCCGGCCCTAAAATAGGTCCACTTATTTGGCATCCCGGAGATCCTGAGAAAGGTACCAACATAACATCTTTTCTTAAATCACCATAATCTGCTAAATATATTTGTGTATATTCAAATCCAAAGAACATAGCATTAAATGGGTAATTATCTTGTGCATTTGTGCCTTCATATTCTTCAAAGAATTTATCACACTTATCAATTTTCTCTTCTAACTCTTTAGCATTGTTAGCTGCTGCATTAAATGCGGCTTTTGCCGTATTTGCTAGGCCAGTTAGTCTTTCAAGTTCTGATTCAACATCTTCATCTTTATTCTTTAAATCTTCTAGCTGATTTCCACATGAATCATACCAATCAAGGTCACATTTAACACCTGCACGCGCAGTACAACATCCATTACTTTGAACGTCTGTAATTGATTCTTTTTCTGATTTAACTCTCTCGGCCTCTTCTATCATTTCTTTAACCGTATAGTATGAATACAATTCATGAGTATATGGAATACTCTTATCATAAATCATTTCATAGTAATTGTAATACCCGTCAGCTGCATCTTTAAACCCTTGTTCTTTAAGCTTAATTGTATTCCAGTTTTTTCCATTGTGGTAGCCATCAAATTTATATTGAAAGTAATCTTTTGATTGATTAAAATGAGTACCATCTACGTTTTTTGTTGATGCTTTCACATTGCACTGATATCCATTGCTACATGTGCGACTATCACTATCTTCTTCACCAGTACATACAACTTTTATACGAAGATTGCATTGTTTTTTAGTATCGACTGCTTCTTGATATACATATTGTTTTAGACGATACTCTTGATACAAGTTGTACTGTTTAACTTGTTCTTCAACTTGTTTACGATAGTCATCTTGCCATTTTTTGAAATGAATTTGCATTCTGCAACGTTTAAATCCTTGAACATAAGGCGATTTAGTTCCGTAACTCGTTGTTGTAAGTTCAAAGTATCTTCCTGAAGTTGCTGTTACAGCACCAGGAATATCAACTGTAACTCTTTCAGTACAATAAATATTACAATATTCATTTAAGTATCCTTGCATCTTTGTATCAATATAACTTTCTGTATTACACATTTCCCAGTAATGATTAACTAATAATTCATCTGAATAACAGAACATTTCATTTAAGTTATATTCTCTAGCCCATGAATGAGTACCATCGTAACAACAGTTATTTATTTCACCAATAATATAACCTGGTTCAATATCTCTTTCAGTACAACATTCTTCTTTACATTCTATTCCTGTATCTTGATATTCATCCATTGGTTCTCCGGAGGTATCGATATCCGAACTTCCGCCAGATCCTCCAGTAGAATCACTTCCCGCAGCGACAAATCCGCTCGCTTCAAAATCAGCAACTAAATACTGATAATTTTCTGAAACCGAAGAGTTAAAATATTTACAAATACTAACACCACTAGGTACGTAATAAGCCTTGATAGTAAAAGGTTCACAATCTGGTGCTGGTGCTACTTCAAGTGTTCCAGAACTGCCTTCAATTGTATCAGAACCAATAATTGTACATCCATCGCAAACAAATTTCATTTTTTCAACTTTTTGGTAAGAAGTTACTGTGTAAATAATTCTATCCTTTGTTGATGCAGCGCTTTTTGTAAAAGTTAAGCCTCCACTTGCATTTGAGACGCTTTTGCTGATGCTTCTTGCTTCTACTGATATATCAAATGCTTTTTCAATTACAGAAGTATTTCCAAATAAATAGTCATTATAACTGGATGAACATGTTTTTCCCATAGCCTCACAAGCCGCTTGCAATGTATTTCCACCTTTAAGTCTTAATTGTGCATATCTCGCAATTGATGCTTTTAGATTAGTATTTTCACTTGAGCCAATTCCACCTAACCCACGATATACAGCATAAAATCTTGCACTTAATTGGGCTGTAACGTAATCGAGATTTCTTGCCTGTTCAACTATATATATAAGCCCTGCATCACTTGTAGGTGTACAATCATAGTCATTTCCTGAATTTAAATGTAAACCAGGGTCAACACAGTATGCTATAAATTCTTGCCCATTAACTACAACATATTTTTCTGCATCTCGATAATTGTTAACCTCTGCTCCGCTACCATGAGGATCATATTGAATTCCAGTAGATGAATATGATCCAACTTTAGTTTTTACTCTAACGGCAAAAACATTTGTATTTCCTATTAGCATTGAAAAAATAAATAATAATAAACATGCTATATACTTCTTCTTCATAATTTATTTCTCCTTATGAATATTAGTAGTACAACAACTAGTCCCCCAATACTAATAATAACCCCAGCTATTATTATGAATTCTAGATTATTCTTTATCTTTTCAAATGCCTTTTTTATACCTTTTTTGTTACTAACTAGTGCATCAGCTCGAATATCTTCAGCTGTAACAATATTTCCTTCAAGAAAAGCATTCATAATATTAGCCGTTGCTTCATCTTCTGTTCCCTTATGTTTGTCTATATAATTATCAAGTCCATTAAAAAATTCATCATAAGATAGTTGTTCAGTTACAAAAGTTGTACATTTTTCATAGTTTGGATACATAACACAAGCTAACATATTCTTAAATGAATTATAGATTCTTGTATCAAAAACAACCTTCCTTACAACTTCGCCAGCACAATCATATTTGTTTGCATAAACCGAAACTGTATATGTCACTAAAACGTCCATAGTTGGAGCTTCATAACGATATTCTCCATTTTTATTAGCTTCTTCTGGCTTAATTACTTTTTTATCGTTATTGTAATTATTTGTTATTTCTATATAAATGTCGTCAGTAATACCTTTAATTAACAACTCTAAATAGCGATATATAAATTCATCTTGTTCCATATTTGGATCTGTTGCAATTTCTTCAGGAGCTGGGATTGTCTTTTCTTGTGCCGAATAAGTTGCGCTTATCTTTGCCGCAGAATTAACAATCTCTTGTAACTCTTTTGTATTACATTTAGATTCAGTTTTTTCTAAAGCTAAATCTTCATTTTCTACTATTTCGCTATCATTTATTTCATCAGTAAGGTCAGGTTCATAATTAATTGTAAGAACTAATAAAGTTGCAAAAAGAATAAGAATAAGTCCAGCTAAAACAACAGGAATGTATTCTCTTTTGATTTTTTGTTCTTTTTCGATTTTCATCATAATGCTGACCTCCTTATATTGCTAACTTTTAAATAAATATAAATAATATCTAATGCAATACCAATAGAAAGACCAATGACGATAAATCTTTTATACATCATAATCATTTCTAAACGTGCGGACATTCTAACATTTGTTGAACAATTTGCACATTTAGTTGTTTTAATTCTTTTAACATATGATCTTTGCTCTTGAATTTTTTCTAACACTTCAGATTCTGATAATGTTATATCTTTAGTTATCCACTCAGTACAGTAAGTGTATCCTTCAGTATCAGCAAGTTTGCATTCGTTGTAATCATGATATTTATTCTTTTTTGGTTTAACTAAAGTTAACTTTTTTAAATCACTTGTACATGGAGATGTTGTTGCCCTCACGACAAAACTATATTTAATGATGTTAGTATAATCATTCACTTCAAAAGTATATGTACCATTATTAGTCATTTCACTAACGATTGTTAGAAAAAAAGTTGCATCATAATCATTTGTAACAGTTACAGATAAGTCACTTGTAAGATTATAAATTGAAATTTTAAATATGTATGTACCATCAGTATTCTTTTGAATATCATAAGAAACTTCTACACTTCCTGCAAGCTTATTTAGATTAGCTTGTTCTTTATAAGTACAAGAATTATCTTCTGCATAAACATTTGAAGTTATGCAAAAGTAAGAAAATAACAAAAAAAGTATGATTAATAATTTTTTAGCCATAATCATCTATCCTTTTATATCTTCTATATCATTATAACAAAAATTGCAAGTAATAACAATAAATTATGGTTAAATAATAAACAAAAAAAATACATAGCTGACAACTATGTATTTCCTAGTTTGAAACGATCAGTGGTTATTGAAAATGTCAGTTCTCAATGACTACTGCTTATCTTATTATATGGAGTTTCTTTCTCCCTGTGATCACATACTTAGTACTAAGACAAGACCTATTATGGCATCTGGTGAATAGTAGCAATTATATTTAGTGCCGAACATCCCGTTAAGCGAAAAAATATAATCAATAGTCTGGAAATGTCGTATAATTATTCATCATCAGTAGTATGCTGACTAATTCAATAGCCAACATACTACTTCAAAAATAAAAATACATAAAAGATACAAAATATATTTTAGTTTGGATTAAAATATATTTGAAAGTATCAGTTTTCCAGCAGTTCACCTTACTAAGTACCTAAAGTATATATCTAATAATTATAAAAGTCAAGTCACAAAAATAGAAAATTAGCGAATATTGTTTTTCTTTTATTTACAAAAGAATTATTCTTTGTTATAATTCTTAATAGAGAATAGGAAGGTATGTATGGATAATTTAGTTAGTGAAACAAATTCAAGGATTCAAGAAATAATTGATAGCCTTACAACTATAAAAAACGAATACGAAAAGAAGCTAAGACATAGTTCAAGAGAAATCAACAATGAACTTGAAAAAGTTAAAAAATATAAAGCAGACTTCTTTATAGCTAAACAAAAAATAGAAAAAATGAATGCTGATATTGAAGGTTTTGAACAAGATTATCAAAATCTAGTTGATAGATTCAAAGATGATGAGCTTGCTAATATTTTAATTGCAGCTAATAAAGAAATTTCAGCTAAAGTTACAGAAAGAAAAAGAAAGATTGCAAAAGATAAAATTGCAATGAATGGTCTTATTGAAAAAGCTGAACTATCTAAGAATAAATTAGTTAAATTAACTGCTGAAAAGAAAGCTTTAGAATTATGCTTAGTAAAAATATTAGATTCATACGAATTCTATACAAGAGCACTTTCACAAGTTATCACATACTCTTTAGAAAATGAAGATAACTTATCACAATGCTTTTTTGATAAAGACGAAGATGCTAAAGATAGCATTGCTAAAGCAATAAACGAAATAAGTTCCTCAGCTAAAAGCTTTGTTGAAGAAACACCAGAAGATGATAAAGATGACGACTACAGCATAGAAGATGATGAAGTTAGTGATGAGGATGTTGTAATTGAAGAAAACAATTTCGAAGAAGTTATAGACAAAATAGCTGAAGAAGTTGTAGATGAAGATGAAATTACTGAGGAAGCACCTGAAGAAGAAGTTTTAGATATTTCTGATGTTGAAGAAACTTTTGATGAAGTAAATGAAGATGAAGGTAAAGAAGAAGAAAATAATATAGAAATTTCTGATGAAATAAATGAAGAAGATGAAAACAATACTGATAAACTAGAAAATACACTTGATTTAGAAAACATCTTCAAATTTGATGATTCAATAGAAAGTTAAAAGGAAAGTAAAAAATACTTTCCTTTTTATTTTAAAAACTTATTATATATAACTTTTGTATAATCATATTCATTCATACGAATAACTTTAATTTTATTCTTAGATAGTTTTAATTCTATTTCCTCTATTGAATCAAATGAATGAAGAATACCATCTATGAAAACACTTACACTAGTTGTTCTACCATTCGGTATAAGTTTAATTATTTTATTATCTGGTATTATTACTGAATTACCTAATGTTCTATATATGTAATTATTAATTGGCGCTAGTGGAGTTATTTCTAAAACATTTAAACCATTATAGATGATCGCGCCTCCACTACTCAAATTATAAGAAGTTGATCCAGTTGGAGTTGATACCATTAATCCATCACCAACAAATTTTTCTAGAGTTTCATCATCAATTCTTACATCGAAATAAGCAGTTTTTAAATTATTATCTCTTACTACCACTTCATTTAAAGAGTTAAATTTAACTTTTTTATTTTTTGTTTTTACAATTATTTCTTCATACGATAATTCTTCAGTTTTATATTTCTTATGAGCTAAGTTATTTATAAAACTTTTAATTTCATTTGGTTTTATTTCTTGTAAGAAACCTAATGTACCATTATTGATACCAACATATAAAGCATCAGAATTAAAATTTGATTTCATTACCATGTGTAAGAATGTTCCATCTCCGCCTATAGCAATACCAATATCAAAATTATTTGAAGTTGTTATCTTAAAATTGGCTTTAGTTAGAAGCGTTTCTAAAATATTTCTAATAAAAGTTGAATCTTTTTCTTCATTATAAAATAATTTAATCTTCATACTTATCACGTTCCCATCGAGCAAATATACCACATGGTAATACAAGATTTGAATCTTTCATCTTAATTCCTACTTCATCACAATCAATAAAGCCATCATATTTTTTACTAACCGTTAGTTTTAAAATATTTGATAAAACATTCATTGATAAACCTGTTGTATATGAATTAATTAGAAACATGATTGGATCATCTGATAAAAGCTCAGTACATAATTTAACAAGATTAAATAAATCTGTTTCAATATTCCAAATTTCTTTATTAGAACCTCTTCCAAATGATGGAGGATCCATGATGATAATATCATATTTGTTGCCTCTTCTTATTTCTCTTTCAACGAATTTAACAACATCATCTACTATATACCTTATAGGTCTATCATCTAAATTAGAAGAACGTACGTTTTCTTTTGCCCAATCAACGATACCACGTGATGAATCAACATGAACAACACTTGCTCCTGCAGATAAAGCTGCAACTGAAGCACCACCAGTATAGGCAAAAAGGTTTAGAACTTTAACTTCTCTTATATCTCCTTCAGCAATTATCTTTTTTCTAATAATATTCCAGTTATAAGATTGTTCAGGAAATAATCCAGTGTGTTTAAAACCCATTAATTTTAAATTAAATGTTAAATCTTCCCAAGAAACGCACCAAGAAGTTGGCATATCTTTATTATATATATACCATTCTCCTCCACCAGTATGGCTTCTTTTATACATTGCATCGGCACTATCCCATAAACTTGGTCTACTTTTTACTCCCCATATAATTTGAGGATCTGGTCTTGATAGTATGACTTCGTTCCATCTTTCAAGTTTTTGGCCATTTGCCATATCTAATATTTCATAATCATCTAAATTATTAATAATTCTCATATTATCACCTAAGTTTTTCTATAGTTTAATAGTATTAAATACTACAATTTCAATTCTAAAATAATAGTACTTTAATCTTAAATAAATGTCAATATTTGTTGAATTATAACATATTTAATTATAGAATATAGTTAGAAAGGAGTAAAATTATGGAATTAATCATACCAATTATAATTGTTGTTTTAGTTATTATTTTGTGTTCAATTAGACAAATTTCTGAGTATGAAAGAGGTATCTTATTTCAATTTGGTAAATACAAAAAAATAATGAATCCTGGATGGAATATTGTTTTACCAATAATTCAATCCTACCAAAAGGTTGATATTAGAACAAAAGCAGTTGATGTACCTGAACAAGATGCAATTACAAAAGATAATGTATCAGTAAGAATAAACGCTGTTATATATTATAAAATATTTGATGCATCTAAAGCAGTAATAGCTGTTGAAAGATATCAATATGCTGTATCACAACTTGCACAAACTACAATGCGTAATGCTGTTGGTGCTATTTCACTAGATGAATTATTATCAGAAAGAGATAAAATATCTACTGAGATTTGTAATATAATTGATGCTGCAACTGATCCTTGGGGAATCAAAGTTGAAAACGTTGAACTTAAAGACATTAAGTTACCTGAAGAAATGCAAAGAGTTATTGCTAAAGTTGCTGAAGCTGAAAGAGAAAAACAAGCAGTTATCACTAAATCTAAAGGTGAAGAAGAAGCTGCTATAAATTTAGCTAAAGCTGCTGAGATAATGTCTTCTACCCCAGGTGCATTACACTTAAGAACTTTATCAACACTTAATGATGTATCATCTGATCAATCTAACACAATTATATTTGCAGTTCCAATCGAAGTATTAAGAGCTTTTGATGGCGACTCAAAAAAAGTTAAAGATATAGTAGATAAAATATCTAAAAAGTAGGTGGATGCAATGCCAGAAAACAATAAAGTAATAGAAATAAAAAAAGGCGATATAGTTAAGCATTTTGAAGGTGATGATTTACTAGAAAAAGAAATCTACGAAGTAGTTTCAGTTAATCCTGAATATACAGGGTCAAACGACTTCCCTGAAGAAGCAGTTGTTGTCTATGAATCAATATTTGAACAAGGCAAAGCTTTTGTAATAGAGTATGCTAACTTTATAAGAGAGTTAGAAGATATTGAACTATTAAAAACAGGTGAAGGTCAAACTCATTTTGTAGAACCTTTAACAGATGAAGAACTTTTTCTTATACAAGCTCCTTCATTTATTCGCGCTAAAAAAGAATTCATAAAAAATAGACAAGAACGAATTAATAACGAGAAAACAAGATAAAAGAACTACAAAAGTAGTTCTTTTATTTTGTCTTCCTATCTTGGATATTATAAGTAATTTTTAACAGTAACTTAGTTGGAACAAATCTTGTAAAGAATATTGCTATTTTCATTTTTAATGTTGGAATAATAATAAGTTTGTTTTTAAACATTTTATCAATTGCGTATTTAGCAACATATTCAGAAGTTGCTGCTTTTGTATGGAATTCGCCCTTAGCAACTTTATTAAACTCTGTATCTACTGGACCCGGGCATAAAGCACTTATATGAACATTACTATTATTTCTTCTTAGTTCTTCGTAGATAGCTAAAGTTAATTTTAATACATAATTTTTAGTTGCATAATAAGTTGATAATTTAGGGCCTGCCATAAATCCTGCAGAAGATGCAACATTTAAAATGTATCCACTATCTCTTTTGATAAAGTCTTTCAAAAACATCTTGCTAAGATAATGAACTTGTTTAATATTAACATTAATCATCTTCATTTCAGTTTCTATATCTGTTTTTGAAAACTCACCAAATAAACCAAAACCAGCATTATTAATTAAGATATCAATGTTTTGTTTTTTTACTTCATTATAAACTAGTTCCACATTATCAAATTCTGCTAAATCAAGAGGCATTATTGTAACATCAACATCCAATTCTTTTTTTAATTCTGTAAGTAATTGTTTTCTTCTACCTACAAGTATTAAATCATAACCTAAACTTGCAAGGTATCTTGCCATATCTTTACCAATACCACTAGTGGCTCCTGTGATTAGTGCTTTCATTTTAATATCTCCTTTTTGGTTACTATTACTGTGAGTGCTAGAAGGTATCCGCCTATTACATCAGTTATATAATGAACACCTAAGTAAACACGAGAAATGCTTATCAATAATATTATTAACATTAAAAATATATTTATAAGTTTCTTATATTTTATATTTAATGAATTAATTAGTATGATTAAGGTTCCATAGAATAAAACAGAGATCATCGTGTGACCTGAAGGATACGAATATCCTGCTTCCGGAAGCAATACTAAAATACTAGGTCTTACTCTTTTAAAAATTGTTTTAAATGTTTCATTACATATTACACTCAAAAGAGAGTTTATTGGAAATAGATATAAATATTCTTTTTTAGTTATTAGTATTAACATTAAAATAAGAATATTTAATCCCATGATAAAAGGTGTACTTCCCATATATGTTATTATTTTAAACATACTAGTTAACGTATCAGATTTAAATTTTATTATAAAATTATAAACGAATAAATCAAAATCTGAAGTCAAATTATTTTTTACAAGTATACCTAAGATGATAAAGATAATAAAAAACATTAATCTTAAAATTTTTTTATTCATATTTATTTTATCCTTAATAAGTGTTTTAATTTGCCGACTGCAAAAATAATTGAGTCCGCTTTTTTCATCGCAATTTTTTTCATAATAGCTTTGCCACCTACTGTAAGTGATGAAATAAAGGCAGATAAGATTACGGCAATTAAAGTATTACTGATATTTAATGTTGTGGATAAAGAAATGGCAAGAACTGCTCCTAACCCACCAGAAACAATACCACAAACATCACCTACTACATCATTACAAATACTTGAGATTTTACTTCCACTTTTTATTAAAGTTAGTGTTTCTTTTGCTCCTTTAACTTTTGCTGATGACATTGAATGAAATGTTGATTCTTTAGCAGTAATACCAGCTGTACCTATAGCATCAAAAATAATTCCTATTGCGATAACTAAAATCATAATGATAAATAGGACTAATTCATTAAATGATGCAGCTATTACATTTGATATAGAACTAAACGCTATAGATAAAACAAATGTCATTATAAATATCGTAATAATAAAGTTGTCTTTATTTTTCATATCATCACCTTAAAAACTATTATAACAAAAACAAGCTCAAAAAAAAACTTTAATCGGCTCTTTCCCCGAATTAAAGTCAACATTGTATGGTATATTATAAATCAATTTTACGGCTTTGGTCGAGTAGAATTTCTCTAATCTCATACTCTCAGTTACCCTTGAGCTCTTTCGATTTAAATGGATCAGTTAGTTGTCACCAAGCTAACGACTCGATTACCACTTAGTCCGCACTCCAATACTTATAATATGTACACGCTAGAGGTTTTCCCTAACAATAGTGACTATCCTTATATGCTTTTGCAATTATCATTTCATTTTCAATCCCTGATAACCACTCACATCATGTACGTTATTACTATCTTGTATAATAGACTCAATAAAAGGAGTTAATCAATTGTATGCCATTACAATTCATCCTTAAATTTTAAATTACATAACCACCCCAACTTGGGCCGAAGAAGCAGATATGCAAAGTGTCAGTTGTACAATTGGTAGATTTTTAGCCCTACCTTCAAATAGTATAATGACTAGCATAATGCACCACACATATAAGTCATTATAGCATAAATTTTTAAAAATTGCAAATTGGCTGGTGTCCAAATATAGTGCTTTTTGACTTACTAATATATGTATATGCCTATACTTTTTTTATAGAACTACTACTTACCTAGTAAAGAGAATTACTTCAATAATTATTAGAACAATAATAAATGCTAGTACACCAAATAAAATAAAATATGTCTTCTTAGAATACTTAGCATCTACTAGTTTTACATAATCATTTTTCATTAAATCATTTACCTCATTAACACGCTGTTCATCTAAGTCTTCTTGTGTAACATGTTGAATCTCTGCAAATTTCACATTATCTGTTCCTTTAGTTTCTTGTGCTTGTTCATGAGCTTTAGCGATTGCTTCTTCTTTTGAAACAGCAATTGGTTGTGCAAGACCTGGATTAAGAATCGTTTGATTAATTATTTTTTCTTCTTCATCATTCATGATTTTCCTCCATAGTATTTTTTTATCATTAATTCTCCAAAAACATATTCAATTAAATATGCAAATATTGTTAATAAAACAAAAGTTATCAACCAAATAAGTAAATAGTTAAATGTTTCATTATTAGTAATATTTATAGTAATTAGTAAACTTGTGAAATTAAATATCTTACAAATTATGTTAATTAAGATATAACTTGAAGATATAATAATAGATTCTAATAAATAAAATTTATATCTATCTAAATTATCATAAGGTTCAAGTAATATTCCAAATACAGTTTTTGGTCCATCTAACTCCTTGGATAGATCATAATTATATTTTAAAGCAAAAGATACATTTAAAATTGTAACAAGTACTATTGGTAAAACAATACCAATAGCAAAATTATTTAAAATAACTCCAACAAGAGCGCTAGCAATAAACAAAAGTATTGAAATAATTATACTTGGTTGTGATTTTTCAACAACTAGTAAATCTTCTTTTGTTATAGCATATAACTTACATAGTTTTTCAACATCTTCTTCTCGTGGTTCTAATTCATCATTTTCCCATTTTTCAATAATACTCTTTGAAACACGAATTTTCTTAGCTAATTGTTTTGTTGTTAGATTATTTGCCTCCCTATAATATTTTAATAATGTACTATCAATCATAAAACTCACCCTTAATTATATTTTATCAAATTGAAATTACAAAGTCTATGAGTCGTGCTATAGTTATTATTTTAAAATAAAAAGAGTAAGATTTTTCTTACTCTTTTTCACAGTAAATACAAAAATCATTTTTTAGTGAAATAGAACGTACAAGAACCGGTACCATCCCAGTTATTATTTTTTACTGTAACCGATTGAAAACTTGATGCATAACTACCTGTTGTATAACCTGAAGCTGAATAACCGGTACTACAATATACACTGGAAAGGTAATAACCTGAGCTTGCTGAAACATAAAGTGTAACTGACCCACCATAACTTACGGATGAACCAGAAACGCTTCCACCTAAACTAGGAGACGCAGAAGCACTAAGAGTATAAGACTTTTTACTAAATGATATTGAACAAGAACCATTACCATCATAGCTATTGTTTTTTATAGTAACTGTTTGACTGCTTGATGAATTTGTACCTGTTGTAAATCCTGAAGCTGAATAACCAGCTCCACAACTTATGCTAGAAAGATAGTAGCCGGTATTGGCGCTAACAGTAAATGTATTTGAACTATTATAATCAACCGATAAACTTCCTGATATAATTCCTGATACACTTCCTCCAGTACCTACACTGACTGAAACACTATAATTCTTTACAGCAAATGACACTGTACAAGAAAGATTACCATCCCAGTTATTGTTCTTTACAGTAACCGTTTGCTTACTTGTATATGAAGATCCAGTTGAATAGCCAGAAGTTGTATACCCAACACCGCAACTTATACTTGATAGGTAGTAACCGGTATTTGGAGTAACTGTAAATTTAGCTTCTCCTCCATATGGAATTGATAACATATTATCAGATGTTGTTCCACCAATACCATAAACGATTATAATATTATATTTTTTTGGAGCGAAGGTTACATTGCAATATCCATCCGAAGAAGTGTGATTATTTTTTACAGTAACTTTTTGACTACTCGTAGCATATTCGCCAGTTAAATAGTCAGAAACTGTATATCCACTGCTACAAGTTATATCAGAAAGATAATAACCTATATTTGGGTAGACTGTAAATGTACTACTTTTGCCAAAATCTACAGAAGTATTTCCTGATGTGCTTCCTCCACTCCCCGCACTGACTATAACATCAAAATTAGTTTTATCGCTGAATGATACATTACAAGAACCAGCACCATCATAGTCGTTGTTTTTTACAGTAACTTTTTGAGTGCCTTTATAATTTACACCAGTAAGATATCCAGAAGCTGTATATCCGCTGCTGCAATCTATATCAGAAAGGTAATAACCAGTACTCGGAGTAACTGTAAATGTATTAGTTCCACCATAACTAACTTCAATATTTTCAGATACGCTTCCTCCAGTATCAGCAGTAACCCCAACATTATAATATGTGTCTGGTTTTCCGTCTATTTGAACTTCTTCACCAGCTTTATCTCTTTCTTTCGCATTAATTAATAAGTCACAATCAACGCCAATTTCCAATTCATCATTTGTAATTGGCTTAATTAAAGCTATGGTTATGTAGCCCTTTTCTTTTGTTTTGGCTTTTATTTCTTGGTCTATCATTGAATCAACCATGTTTACATATTCTTTTGCTTCTTCAGATAATTTACATGACATAGTAACTGTTGCATCAAATTGTCTAGAATCATTAGTTACTTCAAAATCTAATGTTGTTTCATCATTAATTAAACTTAATATTTTTGTAGAAAATTTGATTTTTTTTCTATCTGTTGATATAGCCTGAGCTGAAATATCATTATCATCTAATAAAGCTTCGCTAAAATAAATATCAAAATCTTTTGAATTTATACCTATACTTGCTTTTCCATTAATAATTAGCTGATTTGCTATTGCTGCAAAACCTATAACCATAAGTATAATTAAAATTATTACATTTCTTCTCTTCATTGTTCATGTCTCCCTATTATCATACTCATAAGAAAAATAACATAACCATTAGTCATTTTGCAAGTTTTTAGTAATGAAATACATATTATAAATGTAAAATTTACAAGAGAAAATAATAACCTTAAATGTTATTTAGATTCAATGTATTTCTTACTTCTCTTTTAATGTAAATAAAAGAGAAGTTTACTTGTTACTAGTTAAATTCACATTTCAATGATAAATAAAAAACTACTCAAAAAGTAGTGTTTTCAGGAATCTTAATTTCTAGCACTTTTTCTTTGTGCCATTCATAACTTTCTAATATTGCATCAATTAGTGCTTCAAAATATTGAGCTGAGTAGTATTCTTTTGTTCCAAATTGTTCTATATATGGTTCAATATTAACTACACTTAAAATAGATTCGTCTTGAGAAAAAGGAGTTTCTCCTGCAAAATTAATCTCGCCTACAAATTCATTAGTTAAAACATTTATTCCATCTCTATTTGCTATGCAAAGTTCTTTATTTCCCTCTTGATTTATTCTTTCAACTAAAACCCATTTGACAGCAGCACTATGTTTTACTTCTTCATTTGCTTGATAAGTTCCATCTGCAAGTTTATAATATTTGAACTCCGAGTTCTTTTGATCCTGTTTATAATCCATGTGCCAAGTGAATCCTTGCCATGCAAGTCCAACACTTATTGCAATAGCCACATATGTAAGGTCTTTTTTTGTTCTTTCAGTCATGTATTAAATCCTTTCTTGGTTGTATATTAGTCTTATACTTTTCTTTCTCCAACATATCTTTTGTTAAGTTTTCTTATTGATTTCTTTTCAACACGTCTAGTTAATTCTTGTACCCACTCATTATATAAGGCACGATCAGTAGTTTCTAATAACACTATTACTCCATAGTAATATATATAATAATCTATTAGTACTTTATCATATTCAGATTTATTATCAATATTATAACTTACATAAACCTTATTATTAGTTGCTTGCATAAACTTTTTTAATAATTCAAATGGTGTATATGATTGTTCTTTTAATTCATAAACTATTTCGAATTGCATATTTAAACTTATTAACATTTCAACTAATTCTTCATCTATGCTATTTAAAACTAGACGAATTGTATCTCCACATAAAAATGCGTTTTCACTTATATAAACTAAAGTTTTTACATCTCTTACAATATAAATCTTATTCTTTCCTGTTGTATTATCTAAAACTTCATAATTAGCTTCTTCACTGCTATCCATATAAATGCTCCTTTATAACTTCCTGGGTGTTATCCTTTAAATGCGACTCTGCAGCTTCTAAATTAGAGAAAATTGATTCCTCTAAACTATAACCATCACACCCTGTATTTTTTATACGATAAATTATATTATCTTTAATATCACTAACAAACAGACTTTTTATTTTTATTTTTCTGTTTGGGTATTTTTCTCTTACTTTTTGTGCACTTTCCATTGATGCAAATACTGGTTCTAAACAAAAACCTAAATCTAATAATTCTAATTGATAAACTTTCATAATATCGCCTCTTTCTATATTAATCATAATATAGGTTCGAGTAATTTAGATAATAATGAAATGTTATATTTACTATAACACTAATGTTATATCTCAATATTATAGTATTCAGATAAAAATATTTTTGGAGTTTCAGTAACAAAATCTCTAATGTAAACTAAACTTATACCAGTCTTAGGTAAATTATCAAATTTAATTTCTTTTAAGTTACCTTTCTTTATTTCATCAGCAACTAACTCTTTAATAATGTATCCTACTCCTAAATTTCTTTTTATTGCTCCTTGAATAAGTTCTGATGTGTGAATATTTAAGACATTATTAAGCTCTATATTATTAAGCGCTAAAAATTCATCAAGAGCAGTTCTATTAGCGGTTCCTTTGATTGGTATTATAACTGGTGTATTTTCTAAGTCTTTTAAAGACTTAATATTGCTTGTATCAAAAGTAGATGATGCAATAAATGCATTATGTAAATATTTAATATGTTTTATTGAAATATTCTTATCTAAAAACTTAACTGGTTCTGAATCAATCATAAAATCTATTTCGTGACTTCTAAGTAATTCTAGTAAAGCAGAAGTGGATTTTGAAATTATTGTTATTTCTATTCCAGGATATTTTTTATGGAATTCATCAATTGCATTAAATAAATAGAATGTTGCTATGTGTGATGGAATTCCAATCGATAGTTTGCCTTTTGATAATGATTTATCTTCTAAAATACTTCTTTCAGCAGTTATAAAAGAATTATATCCTTGTTCAACATAGAAAAATAATTCTTTACCTTTTTCTGTTAGTTCAATACCTTTTTTAGTTCTTACGAATAATTTTGTATTAAGTTCATCTTCTAGGGTTTTTATACTTCTAGAAATTGCTGGTTGTGATGTGAAATTTATATTAGCTGCTTTTGATATACTTCCACAAATTGCAACATCATAAAAAGTCTTGTATAAATTAAAATTCGTATTAGATTTATACATATCATCACTTCCTTAATTATTTATTATAACGAAAAAAACTACTATTTAGTAGTCTTTTTTGTGAGTTTATTCACTTTTCATTTCAAATAAGATATCCCTTAGTTCCATAGCTCTTTCGAAATCAAGATTTTTTGCAGCTTCTTTCATTTCATTTTCAATATTAAGCATGATTAGTTCTTTGTCTTTCTTAGATAATTTCTTAGTCTTATCAGTTGCCTTTTCTTCAGTTTCAATGTTACTAATAACTTCTCTGATTTCTTTAATAATCGTTTTAGGAACTATATTATGTTCAAGATTAAACTTCTCTTGAATTTCACGACGTCTTTTTGTTTCTTTAATTGCTTTATCCATTGCTTCTGAGACTGTGTTTGCATACATGATAACATGTCCATTTGCATTTCTTGCGCAACGACCAATTATTTGGATTAGTGATCTATCACTTCTTAAGAATCCTTGTTTATCAGCATCCATTATGGCAATTAAAGATACTTCTGGTAAATCTATTCCTTCTCTTAATAGGTTAATACCAACTAAGACATCATATTTACCTAATCTTAATTCTCTTATTATTTTCAATCTTTCTAAAGTTTTAACTTCACTGTGAAGATAAGCTACCTTTATACCTAGATTTTTTAAGTAACTTGTTAGTTCTTCAGCCATACGAATAGTTAAAGTTGTAACAAGCACTCTTTCATCTTTTTCGATTCGTATATTTATTTCATTAATTAAATCATCAATTTGACCTTCTGAATCTCTAACGTCAATAGTTGGATCAAGTAATCCAGTTGGTCTAATGATTTGTTCAACAAATTTGTTATCAACAAGTTCAAGTTCATAATCACCTGGAGTGGCCGAAACATAAATAGCTTGATTTATTTTGTCATTAAATTCATCAAACTTTAAAGGACGGTTATCCAAGGCACTTGGAAGACGGAAGCCATATTCAACTAAAGTAGTTTTACGCATTCTGTCTCCATTATACATGCCACGAACTTGTGGTAAAGTAACATGTGACTCATCAACTACAAGTAAAAAATCTTTAGGGAAGAAATCTATTAAGGTTGATGGAGTTTCTCCTTCACTCCTTAAAGCTAAATGACGTGAATAATTTTCAATACCATGACAGAAACCTGTTTCTCTTAACATTTCAAGATCGTATTCACATCTTTCTCTTAATCTTTGTTCCTCAAGTAATTTATTATTTTCTAAAAGTTCCTTACAGCGTGCATGCATCTCTGCTTCTATTCTATTACATGCTTCTTCTAACTTTTCTTTATTGGTAACAAAGTGAGTTGCCGGGAATATCGTAGCAGATTTTTTATTAGCTATTATTGCACCAGTGAGAATATCAAATTCACTTATTCTATCTACTTCATCACCAAATAATTCAATACGAATACCATTTTTCTTTTCAGCAATTGGCACTATATCAATAATATCTCCATTTACTCTAAAAGTTCCACGATGGAAATCTAGTTGATTTCTTTCATAATTCATATCTATTAGTTTATTTAATAAGTCGTTTCTTTTAATCGTGTCTCCAACTGTTGCAATTAACATATGATCTTCATAATCACTTGGATCTCCTATACCATAAATACAAGAAACACTTGAGACAACTATAACATCGTTTGTTGTTAAAAGTGCTGACGTTGCTGAATGTCTTAGTTCATCTATTTCATCATTTATTGACGCATCTTTTTCAATATAAGTGTCACTTTGAGGAACATATGCTTCTGGTTGATAATAATCATAGTATGATACAAAGTACTCTACTCTGTTTTCAGGGAATAACTCTTTGAGTTCACTATATAACTGCCCTGCTAGTGTTTTATTATGCGCTAAAACAAGGGTTGGTTTATTAACTCTTGCAATAACATTTGCAATTGTGAATGTTTTACCAGTTCCAGTTGCGCCCAACAAAACTTGATCTCTTTTACCTTCTTCGATGCCTTTAACTAAAGCATCAATGGCTTCTGGCTGATCACCACTAGGTTGATAATTTGAAATAAGTTTAAACATATGATTTTCCTTTCTACAAAAGTTTTTTATCAAAAATATTTTAACATTTTAACATAAAGAAAACAAGGAACTTATATAAGTCCTTGTTATTATTTTTTTACAGTTATCAATTGCATGATTAGTTATTTGATTTTATTATAATTTTTTACATTATTAAAGCATAACTTTACTTGTCATAATTCATTTCTTCTTAAGCTATTATATTCTCTTATTTTATCATTGCTGCGTAACCTTCTAAGTGAATTTCCGTTAATTTGGCGTACCCTATCTCTAGATAGATTATATATATCTCCTACACTTTTGAGAGTCATTGGGGTATCATCATCTAAACCATATACTAAATGAAGCATATCTTTACTTCTTGGATCATCTTCAAATACTGCATCAACGTCTTCAATAAAATGTTCAAGACCAACTCTATATATAGTTTCATCTTCATAATCACATTCATCAGAGATATTTGGATTTAAATGACCACATAAACCAATATTTATATAGTATTTTAGAAAGTCATCAAGTCTAGTCTTAACGACAGCTAAAGATTCATTTTTATCTATATTTAAACGATTATACATTTTTTCAAATAAAGGCATAATCATTGGAACTTTAATAGAATCATAGTAAGTTTCAATATCGCCTAATATATCTTCATAATAAAACTTTTTATTATTATTTCTACATTCAATATAACGATAAAATAAATCTACAAATAACTTAGAAGACATATCAAATTGATCATTTACAACAACTTCACTACATCCAAGATTTTTATATACTTCACTAAAGAAACCATGACGTAATAAATTTGAAAACATTGTAATATCTAATAATTTACCATCATAAATATTTTTTATCCATGCTTCGGTAAAAGAATTAATCATATCATTCATATCGTACTCTGTTGTACATAATTTTATTAAATCATTTCTTTCAATATAATTACAAACAACATATAAAGTTCCAAGAATTAATCTATTCATATAGGATTTTTTTAACTCAGTATCTTCTGTAGAAATAGCTTTGCTATATAATTCTTGAGCTTCTGTTATAGTTAATCGTTCATAAGATTCTATTTCTTTAGACCATTTATCTAAAGCAAATTTGTTTCTCTTATACATAATTCCAACAACCCCTTAAAATTTGTTTTGCATATTATATAATATTATTAAATTTTTTTCAAATAAAAAAAGTCTAGTCTCTTTTTTCTTCTTAGATGTATTTAACTAAAGCTTCAATTCTTTAGACTTATCCCCGCTAGGATGATAATTTGAAATAAGTTTAGCCATAGGATTTTCATTTCATTAAAAGTTTTAATTTGATAATATATTAAAATTTGTTTGATCCTTGAAAAAACTATACTTTATAATTGGAGCAAACTATTTTATGTCATTATCAGTTCATCTATTTCAATAGAAATATTTTCAAATGTATCTTTGCAATTGAAGTTTACATGAAATTTTCTATCTTCAACTTTAGTTAAACTACATGAAAAATTTGTATTTCCTAAAGAAATCCAGCCTGATTCATCATTATAAATAATATCGATAATTTCTTTTTGTATATCCACTTCTTTATTTATTTTCATGTTTTGAAATTCATCTTTTGTAAATGTAAGTTCTATGATAACTTCTTTTACTTTGTTTTCATCGCCTACATAAAAAAACACTCGAGGAGCAATTCCAGTTTTCTCAACTGAATTAATCGTTCTTGTAAATCTTCCCCACTTTATATCAAAATCTTGTAATTCGTAATCTTCATCATTAATTTTAATCACAAATATTACTCCTTTATACAAAAATCTTTTTATCAATGATATTTTATCATTTATACATAAAGAAAACAAGAACACAAAATTTATGCTCTTGTTATTTTGCTTTTTATTCTAATATATTAAAAATAGATAAAAAATATTCTATAGTTTTGGACTATTACTTGCTGAGTCAGGGACATTAGAAATATCCCCAGAAAGGGTATTATTAAACTCTGTTAAATTATACTTTCTTTCCACTAAAGCATATTCTTCACTATTGACTGGTAAATAGACAACATCTTTAATCTCATATTTTCCATCTTTGCTTGCAACCATTGTTAAAGGAAGAAATTTTGATAACTCTTCTATAGTTTCAAATTCAATCATTCCTCCAAAAGGTATACGATCATTTGTAGAATCATTATTATTATGAGATAAGTATAAATTACCATCGTTAGTAAAAATATATAAGGAGTCATATTGATTAAAATCAAAGAAAGAATCGATTTTATCTATGTTTACCATTTCAGGTGTTGGGTTCAGTTCTTCTGGTTCTAGCATTACATGGCTATATTTTATTCCTGCTGCAGCTTTTTGAAAGTTAAGTTGAAATAAAAGGCCTGCATTTTTATCTGGATGTCCTTCATAAACAATATGGTCTTTATCTAACTCAAATAAAAAATTATATAATGTATGTTCATCAACCTTACTTACAGGTTCATCACTTAAAGGAAATAAATATCTCTTTGGATGATTTAAATATTTATTAACAACAACTTTGTCGTTTAGTTTAAGAAATAATATTTCAGTAGCATCACAAACTAAAGAAACATCACCTACAGCAAATCTTAATTGCACTAAATTATCTATATTATATTTCTTATCTATCAATTGTTCCATATACTTCACCTACATTCATATTATCATTATCCAATATAAAAAAACTGATATTATTAATACCAGTTTTGTCACTTATATAATTGGAACATAATAGTCAACAATATTATCATGATAGTATTCTAATTCAGGTACATCATTAACTGAATAACTACTGCTTGGTAAAAAAGAAGAAAAAACAACTTCGCACATGTTTTGTATATCTTCAGCTTCCACACGGTTTATCCTAAATACTAAATATTTCGATTTAGGAATAGTAAGTTCTTGAAAACCTTTAATCTTGTTTTTATATAATATCCAATATTCATATTCTTCAATATTATGAGTTTTAGGTAGTGTTACAACTGCACCATAATCGATATTACCGTGGATATCTTTATATTTCTTATTCATATATTGCCAAAAATTGGGAGCATCATCATTAATCTTAATCTCATCACTATTTATGAATTTTCCATATAACTTAAACGAGTTTAATTCTACAATTTTATATTCTATAGAATTATTATTACATAATTGCTCATTAAAATGAATAATAGGATAATTCTTTATCGCTATATTATCCTTCTTTAATAAACTTGGTTTTATGTTATGGAAATTATAAAAAGCTCGTGAAAAAGTCGTTGCATTTTCATAACCGTATTTTATAGCAATATCCATAATACTCATATCACGGTTATATAAATCAAAACCTGCACGACTTAAACGACGATTTCGAATATAAGAAGAAAGAGAAATATTGCATAGTAATGAAAATACTCTATTTAAAACATAATCATTCATACCAGCTAATTTACCTAGTTTTTTATATGATATTTCTTCTTCTAGATGTTCTTCAATATAATCTGTAACCTTATTAATTGCCTCAAAAATATTCATAAATTATCTCCTAAATACAATTATATCATAGTTACAAAACATTTTAAAAAAAGCTTATTCAATTTATGGTATTCCATTCTTCTATTAATATTAAGATTTTTTTGTTTTATATAATTTGTATTCAAAAAATGTACTTATTAATAATATTGTAATAATAACAATTAGAGATATATTTTTATTAATATTTAGCAGAACGTAAGCGGAAATCATTTTTGCAATATATCCAGCCAGATTAATTAGCATATCTTTTTGTGGAACATTTATATTATCAGAATCATATCTTAACATTTCTAAATGAGACATTGTATTAAACGGATTTAATATTCCATCTAATAATATTATAACGAATATAACATTTGGATAAATGAAAGTTAAAGGCAGTAGAATTGCTATTGATAATTTTAAGAAAACATCTCCTTTTACAATTATCTTTTTTCGTATAAAATAGCTTGATAAAAAGAATCCTATACCACTTAAAATCCATTCTAAACTTTTAACAGTTTTTAAAGTGATAATATTTAGTCCATTATCTATAATTCTTAATGATAATAAAACTATTAATGATGATAAAGCAAATTTTCCTAATAGACGGATGAAAAACCACTTTCTAAAATATTCTGTATAATTAAATATGTTTAACTTTTTTACAAGGTTATCTTGCTTTGTATCTTTTGTTTTAGGAAAATTTTTAACTTGTGTAACCAAAGCAATTGCAATTGCAAAAACAGCCATCGCTAATATTGATATAATTAAAAAGGCATTATTAATGTATCTTGCGCAAATAAATCCTGCTGCTGCTATGCCTGTTGCTTGAACGACTTTAAACACAGATATTCTTTTGGAATGAGCATCCATCGCTCTTTCTTCTGGTAAAGAGTTAAATGCATATGCGTAGTTATATCCCGAATAAATTTCCAGTACCAACACCTCTAATAGGTAAGTTATTATAAATAATATAATAAATTCATAATCAAAACATATGGCTGTAATTAGTGCTATTAATGAAGATAATATCATGCATGTTGAAAAAATAAAGTTAGGTTTATTTGATGTGTTAATTTTTATACAAATTAATGTCGCTAAAAGTTTTGCAGTGCCTATATTTGCTGATATGATAGATACCAAAAACGCGTTATTATACTTTAAGTAAAATAAATCAACTAAATTGCTATCCCAATCTAAAAGTCCAAAACAAAAGCCTGTTATTCCCATCATTATTATAAACAATGTATTCTTTTTATATATTTTTTCTAAATTCCTCATTATCCATCACCCTAAGAAATCATAAGATAAGTTACTTAACATAATTATACTATTTTAATTATTAAAATTTAATACTAAACTATAATAAAAAAAGAGAGTATTTGAACTCTCTAATATATTTAACAATTATCATCTGACGGATGACATCCATATCCAGCCCAACCAACTTGTCCATCAGCGTATCCTACTTGGCCGTCCATAGTTAGTTTTACCCATTGATGAGTCCAGCTATTAGGATTTGCATGAGTTATATTAGTAAATCCCATATACTCTAAAACTTGAATTAAAGCTCTTGTACAACCTGCACATGAAGCAGTATGAAGAACAAATAATCCATATGGAGTCCTATAATCTAATCCGGATTCCGTATGATTTTCTCTAACATAATAAGAAGCGACTTCTTGCGCTGCTGATGAAACCTTCTCTAAATCCGTTTTATATCCTTTCGCTAAAATAGAATTGGCTATTTGTTTAGCAATAGCACTAGCCTGTTTATCTTTTTCACAAGCATCTTTATCATTTCTGTTATATCCTCGTTTACCTAAAGTTTTAGTATATATACAAGTGCTTGAACTACTTCCCGAACTACTTGCTTTTGTAGTTATCTTTTTTGTGGTTGTTGTTTTACTATTACTTGAGCCACTGTTAGTAGTAGTCTTTTCTTTAACAGTTACGGTAAATTCTTTATCAGTTCTGTTACCATTTACATCTGTTGCAAAAACTTTAATGGTATATGTTCCAACTTTATTTGTATCTATCTCTCCTTCTATTTGTAGAGCTAGCTTTCCTTCTATTTCATCAGTAGCACTTATTCCGTTTAATAAATCAATCGTATCCCCAACAGTAATTGTTTTATTGCTAACACCTTCAATAACTGGATAGATTGTATCTTCTACATTTAAAATGACTTCTTTTTTTACTTCAATATTTTCAATTATTTCTTTTGTTATTTTATACCTATATTCTTTAGTTAAGTATATTACTATTTCATAATTACCAACTGTGTCAAATTCTAATATAGATGAGTTATTAAACTCTTCATCATTTACTAATATCTTAATTTTAGTATTATCACTTAACTTACTTTCATCAACTAAATTATTTAATAATTCCTCATAAGTCCATTTTGTTTTATACTCAATAGTATCATTAAAATCTATAATAGATTTACTGTTTTGAATTTGAATCTTCTTTATTTCTTTATTATATTTAGCTAACTTTTCTTTATTTTCATTGGATATAAGCATAATAAAAAAAGCTAAAGCAACTAAACATATGATTATTATAGATATAATAATCATCATTTTGCTATGTTTATTTTTTATTATTGTTTCATCATTTTTGTTTTTCATATAATCAACCCATTATTATTTTTAACTATTTACATTATAATATAATAAATAATAAAGTTTAATACAAAAATAATAATTAGTGTAAAAAAACTGATATCTCTATCGGATTTTTATGTTATTTAATTATTTTTATTGATAATGATTTAAGTATTCTCGCATTGTTTTATATTTTTTCAATCCTTTAATTTGTTCCTGCGATAATAAACTTTGTTTTATTTCTACACTTTTTTCTAAGTTAATAATTATATCTGTATCTCTTGATATAGGTGAAGAATCTGAAAATAAATCAAAGAAGAATGTATTTAACCTTTCACGGTTGTATTCTAATAAAGTTTCAAAACCGAAATTATCACAAATAGAAAATAAATCCCAATCAATTAAAACAATATTATTTTCTTGAATAATGGCATTGTCTGTTTTAACATCCGCAATTAATATTTTCATATGAGTTAGATGCTGAATTAATTGATCTAGTTCAGATATCATTTGAAAATTATATTCCATATCCTTATCTAGTATATTACTGCCATCTGAATAATAAACAGGCATAACGTAAGCATCAGCATCATTTATTAAAAAATTTGTCTCACTATTCATATTTGAATGATATTTGTCTGTGTACATTAATAATTCATCAATACGAGCTATATGTCGATTCTTTATAGAGTTCATAAGATTAAATATTTTATATTTAATTCGGTAAGCTTTTACACAATCAAAATATTCTTTAAAGACATAATCATCAAAAAAGTAGGCAGTTGCAGTACAACCACTTAATTGTTTATTGCTTTTACCGGAATCATATTCAACTAATTGTCCATGATGGTTATAATATTGCATAAAAACTCCTTTTTTTGATTGATATTATAAATATAAGAAAGATTAAAGTCAAATAAGCTTTTAAGTAAAAAATAAAAAGGAACTTATATTAAGTTCCTATGTTAGTAATTATATTTTTCTTCTTAGTTCTACTCCCTCTTTAAACTTACAAGGTTTTGGACAAACGAAGCCAGGGAAAGTACAACGAGCTCCATTATTATATCTTAATAATTGTTCATAAATCTTTCTATCATTTTCACTAGGCGATTCTGATACTGCTTTAATATATTTTGCTAATGTCTCTTTTGTAATTTGCATTACTTCAAGTTGTGGAGCAGTACACATTCTTTCATACATTTTTAGTATGAAATCTTCATATTTACCAGTTTCATTAACATTTACAATCATTCCTTGTGGAAAATCAGATAAACTAGAAATATCATTTAACCATTTATCAACTAAATCTGGTTTATCTCTGATAATTGGTGGAACAAAATATTCCATTTTCTCCTTAAGCGAGAAAGAATAATCTAGTGTTCTATGTCTTAGTAAGTCTGCTAAAGCTGGAATTGATGCATCATAGTTTACAGAATAACTTCTACTAAAATGATCATCGAATGTATTGTCATCTTCGATTAATGAGAAATGTCTATTACGATAATCTTTAATACCTTTTGTTATAAAACCTGTTGAATATAAAACATCTCTAAATTCTTCTAAGTAAGGTCTTAGAGCAATTTTTAATGGATTTGTTGTTGGCTCATTAATCATTTTTTCAGTAAAATCATATATATAATTTAATTGTCTAAATGATGTACTGTATTTTAGCTTTGTTTTCATAAATACTGATAATAAATATCTGGCGTTTTCTTTTGCTTTTTTACTAATCATATCATCAGTTAAATATTCTTCATTTGGGTAAGTTTCTTTAATTACACGTTCGAAAATTTCTTTCCACTCATTATATAATTCATTTTCTTCATCAGCTCCATACATAATTGTATATCTACCTGATTTTTCAGAAGTATTATATTCTTTTTCATTATTTAACATCATTACGAGTAATTTTGGTATTCCCTTAATATATAATTGTACAGTATCATGACCAAATACAGAATGATGTTTATTACCTTTATTATCTTCAGCTCTCTGTAATGTTTTTTCCTCTGGCTCTTTTATTATCTCTTCATAATCTTTTTGTGTATAACAAATATTTGCTGAATGACCTCCATTTAGTTCAAGTTGTTTTAGAGTTGTATTTTTTATTATCTCTTTATCTGTAGTAGTAATACCTACCACATCAATTGTTAATTTGTCCATATTTTACCTCCCTGAAATGTAACAAATTAACCCCTTTACCATTCTCTAATTTATAAGATTATTTTAACATAGATTATTTTAAAAATCACTAGTTTTTTTATTTAACTCTTAAAGAATTTATGTTAAAATATAATGCGACTTAATTAAATACAACAAGGAGGTAATTATGGCATTAGATAAACTTTTATTTGATATTGGCGATGAGCTATTAAAAAAATATGAGTATTCAAGTAAAAGACTTGAAGCACAAATAGCTGGTAATGTAATAAGTGAATTTTTAAGTGTTACTAATTTACCTATTGAACTTAAAGAAGATTCAGGTATTCAAAGATTTATAGAATTAAAGAAAAAACATATTTACAATACTGAATATACAAAAATGTTTTTTGAAATACTAAATAAATATAATTACTTTCTTCCTACTGAAGTTTTAGAAGCCATATTTAATTTAGCTTATTTAAAAGACCCAAATAAGAATGAAAATGTCATAAAAACCTATTTAGGTTCTCCAGATATTTTAGATATAACTTTTAACGGAAAAGATAAATTCACAATACTAAGTGAAACACTTGGAAGTATTGAATTTGAATTAATTAATTCTTATTTTAAAAATAATCCTGATATGCTTTCATATATAAAAAATAAAAAAATTAATTCTGGGTGCCATGCTCATGTATGGTTTATGGGTAATGATGAAACATATAAAGATTTTTATGCAATTACTTCTCTATGTTGTAGGTTATTCACTGGACTGTATTATCATTCTTACACATATGATGCTATTGAAAATAGAATAATAGATATTTCTAATAAGGCAGTATTTGATAAAGAAACATTTGAAAAACTATTTGAGCCGAAAATTATATCGAAGGTTTTAAATAGTGATTTACAAGAGGCATTATATTTAGCGGAAGATAAATGTTATCAATTTTATAGAAGACATGAGATATTAAAAATAGCGTTGTTTAGACAATACTTAGATAGTATTGGGTTCCATGGAAGCTTTGAAGAAGCTCCAAAGGTTCCTATTCGAAAATAAAACAAGGATTATTCCTTGTTTTTAATTTTCATAATAGATTCTACCATGCCTACGATTAGTCTTTTGATCCAAACTAATAAACATATTATTTTTATAAGTCCATAACTGTTCATATTTTAGCCTATTTTCTACTTTATATAGGCTTCTTATATATATGCAGTAATAGTTATATATTATATTGATAAGATTATCTCTTAGTTTTTCATAAAGTTTCTTTTTATATGATTTTAAAGAATTAGGAAATAACTCATCAAATCTTTCAAATATTTCTTCTTGTAAAAATGATTCATCTTCTAACAAATAATAACCAAACCAATTAAAATAGTATTCGTAATCTGCAAACTCGCTTCTATCTTTTATAGCAGCTGGATCAAAGTCTTTTGGCTTAACAAAATCTTTTGCAAATATTGTAGTTTTATACATCATATCAAAACAATAATTTATAACTCTACAAGTGTATTTACCCCTAGTATTGGCAATAATTTGTTCAAATACATCTAAATAACTTATAAATAGTTTTAAATCTTTTCTTCTTAGTTCAGCTTTAATCTCCTTAGAATCTTCACGTTCCATAACTAATTTGCAAAATGAATATACTCGAGAAAAATAAGTATCTAAGTCATAGCCAAATGTTTTTAACGCATTTTGAACTGATTTTTCCAAGTCATCTTTATCAAAGCAAAATAAACTTCCTACATAATGTTTTACTATCATAAAAACCCCTCTTTTTTTAAAACTTGGATTATTTTACCATTTTTTATAAAAAAAGACAAATAAAGAGAACAGATAAAAAACCTATTCTCTACTAAATTTATATTTATAATAACAATTGTTTTATTATAATTTTTCTAAATAGTTAAACTATTTTGTTATTAATGTTATAACAACAGCCACAATAACTACCGCTATTAAACCTACTAAAACAAAAACTAAATTTTTATTTATTGTTTTTTTCTTAGTAGCCTCAGGTTGATTAGTTGTTTCAGGTTGTTGAGCAACATTAACCTCTTGATTTTCAACAACTTCATTAGTGTTCATTTGGGCCATTGCAGGATTAATATCTGCTGATGATACTTGAGATACTTCTGATACTGGATTAATTTCAGGTGGTTGATTTAAAATATTCGCAGTAGTTGCTACTGGAGCATCAGTAATATCTGGTTGAACATTAATATCGGTTGCTGGTACATCAGTTGTTATTGGTTCTGGATTTACTTCCATGCCTTGAGTAATCTCCGGCTCAGCAACAACAGCTGGTTCTGCGTTTGTATTTGTCACAGGAGCTCCACAAGCAGAACAAAATTTATCATTTGGAGTTAGCAGTGCACCACATCTTTTACAATTCATATATTTACCTCTTTTCTTCTACTATTTATATTTTATATGGTTAAACCTAAGTAATTATAACTTATTATCCAATATAAATTAATTATATATATGCCAATTATAAATTGTCAATAAAACGATAATTCATTTTACTTTCTTTACTTATTCTTTTCAGGATTATATATTTTTAAATTTCTTTTATGTTTTTTATGAGTAAATTCTTCAAATACAGTACTATAAATATTATTGTATATTGGTTTTACTTTTGAAAAATTCTCTAGAAGTTTTGCATTAATATTATCAGGGCTTTTTCTTAATATTTCTTGATATAGGTTTTCATCTACCCTTAGTAATATAGAAACTGTAAGCAAGTTTTTATAAACATCTTCAGTTAATTCAGTTTTTCTAGGTACTTGATTGAAGTTAAGTAAATATTTTTTTAAGCCTTGAATATTTACACCTTCATTAAATACTTCTTTATTTAAAATTATTTTACTTCCTTTAATTTGTATATGACCATTATCATACTCATCTTTAATTACAGATGTAATAACATTATCATACCAACCAATAAACTCTTCATCTTCCTCTTTTGCATATCTGATTAACTTATTGTTATCAATTATATTGTTAGTTGAAGATTTTAATAATATATCATAAAGTTCTTGATCTAAGTTTCTTTCAAATTTAACATTTTCTTTTAAGATAAGATGATATTTATCATTTTCAATTTTTAAATCAATAAAACCGGAAATTATCCATTTAAAAATAAGTGCTCCAACTAATGATGACCTATGTTTAATAATATTAAAATAGTTCGCAATAAAATATATTTTATAAAGATCATTATTGCATGGAAGAAAGTCGACATAAGGAACTGTACTTAACTCACCGACAAATTTTTCATTATTGTATGTTATTATCTTTTTATAGTCATCACCCATTTTATTTCTTTTAAGAAGTTTATAAATTATAAAGATAATTAATAGAATAATAACCATCAATATTAATATAACAATTACAATATTATCTAAAATATTTCTAACATATCCTAGTATTGGAGATGCTTTTGAAATACTTTCGTAATTATCTTCTAATGTGCCTGAGATTATTTGATGATTTTCAAATTCATAATCATTTATCGAAGCCATTAGTTTTATTTTTGAATTTGGTTTAACATTTGATGAAGTAATATGAATTTTACCATCTTCAAAACCAGTTGTTACATTATTTCCAAGACCATAAAGCGCTGTATTAGTTGAACTAAAATCAATTGGTCCTGAAATATATATATTTAATAAAGTTATTTCTTGAGATGAAGTAGTTGATAGTAAATACCAATTTATGCCTTCAACGTCATCAAATTTAGTAATAATACCACTAACTTTATAGCTAACATTAAGATTGGTTGTTCCACCATTAGTCATTATTCTAATCTTTTGTTTATTTTTTTTATTTTGAAAATTATAGACTAAACTTCTTGATGAATCAAACTTTTCAAGATAAGTATACACTGAATTGTTTGAATCAGTAACAACTAAATCAGTTATAACTGCATCATTAGTTTCATAAAATTCTTTTTCAAAATAGTTATTATTTTGAGTGCTTATTTGCCACTCTTCACTAAAATTTGCTACTCCATTTTCTTCTATATCAATATTAACATTCATGTTACTTATCATTGATAGAGCATAAACTTTAGGTGAAAAAAGAAATAAAGTAAAGATTAATAATAGATACTTTTTCATAAATTATACTCCTAATAAAATGTTTATATAGTTTATTATTAAATTGCTATTCCAAAATATAATTAACATACTTAGTGCTAAAAATGGTCCAAAGGGAATCATTCCATTATTCTTTTTTATGGTTGTATATAAAGCATACGGAAGTGCAAGTATAGCACCTAAGAAAACATAAACTAAACCTATTTTAAAACCTAATATAAAACCCGCTAGAAATGAAAGTTTGACGTCCCCCCAACCAAGAGACTCTTGTTTAAATGATTTATCACCTATAAGTTTTACACAAAGCATAACTAGGAAAAGTATAGATCCTGATAAAATATGTCTTAATGTATACGTAGCTCCAAAACCAAAAAATATAGTAATAAATAAGAAAACCATTCCCATAATTAGTACTTCATCTAGTATTACCATATACTTACAATCAGATATAATAGTGATCATTACTACCGATATTAAAATAAGAGATATAAGTGTTTCATAGCTAAAATCAAAAAGCTTAAAACTAACTACAAATAGAATTCCATTAGTAAATTCTACTAAAGGGTACATAATAGAAATATTCATCTTACATTTATGACATTTCCCTTTTAAGAATATATAAGAGAAAACTGGTATTAATTCATACCAGTTTAATGTATGGTTACAATTAACACAATGTGATCTTGGAGATATAAGAGATTCATTTTTTGGTAATCTTAAGCCCACAACATTATAAAATGAGCCTAGAACAAGTCCGATTATGAATAAACAAATATATATTAACCACATGTTGTAAACCTCCAAATTATAAATTTATATAATACTAACTAATAATTTCTTGATATAGTCCGAACATTGGAACGATAACAGCAATCATAATTCCACCAACTACAACTGCTAAGAAAATTATTAATATTGGTTCTATTAATGTTTTTAAGGAATCAACAACCATCTTATGTTGTTCTGCATAATAATCAGATACTTTGCCCATCATCTCTGCAAGTTCACCAGTTGACTCACCTGTTACCATCATATAGTAAGCAACTTCTGGAATAGCCCAGTGTCCCTGGAAGGCGGACGATATCTTTTCTCCTCTTCCGATATAATTAATCGTATTAATCATTATTTCACGATATATTTCATTTGATGTAATTTTTCCTAGAATATCCATGGAATCAGTTATAAAGACATTGTTTCTTAAAAGACTCGCAAATGTCTTTGTAAAAATCATCATTTCTTTATAAATAATTACAGAACCCATTACTGGAATTTTCATAAATACTGTTTGCATAAAATATCTAAATGCTTTAATGTTTTTATACAATACAATAATTATTGTCATGAAAATAATAAATACAATACCAATATACAATAAATTATCTTGCATAAACTCACTGGCTTTGATAATAAATGTAGTAATCGGATTTAAAGTAACACCAGCAGTATTATAAATATCAACAAATTTTGGTATTAAATATATAAGGATAAATATAATTACTGCTATTGAAAATACAAAGACTAAACATGGATAAGTTAAAGCACTTATCATTTCTTTTCTTGTAGTTTCAGTTGCTTTATAATAATCTGCCATCTCGTCCAGTGTTCCTTCTAAATCTCCAGTTGCTTCAGCAGATTTTATCATGTTTATAAGCAAACTTGGGAAAGCATCTCCTTGTTTTTCCAAACTAGTTGAAAAACTTTCTCCTAATGTTAAGTTATAAACTACCGAATCAAATGTTCTTTTAATATTACCATTCTTTTTACCCATCTGTTTACTTAAAATACGCATTGCATCTGTTAATGGAATACCTGACTTTAAGTAAGTAGATAGTTGTTGCAACCAGAATACAATATCTTTTATTCTAATTTTTCTAGATGATATGATTGAATTTCCATATAATCTTTCAATTAGTGGAGATGTTTCAATTTTAAATACTTTATATCCTTCATTTTCTAGAAAAGTATATACCTCTATTTTTGAAAAAGCATAAAAGGCATTAGTTACTTGTTTGCCATCTGGCCCTAAAGCTGTATATCTATAAGTAATTGGGATTTCACTTCTTTGTTCTTCACCTGAATCAATTGCGTTGATTAAGTTTTCACGAGCTTTAATTAATGATTCACTAATCTTTACTTGTCTTTTTGCATTATTCTTTTCTAGCATACTTTTTTGCGCTTCCTCTTCGGCAGCTATTTTATCTGCTTCTGTCATATATGCACCGCGCAAGTTATTAGCATCAACATTTTTATTTACTGTTGTATATAAGGTGTCTGATGATTTGTTCCAAATCCAAATAACTGGAGATGCAAATGTTCTTAAAACATAGTAAACTCCAAGACATACATACATCGGAAAAAATAAGAAGAAATTATCTTGCTTATGAACCGAATTTCCATTTGCTAACCCCATAATATAAAGACACCCCTCTTCCCAGTATCTCACTATGATATCATTATAGCATAATTTATTAGTTTGTTAAACATTTTTCAAATTAAAATCATATAATTAAATAGGTGATATTATGAACTTTAACTTGCCTTATTTACTTCAAAACGGGATGAAAATATTAAATATTGTTAATAAATCTTTGCCTTTAGTTAGAGAGTTTAATCCAGCACTTAGTTTTATAACGAAAAAACTTAAAACAATGAATAATAACATTCAACAAAATATTAGTACACCTCTAATGAATGGCAATATTATTAAAAACACTAACAATAAACAACCGATAACTCACAATAACTTAACTTTTTTTAGATAAGAAAAAGACTTCAATATAGAAGTCTTTAATTTTTTTAAAAAAAGACTTGATTAGTCAACTAATTCAAGTCTTACAGTTAAGGCATCATCGCCTTTTCTTTCTGTTAATTTAATAATTCTAGTATATCCACCTTTTCTGTCCTTATAACGTGGTGCTAATTCATTAAATATTTTATTAACAACATCCTTATCGTTATGAAGGAATGCAAGGGCTTTTCTTCTTGCAACTAAAGATCCATCTTTTCCGTAAGTTATCATTTTATCAACAAACTTTCTTACTTCTTTAGCTCTTGCCTCAGTTGTAACAACAGCTTCTTTCATGACTACATCTTTAGTAATTCCGGCTAATATACTTCTTCTTATTCTAGATTCTCTACCTAATTTTCTGTACATTATAATTAACCTCCTTACTTAATTAATCGCGGAACTTTAGTCCCATTTCATTTACTTTTTCTATTACTTCTTTTAATGATTTCTTTCCTAAGTTTCTAATCTTAGTAACTTCTACTTCTCTCTTATCAATTAAATCTTGCATTGTATGAATACCAGCTCTTTTTAAACAATTATATGCACGAACTGAGAATTCGATTTCTTCGATAGGAGTTTCTAATGTTTTAGTTATAGTATCAACTTTCTTTTCAGCTATGATACCAGTAATATCAGCAATTTGATTTAAATCAGCTATGATATTTAAGTGTTCAATTAAGATACGACTAGCTAATGCCATACATTCTTCTGGAGTAATTGATCCATTAGTATATACATACATGATTAGCTTGTCATAATTTTCATTATGTCCAACACGAGCACTTTCTGTTTCAAAATATACTTTTTCAACTGGAGAATAATTTGAATCTATTGGAATTAATCCAACTGTTTCTCCAAGAAGTTTTTTGTTTTCTTTAGCATCTACATATCCACGACCATTATCAACAGTCATTTCGATGTCAATTTTTCCACCTTTAACTAAATTACAAATAACTAAATCAGGATTTACTATTTCGATATCAGCATCATGATCAATCATTCCGGCAGTTACTTCGCCTTCTTTTGATGCAGATAATCTCATAACTTTCTTTTCTGTTGAGTGATTCTTAACAACTAAATTTTTGATGTTAAGAACAATGTTCATAACGTCTTCTCTTACGCCATCAATTTTTTGGAATTCATGTAAGATTCCATCAATTTTAACACTAGTTACTGCACTACCTGGCATACTAGATAACATTACTCTTCTTAATGCATTTCCTATAGTTGTACCAAAACCTCTTTCAAGTGGTTCTAGTTCAAATTTACCATAATGTTTGCTTTCAACATATTCAGTAATTTTATATTCTGGTTTTTCAAAATTCATATTTCAATCCTCTTTCCTTAATTATTTATTAGTTTCTTGGACGTTTTGGTGGTCTACAACCATTATGTGGTACTGGAGTTTCATCAGTTATTGCTGTAATCTCTAGTCCAACTGCTTGAAGTGAACGAATAGCATTTTCTCTACCGTTTCCTACTCCTTTAACGAATACTTCTACTTTCATAACTCCTGCAGTATCTTTAGCAGCTTTTCCAGCAGACTCAGCAGCTAATCCAGCAGCGTATGGAGTTTTCTTTTTAGATCCTTTATATCCGATTGTTCCTGATGATGCCCAGCTTATTGTATTTCCGTCTTTATCAGTGATTGTAACTAATGTGTTGTTGTAAGAACAAGAAATATGTGCTTGTGCTTCAGGAATATTCTTCTTAACTTTTCTTTTTCTTCTATTATAAGCCATTTTCTATCCTCCGTTTCAATTACTTAGTAGCTTTTTTCTTATTAGCAACTACTTTACCTTTACCCTTACGAGTTTTAGCATTACTTCTAGTACTTTGTCCATGTACTGGTAATCCTTTTTTATGTCTAACTCCTTGATAAGAGTTAATTTCCATTTTCATTTTGATGTTCATTTGAACTTCTCTACGTAATTCACCTTCAACAACATATTTGTCTACTTCAGTACGGATTAAACCTTCTTGTTCTGGAGTTAAATCTCTAACTTTCATTTCTGGGTCTAAACCAGCAGCAACAGCAATCTTTCTTGCAGTACTTTGACCAATTCCATATATTGCAGTTAATCCAATATATAAAGCTTTATCTTTAGGTAATTCAATATTTTTAATACGTGCCATTATATTTCCTCCTATCCTTGTGTTTGTTTGTGTTTTGGATTTTCACAAATAATCATAACTTTTCCTTTTCTTCTAATAACTCTGCATTTTGGGCAGATTTTTTTTACAGATGCTCTTCTTTTCATAAGCCTTGCCTCCTTATTTTCTGTATTTTATAATCCCATGTGTTAAATCTGTTGGTGACATTTCTACTGTAACTTTATCACCTGGTAAGATGCGTATCATGTTCATACGTATTTTACCAGAAACACGGGCAGTTACAATTAGTTTATTTTCTAATTCAACTTTATATATATCGTGAGTTGCTTCAATTACTTTTCCTTCAACTTCGATTTTTTGCTCTTTAGCCATTTTTCACTCTCCTGTAAGTATTTCGTATCCATCTTCTCTTATAGCAACTGTATGTTCAAAATGTGCCGCTGGGCTACCATCTTGAGTTACAATTGTCCAGTCATCATCAAGCATTGCTACATCACGCTTACCAGCAGTTAACATTGGTTCAACTGCAATTACCATACCAGGTTTTAACATTACTCCTGTATTGTATTTACCATAGTTTGGTACATCTGGTGCTTCGTGTAGTTCATGTCCTACACCGTGACCAACAAGTTCTCTTACTACTCCTAGCCCATGCTTCTTTGCATATTGCTCAATTCTTGCTGATGCATTTCCTAGAGGAACGCCAGCTTTTAATTCTTTTAACCCAACATACAAAGCTTTTTCTGTATGATACATCAAATGTTCTTTTTCTTTATTTATCTTACCAATTGCATAAGACCAAGCTGAGTCTGAATGATAACCTTTATAAAGTGTACATATATCTAAAGTAACTATATCTCCTTCTTTTAGGATTACATCATCACTTCCGATTCCATGCACTACTTCATCATTTATTGAAATGCAGATGTTTCCTGGATATCCCTCGTAGCCTAAGCAACTAGGGATTCCTCCGTGTTCACATATGAACTTACCTGCTTCATCATCAATATATTTAGTAGTGACTCCCGGACTCAACAATTCTTTTAAGTATTGATGGCACATATATGTAATATGACCTGATTCTTTAATTATCTCTATTTCTTCATCACTATAAATATTAATCATTAAATCACACTTTCAATGCTCTTAAATGTTTCATCGGGAGTACCACTATTGTCTATAACTTTAAGTATACCAGCCTCTTTGTAATAATCAAGCAGAGGCTCAGTTTTGTTAACATAGTCGTCAAACCTTATTCCGAATGTTTCTTCGTTATCATCGCTTCTACTAACAAGTTCAGTTGCGCAATCGTCACAAATCCATTCGTTTTTTGGTTTTAAAATATTTTCATATTTATTGTATCCTCTATTACAGTTTGGACAAGTAATTCTTCCAAGTGCACGATGCATAGCAGTAGTCTTATCCATACTAAGATATATTGCAACATCTAAACTGATGTTTAAATCCTTAACTATACCATCTAAGATTTCTGCTTGTTTAACATTTCTTGGGTAACCATCTAAGATAAAACCATTTGCAATATCTGGTTTACTTAAACGTTTTCTTAATACCTCTGTAGCGATTTCATCACTAACGAAATGTCCACTAGCCATAATATTTTCTATTTCTTTTCCAAGCGGAGTACCTTCTGCGATCTCGCTTCTAAGTAAATCTCCTGTAGAAATATGAATGTAATTATATTTTTCTGTTAGCTTTGCACTTTGTGTTCCTTTTCCGGCTGCTGGAGGAGCTATAAATATTATATTTTTCATCTTCTATGTCTTCTCTTTCTACTTCCTTGATAACTTCTACTTACGATGCTACTTTCAAGTTGTTTATAAGTTTCAAGAGCAACACCAACTACGATTAAAAGTCCAGTACCACCAAGAGTGACAGCACTTGATAGACTTGAAATCTTACTAAATAATAGTGGAATAGATGCTATTATGATAAGGAAAATACTTCCTACAACAGTTAATCTTGAAATTGTTCCTTTAAGATATGCTGCTGTTTTTTCTCCAGGTGTAATTCCTGGAATATAACTTCTATTCTTATCTAAATTTTCACTCATTTCTTTTGGATTTAATTCCATTAGTGTATAAACGTATCCAAAAAGGAAAATTAATACAATGTATAGAATATATCCTGTGAAAGATGTATAAACTATATAATTATCAACAAAGTTTGTAAATGCCGGTTTATTGATTAATCCACCGATTAATGATGGTACACTAGTGATTGCACTAGCAAAAATAACTGGCATTACACTTGCTGAGTTTAATTTTAAAGGTATATAAGATTGTTCTTTTGAGAAAGAACTATCTGTTCTAGTACTATGTTGAATTGGAATTCTTCTTTCACTAATTTGCATGTATACAACACCTATTAGAATTAATAAATAAGCTATAATAAATGACACAAATAGAATTATTCCTAATACTTTTGTGAATGAATCAGCTACTACTAAATCTTTAAATGCTGTAATAAATGTCGATGGTAAAGTATTAACTATACCAGCCATTATGAATAGTGAAACACCATTTCCTAATCCTTTATTAGTAATTTGATCAGCTAGCCATAATAACAAGGCTGTACCAGCAGTTAAGATAATTGTTGTTTTTATGATTTCAACAGTTGTTCCGCCCATAAAAGCAACTGAATATATATAACCTTGAACAAAAGCAAATAGAATACCTAAATATCTATTTATTCTATTAATCTTTTGTCTACCAGTAGCTCCTTGATCTTTTAATTCTTTAAAATATGGAAGAATATCCATTTGTAATAATTGTGTAAGGATAGATGCTGTAATATAAGGCATTACTCCTAACGCAAATATCGAAAAAGTTTTTAAACTTCCACCACTCATTAAGTTTAATAAATCTAAAAAACTTAAATTTTGAGTTATTTGTTTTGCCCCTGGAACTATTATGTTAGTTCCTAGGCCAAATATAGCTAACACAAGTAAGGTGAAGTAAATTCTTTTTCGCAAATCTTTATTATTGGAATTAAATATTCCTTTAAGACTCTTGAACATTCTAAATCACCTCTGTTGTTCCGCCTTTTTCTTCAATCTTAGTAACAGCTTTAGATGAAAATCTATGAGCTTTTACATTAACCTTCTTTTCTAATGTACCATTAGCAAGTACTTTGATACCAGCTAATTGTTTTTTAACAATTCCTAACTCGAATAATAATTCTGGAGTAACTGTATCACCATCATTAAATCTATTTAAATCAGAAATATTGATGGTTGCATATTCAGTTCTGAATCTTTTATTATTAAATCCTCTTTTAGGAACTCTTCTATATAATGGAGTTTGTCCACCTTCGAACCAAGCCGAGATACTAACACCACTTCTTGATTTTTGACCATTTTCTCCACGAGTAGCAGTTTTACCCATTCCTGATCCAGGTCCACGACCAACTCTTTTTCTTGCTTTAGTTTCTGGAGATTTACTTAAATTTTCTAATTTCATATTATAACTCCTCAACTTTCTTTCCACGTAATTCTGCAATTTGTTCTGCAGTACGTACTGATTTTAAAGCTTCTAATGTAGCTTTAGCAACGTTTACTTTAGTATTTGAACCTAAACTTTTTGCAACAATATCTTTAACACCTGCAAGTTCTAGTACTGCACGAGCAGCACCTCCGGCTACAACTCCTGTACCTTTTGGAGCTGGTTTTAATAAAACTCTAGCTCTACCACATGAACCTGTAGCTTCATGAGGGATAGTTCTGTTATCTACTAAAGATATTCTAACTAAATTTTTATTAGCAGATTGTAAACCTTTTTTAATTGCATCAGTTACTTCGTTTGCTTTTCCGCTTCCGATTCCTACTAATCCTTTGCCATCACCAACTGCCATAGCAGCAGAGAATCTAAAGTTACGTCCACCTTTAGTAACCTTAGTTACTCTTTTTATATCTATTACTTTTTCTAATAAAAGTTTTTTCTTAGGGTCTTCTTGTCTTGCCATAATTACCTCCTAAAATTCCAATCCATTTTCGCGTGCAGCTTCTGCTAAAGCAGCAACACGTCCATGATATTGGTATCCACCTCTATCAAACACAACAGTTTTAATTCCTGCTTTATTGGCTTTTTTGGCTATATCAGCACCAACTTGTTTAGCTCCTTCAGCGTTTCCACCATTTTTGATTTTTAGTTCAACGCTTGATGAACTAACTAAGGTAGTTCCCTTTTCGTCATCAATAATTTGTGCGAAAATTTGAGAATTAGATCTAAATACATTTAATCTTGGACAATCAGCAGTTCCAGATATTTTATCGCGAACTCTTGCATGTCTTCTTAGTCTTGCAACATTATTTGATTCTTTTTTTGTCATCTTCTATCCTCCTACCTATTTAGCTGCTTTCTTTCCTTCTTTACGTCTTACATATTCGCCTTTATAACGGATACCCTTACCTTTATATGGTTCTGGTTCTCTTATTTTACGAATATTAGCCGCAAATTCAGATACTTTTTGTCTGTCTATTCCTTTTACACAAATTTCTGTAGCAGAAACACCTTCAACTGAAACACCTTCAGGTACTTCTACATCAATAGTATGTGAATATCCAGCATGAACTGTTATTTTTTTGCCAGATACAGCAAATTTGTATCCAACACCAACAGCTTCTAATGATTTTTCAAAACCAGCAGATACACCTATTAACATATTAGAAATAAGTGCATTTGTAGTTCCATGTAATGATTTTGTTTGTTTTAATTCATTTGCTCTAGTAACGATAACTTTTCCGTCATCCACTTTAGCACTAATAGATTCATCAAATGTATATTTAAGTTCTCCTTTTGGTCCTTTAGTTGTAATAGTATTATCTACTACTTCAACAGTTACACCAGCAGGAATAGTTAATATTCTATTTCCTATTCTACTCATAACTAATATTTTCCTCCCTACCAAATGTAAGCAAGTACTTCTCCTCCTAGTTTTTTATTTCTAGCATCTCTATCAGTCATAATTCCTTCGGAAGTTGAAATAATAGCGATTCCTAAACCATTTAGAACTCTAGGAAGTTCATCATGTTTAGCGTATACTCTAAGACCAGATTTAGATATTCTTTTAAGTCCAGTAATAACTCTAGTTTTCTTACCTTCAGTATATTTTAAACTTACAATTATTTTATTTCCGTTTTTTGCTTCTTCAAGAACATAATCGCTTATGTATCCTTCTTCTTTTAAGATTCTTGCAATTTCACAAGTCATCTTTGAACCTAATACTTCAACAGTATCATACTTCATTTGATTTGCATTACGAATTCTTGTAAGCATATCTGCAATTCTATCTTCTACCATAATTTACTTCCTTTCTACCAACTTGATTTTTTAACGCCAGGTATTTTGCCTTGATTTGCAAGTTCTCTAAAACAAATACGGCATAATCCAAATTTACGTAAAACTCCATGAGGTCTTCCGCATCTTTGACATCTAGTATATTCTCTAACTTTGAATTTTTGTGGGCGATTAGCCTTAACTTTCATACTTGTCTTTGCCATATTCAATACCTACTTTCTAAATGGCATTCCGAAGCCTTTTAATAATTCAAATGCTTCTTCATTTGTTTTTGCTGTTGTAACAAAAACAATATCCATTCCTCTAATTTTTAATACATTATCATAATCTATTTCTGGGAATATAAGTTGTTCTTTTATTCCTAATGTGTAATTTCCAAATCCATCAAATGCTTTTGGACTAATCCCTCTAAAGTCACGTACACGAGGTAATGCTACACGGATTAATTTTTCCATGAAGTTATACATATTTTCCCCTCTTAATGTAACTTTAGTTCCAATGCTTTGACCTTCTCTTAATTTGAAGCCTGCGATTGATTTTTTAGCTTTAGTGATTATTGGTTTTTGACCTGTGATAGTCTCAAGATCAGCAGCGGCAGCTTCTATAAATTTAGAATCATGTGCAGCTTCACCAACACCAATATTAACAACTATTTTTTCTAATTTAGGAACTTCCATAATTGAAGAATAGTTAAATTTAGTCATTAAATCTTTTTTGATTTCACTTTCATATTTTTCTTTTAAACTATTCATTATTTCTCACCTGCTTCTTTTTTAGTTGTTTTTTTAGTAGATTTTTCTTCTACTTTAGCAGTTTTAGCCTTTTTTTCTGAAGTGATAACTGAAACGTTAGAAACATGGATAGGAGCTTCTACTGAAACAATTCCACCAGTTTCATTCATAGCATTAGGTTTAATATGCTTTTTAACCATATTAATTCCACTTACTACTACTTTATCTTTTTTTCTTAAAGTAAGTGTTACAGTTCCTTCTTTACCTTTATCTTTTCCAGCAAGAACTTTTACTTTATCTCCAACTTTTACTTTCATGTTATCCTCCTATAATACTTCTGGTGCTAAAGATACGATTTTCATGAAATCTTTTTCACGAAGTTCTCTAGCAACAGGACCAAGAACACGAGTTCCAACAGGGCTCTTATCTTCCTTGATTAATACAGCAGCATTATCAGTAAATTTAATATAAGATCCGTCAGCTCTTCTTACTCCTTCAACACTTCTTACGATTACGGCTTTAACTACTTTTCCTTTTTTAATATTTGAATTAGGTATAGCTTTTTTAACAGTAGCAACTACTGTATCACCAATATTTGCATATTTACGGCTTCCACCACCTAATACTCTAATTACTAATAATTCACGAGCTCCAGAGTTATCAGCAACTTTTAATCTAGTTTCTTGTTGTATCATAATAACCCTCCTTATGCTTCTACAGATTCAACTAATACTTCAACAAGTTCATATCTTTTAGTTTTAGATAATGGTCTTGTAGATAATAGTCTAACTGTATCTCCAACTTTAGCAATATTTTTTTCATCGTGAGCAGCATACTTTTTAGAACGCTTAACTCTTTTTTTGTAAAGAGGATGTTTTATATAAGTTTCAACTAAAACTGTAATAGTTTTATCGTTAGTTGCACTTACAACTTTACCAATTAGTTCAGATCTTTTAGTTTCACTCATTATTCATTTCCTCCTTCGTTTTCTCTTTCTGTTAAAATAGTTTTCATTCTAGCTATATCTTTTTTAGCAGCTTTAATTCTATGTGGTTTTTCTAATGCTGCAGTTGCTTTTTGCATTCTTAAATTAAATAATTCGTCTTTTAATTCTTCAATCTTTTTGTTGATCTCTTCATTAGACATTTTTCTAATTTCGCTTGCCTTCATTAGATTTCACCACTTTCTTCTTTTTTAACTATTTTAGTTTTTACACTTAATTTATGAGAAGCAAGTCTTAAAGCTTCACGAGCAATCTCTTCAGATACTCCAGCAACTTCAAACATTACTTTTCCTTCTTTAACTACAGCAGCCCATTCTTTTACTGCACCTTTACCTTTACCTTGACGAGTTTCTAAAGGTTTTTGGGTTCTTGCTAAGTGTGGGAAAATATTAATCCATACTTGTCCACCACGTTTCATGTAACGAGTCATAGCAATACGTGCTGCTTCAATTTGTCTAGCTGTTATATATCCGCCTTCTTTAGCTTGTAAACCAAATTCACCGAATTGAACAGTTCTATTTCCTCTTGCATGTCCTTCATAAGGAAGTCTATGAGGTTTACGATATTTAGTTCTTTTTGGCATTAACATCGTCATTACCTCCTTCTTTGGCACTTGCTTTCTTGTTTAAGATTTCACCTTTGTAAATCCAAACTTTTACACCAATTTTTCCATATGTAGTACTAGCTTCTGCAACTGCATAGTCAACATCAGCTCTGATAGTTTGTAGAGGTACAGTTCCTTCAGTATATCCTTCAGTTCTAGCCATTTCGGCTCCACCAAGTCTTCCTGATACTGCAGTTTTAATTCCTTTAGCACCAGCTTTCATAGTTTCCTTAATAGCTTTCTTTTGAGCACTTCTGAAAGGAGCTCTGTTTTCGATTTGTTTAGCAATATTTTGAGCAACTAATTCAGCAGATAATGCTGGATTTTTGATTTCATTAATTGTAACAAATACATCTTCTCCACATACTTTTTTAATATTAGCTCTTAGTTTTTCAATATCTTCTCCGCCTCTACCGATGATTACACCAGGTTTAGCAGTAGATATTTTAACATCGATTCTGTTATTTTTTCTTTCAATAATTATTTCAGCTACAGCAGCATCTTTAAGTTCTTCTGTTAAGAATTCACGAATTTTAATATCGTTGTTTAATGATTTAACATATTCAGAACCTTCAGCATACCACTTAGATTGCCAATCTTTATTGACACCAAGTCTTAATCCTCTAGGATCTACCTTTTGTCCCATAATTAAGCCTCCTTACCATCACTAACTTTTACAGTTATGTGACTTGTTCTTTTATCTCTTCTGTCTACTTTTGTCTTTGATCCAATTTTTACTCTCTTATAAACTGGTCCTGGGTTAACAAAGCATTCAGATATTACTAAATCTTCTACTTTAGCTCCGAAGTTGTTAGTTGCATTAGCCATTGCAGATTCTAATACTTTTAGGATAAGTCTAGATGATTTAGTATTTGTATTCTTTAATATTCCAACAGCAGTAGTAGCTTTTTTGCCTCTTACTAAATCCATAGTCATACGGCATTTACGTGGAGCTACCATTGCACTTTTATGTATTGCAAATGTTTCCATCTATTACCCTCCTATTTTTGTCCTGCATGTCCGCCAGCTTTACGAGTTAAAGCAAATTCTCCTAATTTATGTCCTACCATATCTTCAGTTATATATACTGGAATAAAATCTTTTCCATTATGTACTGCGATAGTATGACCTATGAAATCTGGGAAAATTGTTGAACGACGTGACCATGTCTTAACAACTTCTTTTTTATTTTCATCATTTAATTTCTTTATTTTATTCATTAGGCTTTTATCTATGAAAGGCCCTTTCTTTAAACTTCTTGCCATAAAATCACCTATTTCTTCTTACTAACAATTAACTTGTCAGAAGCTTTCTTTCCTTTACGAGTTTTATATCCAAGAGCTGGTTTACCCCATGGAGTCATTGGAGCTTTACGTCCGATTGGTGTTCTACCTTCACCACCACCATGTGGATGGTCATTAGGGTTCATAACGGAACCACGGTTTGTAGGACGAATACCCATGTGACGTGAACGTCCAGCTTTACCAATATTTACTAATTCATAGTCTTCGTTACCAACAACACCAACTGTTGCCATACAAGTTCCAAGAATTTTTCTTGTTTCACCTGATTGTAAACGAACGATTACATATTTTCCATCTCTACCTAAGATTTGAGCACTTTGTCCAGCAGATCTTGCTATTTCTCCACCTTTACCAGGTTTAAGTTCGATATTATGAACTAAAGTACCAACTGGAATGTTTTGTAATTGCATTGCATTACCAACTTTAATATCTACAGCTTCTCCTGCTTCAACGATCATTCCAACTTTTAAATCTTTTGGTGCAATAATATATCTTTTTTCACCATCTAAGTAAGTAATTAAAGCTATATTAGCATTACGATTTGGATCATACTCAATTGTTGCAACTTTACCAGTTACACCAAATTTATTTCTTTTAAAATCGATTACACGATATTTTCTTTTAGCGCCTCCACCAATGTGTCTTACAGTCATACGACCTTGGTTATTACGTCCACCAGTTTTACTTATACTTTTTAGTAAAGATTTTTCTGGTTTAGATGTAGTAAGTTCTTCATTGGTTAAAGTAGACATTCCTCTACGACCATTAGTCGTTGGTTTATATTTCTTTATACCCATAAGTAATACCTCCTACTATATTTCTATAGCGTAACCGTCAGCTAAAGTAACGATAGCTTTCTTATAAGTTTTTGTTTTTCCTGTATATCTTCCAACTCTTTTATCTTTAGCTTTTGTATTAAGAGTTCTGATATTTTTAACTTTAACATTGAAAGCGCTTTCAATTGCATCAGCAATTTGAGTTTTGTTTGCACTTTTACTTACTTTAAAAACATATGTTGTTCCATCTGCATTAATATTGGCAGCTTTTTCAGTAATTACTGGAGCAATAATTATATCTTTCATTATTTAAGCGCCTCCTCTATATAGTTTACTGTATCTTCATCACAAACAACTACGTCTGCATTTACAAGATCATAAACATTTATTTCATCAGCCATAATAACTGCAACATTATTTAAGTTTCTAGTAGCTAAATATAATTTTTCAGCATCATGACATGAGATAAATAATACTTTTCCTTCTAATTTTAATGTTTCTAACATCTTAATAGCATCTTTAGTTTTAGTACTTGCTAATTCTAATGAATCAATAACTACTAATTTCTTTTCTGCAAGTTTTTCAGAGATAGCAGTTTTTAATGCTAATCTTCTTTCTTTTCTATTCATTTTGAATGAATAACTTCTTTGTGTTGGACCGAATACTACTCCACCACCTCTATAATGTGGTGCACGGATTGATCCTTGTCTTGCATTACCAGTTCCTTTTTGTCTGTATGGTTTTCTTCCACCACCAGATACTTCTGAACGGTCTTTAACTTTAGCACTTCCTTGTCTTAAAGAATCCATTTGTAATTTAATAGCTTTCTTTAAAACAATGTCGTTACCTTCAATATTCCAAATTTCATCATTAATATTTATATCTTTTACTTTTGATCCTTTTAAATCAATAACGTTTACTTTTGTCATATTTTAATCTCCTTTCAACTGAAATTATGCTTCAGTAGTTTCCTCGACTTCATTAACAGTTTCAACAGTTTCTTCAGTAGCTTCTTTCTTTTCCTCTTCTACTGGAGCTTCAACTTCTTCAGTTGATTCTTCAGATGGAGTTTCTTGAGCAACTTCTTCTACAGTTTCTTCTACTGCTTCTGAAGTAGTCTCTTCAACAACTTCAGTTACTTCAGTGTTTTCAACCACTTCATTTACTACTTCTTCAGTAGCCTCAGTTTCTTCTATACTATCTACTACTGTTTCTTCTTTATTAATGATGATATCTTTAGGTTCAACCTTTCCACCTTTAACAGCAGATTTGATTAAAACTAATGATCCTTTTGGTCCTGGAATATTTCCACTTACTAATATGTATTGATCTTCAACACATACTTCAATTATTTCTAGGTTTTGAATTGTAACAGTTTCTGAACCCATATGTCCAGCTAACTTTTTACCTTTCATAACACGCATTGGTCTCATTGTTCCCATTGAACCTGGACGTCTATGATATCTTGAACCATGAGTTTCAGGTCCACGAGATTGTCCATGGCGTTTAATAACACCTGTAAATCCTTTTCCTTTTGAAGTACCAGTTACATCAACCTTTTCTCCAACTTCGAATGTGTCAGCTGCTATAGTACTTCCTAGAGTGTATCCTTCAATAGATTCAACTCTTATTTCTTTTAAGAAGCGCTTAGGAGCAACACCTGCTTTTTTTGCATGGCCAATTTCAGCCTTAGTTGCATTTTTCTCTTTCTTGCTACCAACAGCTAATTGAACAGCGTTGTAACCATCAGTTTCTACTGATTTAATTTGAGTTATAACATTTGGTTCAACTTCAACTACAGTAACAGGAATAACTTTTCCATCTTTCGTAAATTTTTCGGTCATACCGATTTTACGTCCTAAGATTCCTTTCTTCATATTCTTTCCTCCAAATTTCTAATTATATAGTTTTAATATTAATTTCAACTCCACTTGGTATATCTAAGTGAGCTAACGCATCCATAGTTTCTTTACTAGGATTTTTAATATCGATTAATCTCTTATGAGTACGCATTTCGAATTGTTCACGAGAATCTTTATATTTGTGAACAGCCTTAAGTACAGTGATCTTTTGAATTTCTGTTGGAAGTGGTACTGGCCCAGATACTTCTCCACCAGTACGTTTCACAGTTTCAATGATTCTAGCAACAGCGTTATCAAGAACTCTGTGATCATAAGCTTTTAATCTTATTCTAACTTTTGACATTTACATGTCCTCCCTTCGTCTATATCTTGTATAAACATAGCTCCGTAAACAAATTAACCTGATTTTCACTAGTGTATATGCAACTCTTCCTAGTGTATCAGCAACCTTGCACATCATAGCCAGTTAAACTATCAATGATTATACATTAAATTATATTGGAAATCAAGTAATTTTTTCCATTTTTACGAAAAAATTTTTCGACAATAAAAAATAAAGTCTTTGTAAAGCATATTTATATTTTAAATTGATAGCTAAACAACCTATTTATGGTATAATATATCTAGGTGATATTATGAAGCTTAATGTAGTTATTCCTCTATATAATGAAGAAAATAATATTATTCCTTTATATGATGCTTTAACTAAATCTTTGAAGGGAATTAAATATACTTTAATATTTGTAGATGATGGTTCTATTGATAAGTCATTAGATAAGCTAACAAAAATATATAATAAGAACAAACAAAATATTAAAGTTATTGGTTTTTCACGTAACTTTGGAAAAGAAGCAGCTATGTTTGCAGGTTTAAAGGCATCACATGCTGAATACACTTGTATAATTGATGCTGACTTACAACAAAATCCTAAATATATAGTTGATATGTTAAAGTTCTTAGAAGATAATCCTAGTTATGACGAAGTTGCAATGGTTAACGATTATTCTAAAGAAAAAAGAAGTCAAAGATTCTTAAAGAAAGCATTTTATAAAGTAATGAGCAAAGCAAGTGGTCAAAAAACAATTGCTGGTGCATCTGATTTTAGATTAATGCGCGAATGCGTTGTTGATGCATTAATATCTCTAGAAGAGTCAAATCGTTTCTCAAAAGGATTATTTGCATGGGTTGGATTTAATACTTTCTACATGACATATGCAGCTGATAAAAGACATTCAGGTGTTTCAAAATTCAAATTAAAAAAACAATTTAATTACGCTAAAGATGGTTTATTTAGTTTTTCAACTAAACCTTTAAAAATAGCTACTATTCTTGGAAGTATAATATCATTTATATCTTTCTTGTATTTTATGGAGATACTATTACAAACTATTATATCTGGAAAAGATATTCCTGGATATGCATCAATTATGTGTGTAATACTTATCCTAGGAGGCATTCAATTAATTGTCTTAGGAATAATTGGTGAATATATAGCCAAATCATATTTAGAAATAAAAAGAAGACCTATATATGTTGCAAAAACTAAATTAGGTTTTGATGAAGATATTTTGTAAAAAAAACAACTACTAAAGTTGTTTTTATTTTTTTATTCCATTTAATACAAGTTCTTTTGAATTATTAGGTGCTGATATATCATTTTCATTAATAAAAATATAATCTATTCCTTCTGGTGGTGGTGTAGGTATATGTGTATTAAGGATTATCCATAAGACACCAGGATAATTAAGAGGATATGCTCCTCCACCATCCGTAATAACTATTCTATTTAATGCAGTACTTGAAAAACTTTTTGCCATCACATAAAAGTTTGTGCCTCCACGCCCAGTAATTTTTAAGTTATCAATATCTTCTTCAGTTTTTATATCATTCCAACCATAAAATTCAACATCGCAAAAACCAACTTTTAAATCGCTTGTTTGCAAAATATTTTTGCATTCTCTTAAAATAACTTTTATTTTTTTCATTGGCATAGATGAACTAGTATCAATAATTACTTCGCTTTCAGCATTAGATTCATCGGATTTATACTCTTTTCTAATTATTCCATCCATTTCAATTTCATAAAAACTAACAGTCGAAGCATCAGGAGTTACTATACAAGCACATAATAAGTCTCTCCAAGAAAGTAATGCATCACTCCTACCCACATTTACACTTGGAAATTCAAATCCCAAAGATGCTGTTCCAGCAAAAGCTTTCTTTTGAAGATCATTCTCAAAATCACCTAACATCGTTCTTTTAATGCTTTCATTTTCATCCATTAATTCATTTAAATCATTTTTATACATTTGCTCTATTAATTCATCTAGTTCTGATAAATCAATATGATAAGTTATTTGATCCATCAATTTTTTTATTTCAACTATTTTAGGTAAATATTTCAAATATAATTCATCAACTGAGTAATCTAAAGCATCTTCTATATAAACTAAACCTTCAGGCATAGTCATACCCGCATTAACTAATATTTTATTAATTATTGCATCAGCTACATAGTTTAATAAATCTTGATCACGTCCAGTATTTCTAAATACATGAGAAAAAACTATATGTAATATTTCATGTGCAATGATAAATTCTCTTTCGGCATCACTATAGTTATCAATAAATTCCTGTTTGTAATAAACACGGCTACCATCAGTAAAAGCTGGAGCATTAACAGCTTTTGTCGTATAAATAAATTCTAAATTAGCAATTACATTACCAAATAATGGAAATCTCATCAAAAGATTTCTTATAATTTTATTAAGATCCATTTAATGTCAATCCTTTAACTGCTGGTCTTTCATAACTTGTATATAGTTTCATAATTCTTTCTGGATTATCTTTTGACCATTCATAATCAAATACAGCTAAAAGTTCTGGGCCAAAACTCTTAACAAATTCTCTAACTTTATCTACATTCTCATCATCAACAGTACTTAAACATATAACAGCATGCCATCTTACTGAAGGATCAGCTGAGATATTTTCTAGAGAACATCTATTATTTATAACATCATCAACAGTAATTAAATTCATTTTGCAAAATTGAATAAAATGTTGTGTTATTTCTTCACCAACAAAAGCACGAAGTACATTTGGATTATTACTTTCATATAAAGCCTTAGACGCCATAGACCACTTTCTTGGATCAGCATTTGGAGTTACACCTGTATATTGAGTTCTTAAAACTTTATCACCATTAACCCTAATATAATCTAAAATAGCTGGATGTATTACTTTATTATCTTCATGTTCTTTAAATAACAACTCTTTTCCTGTCTTTTTTCTTTTTAAAGCCCATTTTAACCAATCTTCAGAAGACGTATTAATATAAACATGCGCAAATCTACCAAATAGTGGTTCACTCATTGCATTAGCTGATTTAGATTCACTAGCTTCATTACCTGCCGCACATACAACAGCATTTGGGGGCAGTTGTAATCTAAAACCACTGTTTGTAAGAGTTTTATTTAAAGTAACTTCAAAAGCTACTTTTTGAATATCATTTTTAGCATTAGTTAATTCTTCTAAGAATAAAATATGAAGTTTTTCAGGTTCAGATTTACATTTTTCACATAAACTTTTATACCAATAAGGTTCATATAGAAATAATTCTTTTGAATTAAAATCTTTAGCAACTATACCAGTAAATCCATCAGAACTAGTACATCCAAAATCAATTAACTCTAAATTTTTATCTAATGCTAGCATTCTTTCTGTTTTACCTACTCCCGTTTGACCATGTAAAAATACAGCTATATTAGAGTTTATACATATTTCGATTATTTCCTCTTCAGTAATAGGAGAGAAATCAAAGTTATATCTATTATTTTGCACTTGTTCTTGGTTAAATAATATGCTAGGTTCTTCATGTTTTAATTCATCATTTATACTTTTTAAAAATCCACTATTTAAATATTGTTTTAAATAACTATCTTTAAATTCAACTGCTTTGCTATCAAAAACAGTTCCAAACAATATCATTGAAGAATATAGTATTCTATTTTCCTCATCATAAGTTAATGGAATTTTTTCGATTTTTAAATAAACATCGTGATCTCTAGATGTTAATGTCCCATCACTTAAAATTTTAGAATCTGTTTTATTTTCCTTCTTTATAAATCTAACTCCAAAAACTTCATATTCGTCATATAATTTTCCATCGATATCATGTTGTCTTCCTGTTTTAAGAATTAACTTGCTTTTGCTTTCAAATAATCTATCTAAAGTTTCTGATGTTCTACCACCCACTGCAATTAAGGGATATTCAACACTCAAATTTTCAAGTTCATTAATATCGAAATCTTCTATATCATCAATAGAAATAGCAATCCTTACACCTGATTTTAAATTTGTATTATGTGTATATGATAAACCACCATTGAAATGAACAAAATTAATACAATTTTTATTTTTCTTTGAATTACTATTACTATTATTTATATTACCATCAAACCAATATTCACCACAGTTAGTTTTTTCATCGTAATTAACTTCAGTAATTCGCGCAAGATCAGAACAATAGCAAAAAATCACAGAATTGTTATCTTCTTGTTTTGACAAATTATTCTTAAGAATTGCCTCTTTTAAAATATCGACTTTCTTTATTTTCATGCAAAATCCCCCAATTAAAGCTTAAATATTATACTAGCATATAAAATATTTATTTTCAATAAAAATGAGGCAGCTTCATTTTGTCCATAAATGCACTTTGATTATTATTCAATTAAAACTATTTGGATATTAATGGAAATGTATAATATAGAATAATATTATATTCTTTAGTTAGTAATCAAAGTATAATATAAAAAACTACCTTTTAGGTAGTCTATAAAAATTTAGGCAGCTTAAGTGAATTTAAGTGTTTCTCCAACTTTATTATATACAAATACAAACTTTTTTACAGATTGTATTTTAATATCCTCCATCTATATTAATGACTTCACCATTAATATATGAACAATCATCACTTGCTAAGAAACAAACAAGGTTTGCAACTTCTTGTGGTTCTGCAAATCTTTTAATATAGATTTTTTCACATTCCTCTTTAACAAACTTTATAGGTAGATCTGCATTCATTTCTGTATTAATCCATCCAGGTGCTACAGCATTAACTAAAACATATGGGGCAAATTGCTTTGCATAATTGTTAGTTAAGGAATTAATTGCAACCTTTGATGCATCATAGTCGATACTTTCTGGTGAAAATACCTTTGTACCATTAGTTGATGAAATATTTATTATTTTACCCTTTTTATTTTGGTACATATATAAACCAAAATACTTACTCATTAGATAAACTGAAGTTACATTGTTAGTTAGTGTTTCATTGAATGTATCTATAGTTCTGTTTTCTAGTTCTACGTCTTCAACTATTCCAGCATTGTTAACAACAACATCTACTCTTCCATACTTTTCTTGTACAACACGTAAAAATCTTTTAACTTCATTTTCTACTGATACATCAGCCATAACCCCTAATGCATCAACCTCATAGTTGTTTTTAATATTATTAACAACTTCTAAAACATCTTCTTCACAAACACGGTCATTGACAACAACATTATAACCTCTTCTTGCAAGACTATAAGCAATAGATGCTCCTAAACCTCTTCTTGCGCCTGTGATTACTGCTACTTTTCTTTCCATAATACACCTCTACATAATTTAATTTTATCATAACTTTAGAAAATATTATTGTTTTAGTAAAAAAACAAAGTAAAGTAGATGTTCAATAAAAATAGAGTTATTATAACTCTATCTTATTTCGCTCATCCCCGGTTCAATTCCTATTATTTCAACTGTTGCATTTTTATTAGATGAAGAAGTTCTAACAAGTGGTTCACCTGTTGCTTCTTCATAAACTTGAGCAATAGTTTTTCCTTTACCAAAGTCAACTACCATTTTGATAAATAAATTAATCATTTCTTTTTCGTCTTTTTGGATTACTGAAGTTGTATCTTCTTCAAATTCATTTTCGTAAGATTTTACTATTGTACCTAAAGCATCTAAAGCAACTTTATAATCTACTGTAACTGAGCCAGCAGAAGCAAGTGGTTTTGTAATTACATCTAAATCTTCATATGGTAATGCCTCTGGAAGTTCTCTTACGAAACGGGTTAAAATTTTATTAATGTTTTTTACTATATACTCTATATCATTTCTAAATGATTCATTAGTGTTAAATTCAGTTAGAATATAAGACACATAAGAATCGCCAATATATTTAACCATTATTTTAGTTACATCAGCATCTAAAATAACATACATTTTATTTTTAGTACCTAAACTCCAAGTATCAATATTATCAAATGCTTCTTTAAATTCATCATAATGTAAATTTAAATTGCTTGCATAAACATTATCGACTAGGCCTAGTAGTTGCTTACTACTTTCTCCTTGTAAATAATAATTATGAACAGAACTTCTAGTTATTGTATAAGTAACTGGTGAATATCTTACTTTATATAATAAAGATATTTCTATTGCAATTATGAATAAGAATAACGCAAATTTAATAGTTTTTGTAATTGGCGCTCTTAAGATTCTAAATATTTTCTTAGGAATACTTACATCTTTAAATTTTTTACCTGGTCTTCTTACAAATAAAACTTTCCAAGGAAACCAAATTGGGCTAGTTATTATTAAAAGAATTAATTTAATTATATATAAAGGTGTAATTCTTTTCTTTTCCTTAACTACTTTTTCTTCAATTACTTCTTCTTTTTTAGTTTTTTCTTCTTTTATTTTAACTTCTTTCATACTTTTCTCCTTTATTTTTTATCTTTTTTTAAACATACTCTTTAGGTTGTGGTTTGTTTGATATAGTTTATCTTCATAGCCATTTATTTTTACAATTACAAATTCATAATTGACAACGATATCAATCGATGCGTCATTTTCACTGTCTTCATCTTCATATAGTTTTAATGTATAGATAACTTCATCATTATTTAATTCTTTTGTTTCTGTCCATTTAGAATAGTCAAGTTGCTTTATCAATTCTTTTGTTTCATCTTCATTATAAACTTTTTCTACTTCTTTGGTTTTATTGTTATATCGTTTTACTACTTTAGTATTTTCTAATGTATCCTTTACTTCATCAACATATTCTTTAGTACTAAATAGTAATAAAGAAATTAAGATGATTAATAAAATAATAGTTATAGCGATTTTTAATGCTTTTTTCATATACCCACTACTCACCTACTTACTTTGTATTATAAATCATATTCTTTTATTTCACAATTAGAAAGCCCTTTATTTAAAAAATAACCATCACCTATGCCATTAAAATATGCATTAATAGCTTTGGATACCCCACTGTGAGAAACAATTAAGACCGATTTATAATCTTTTTTCTTTAATTCATCTAAGAAATTACTTATTCTTTTAAAGAAATCTTTAATATCTTCATACTCTCCTTGTACAAGTGTCGTATTATAGTTCCAATATTCTTCACGATTCGAGTTTTCTAGTGGTGTTCCAATTAGATTGCCGGCATCTCTTTCTTTTAAATTGGAATCTAGTATTACTTCTTTGTTATGCGTATTTATAATATTTGTAGTTTGTATACATCTTGTTAGTGGAGAAGAAATTACTACATCATAATCAATAGCATTAACTAGGTTGGCAAGAGTTTCTGCTTGTTTTATTCCTAACTCAGTTAATTCATCATCAACCCTATTATAAACATGCTCAAGATTGGAAGTTGCCTCTCCATGTCTTACTAAATATATTTTCATGACTTATTCCTCTTCTTTTCTTCAACTAGTTTTTTATGATAAAAATAGTTATGATAATTGATATTATTAGAAATACAATAATCATCTATTTCTCTTGCTAGATTAACCCAGTAAGTATTATCGTTTTTTGAGTAAATATCAATGTATCCTTGATAATATTCTGGATACTTATCTTTTATATAATCTAGTATATCTTTTTTATAAGCCCCTCTTAAATTAAGATTTTCAAACCAATATAAATCAACAAAATTTTTTGATGCTTCAATAATAGCTTTAAAATCTGTTATATAGGGAAATATTGGAGACATAAAGAGAATTGTTTTAATACCATTTTTATGTAAGACTTTTAAAGCATTAAGTCTATCTTTAATTGGACTCGCATTATCCATGTCATTTTTAAAATTCTCGTCAATTGTATTAATTGAAATACTAACTTCTAGATTCTTTATTTGTTTAAGTAAATCTAAATCTCTTAAGATAAGACTAGATTTAGTAGCGATACTTAAGTTACAATCTGAATTAACTAACTCTTTTAAAATAGATCTTGTTAATTCGTATTTACGTTCAAACTCATTATAGCAATCAGTTACTGATGATAAAAAAACATTTCTCTTACTAATAAGATTCAAGTTAAGCGGTGATGAACATCTTTTTACATCAATGAACTCTCCCCAAGGTTCTGGATGATTTGTAAATCTTTTCATGAATGATGCATAACAGTATTTGCAACCATGAGGACATCCGACATAAGGATTAATTACATAATCACTTACCGGTAAATTAGATTTAGTTATATAACTTTTTGTTTCTATTTCTTTTACAACCATAAAGTAATCTCCTCTTAAAAAAAATTATAACAAAAAAGATTAGTTTTTAAAACTAATCTTAAGCAACTTTCATTATATCTGTTTTTTCGCTTCCAACTACAGGTATATAGCTAGCAAGTTTACCTTCTGATTCTAAGAAATCAACAAATTCTTGAACTATACCATCATTTTCAGAAACAAAGTTTAAACTAACACTTCCATCTTCTAACTTTTTAGCAGACATGACATTTTTCTTACTGGTCAAATACTCTAACTTTGAGTCATAAACATATTTGTTCTTTTGATAATCTTTATAAGCTTTTTTATCACTAATATTATCAAACATTACTTCTATTTCTGCTAATATATCTATAGAATCAGTGAATGTTGATGAAACAAAACCTTTTTCATCAACTATTCCTTCATTTATATTATCTACTGACATATATGGATCATAACCAATGACATCGTCATATAGTCTTGGATAACCAGCTGTATCATTAGTAATTGAATGTCTATCAAAACCTTCTTTTTTTACATAGTCAACTGATGCAACAAAGCATCTTTTTCCATTAGAAAATAATACTTCATCAGTTCCAAGAGAGAACGGATCATATAACATCCATCCTAGTTCATGAATACAAAATTCAAAAGCAGGAGAAAATCTTGACATATTTCTTTTATACTCTTCAAATATTTCTTTATATTTCTCACTTTTAGATGTGGCTGTTCTAACTAGTTCTTCACATAATCCTTCTATTTCATAAAATGGGAGTTCGTGAAAACCTAAGCGATTATCATATATACCTGTCATTGTCATCACCTACTATAAAAATTATAACACACAAAAGAAAAAAATGCATTAAGCATTTTTAACTTCATTAATATAATTATTTACTTTGCTTGCCCATACTGGACTTGCTGCATAAGTACTAGCCATTTTTTCAGCTGTATCCATACCCTTTAGATAATAATTGTTATAGATTATTCCTAGATATCCAGCAATTCCTTCATCTAAAGTATCATATTTGCTATATGAGCCTCCATTACAAGATGACCCACCTTTTAAACCACCTATATTATTACATTTAGTAGTTAAAGATGAACATGTCCACTTGCATCCTGTTTCTAATAAAACAATTGAAACGCTCAAGTATGGATCCATTCCTGTATCTTTTGTATTTTTAGCAAAGAAATAACCTGTATTTGTTAAATATCCATTTAGTGATCTATTTAGCTTATTCGTAAGTTCAGTTAAAGTCATACCATCATATATAATTGAACCGTCATCTTCAAATGTTGGTGCAACTTCATATGGAATTTTAGTAGTTTCATCTACTACTTCTTCAACAGTTTCCTCTTCTTCAATATTAGATAAAGTTGTTATTATTGAAGTTGTTGTTGTATTAACTTTTTTAACTGTTGCTACCTTATATTTAGGTACATTTTCTTCTTCATTATAATACTTCATAACATTATCAAAAGGTGCATCAACTTTAACATTTTTAAAATATAAAAATCTTATACAAGCAAATAATAATATGCACACAAAAACAGAAGTACATATAATAATTAATTCTTTTCTATATTTAAATATCATTTATTAACCTCTATTCTTCACATAGTTAATTATACCACTTATTATATTATTATTCAAATTAGTAACTTATATACAAAAAAAGAACTTCTTTACGAAGTTCTAATTAGATTGTTCTAAATAAATCTTTTTTCTTAGCAATTGCTAATGCTACACCACATACTAGAGCAATACCTACAAATTCAAGTATATAATTTTCTACTCCAGTTTTTACAGCTTTAACACATGATCCTTGACTAGTAATATTTTCAACTAAAGTACAAGTTTCAGCTTGTGATCCAACTTTCATCCATCTATAATCTTCATCACATGAATAACATGCCATTACATCTTCTGCTACTCTTGATGTACAGTCATAAGTTTTATCAAAATACACTACTGGTATATAAGCATAGTCATTATTATTCATATTTTCTTCTTTAACTGTGATATCAGTTATATGAAAATCTTTATCTAAAGCATATGCAACAACCCATACTTTATTAGTATCTTTATCATATGTAGAAGTATAGAAACCTTTATTTGCTTTTAATTGAAGGTCATAAGTAATCCCTTTATCTGCTAATTCTGCTTCAATAGCTTCTCTGTCCTCAGCATCTAAAGCAACAACAGATATTCCAAATACATCACCATATTTAGCTGCATCAATTGAATAAGTTCCGTCTTCATTTTTAGTTGCACCAAAAACATTTATTAATTCATCTAATGAAATATAATCTAAATCAATATTTCCGTCTGCATCTTGTCTAGCAGATTCCCAATAATAATCTCCATTTTGACTTTTATTTAAATTACTTAAATGTTCTTTTTTAGCCATTTCATAAGGTTCAGTATCCCCGTCTTCAAAATAATTTACACTAGAACTATAAGGGCTACCAACAACTAAAGTTTTAACGTATTGTTCTCCTTTTCCTCCATCTTCTAAAATAACAGTACTAATTCCGGCATTTGTGCTGTTTAAATCAGCTTCTGCCTTACTTCTATAAAAATTTACTTCCATTCCTGGTGTATATACAAAGCATGATTGACTTGCTGCACAGTCAGTAATTTGTATCGCTGCAAAAACATTTGCAAAAGGAACAAATAATGAAAGTGCTGCCAAAATTGTCATTAATTTTTTCATTAAAAAATCACTCCTCTATTTTTATTTTACCTTTTTCTATTATTAATATAACATAATTTTACAAAATATTCTACAATTTTTATGTGGTTACAACTACTTTACAAAAAAAGATGAAACTACTCAGTTTCATCTTCAATTAGTTCAAATCTGTATGTTTGTTCTACCTCAGGATACTTTTCATGATCAACTTCTGATAAGAACATTTTCATAGGTCTAACCCAAATTTCGCCATCATGTTCATAGATAACAACTTCTTCTAATGTTTCAGTATGTTTACCTACTTCGATGATTGTAATAATGTTGCCTTTAAAATGTCTATATTTTTGTCCTTTTATTGGCTTATTCATTAATTTCTTCTTCCTTTTCTTCTTTTTTCTTTGGTTTTGGTAATGCATCTTTACGAGATAGATTTAATCTACCACGATTATCATATCCTTGGCTTACAACAATTATTTCATCTCCAACTTTAACTACATCACTTGGTTTATCTACTCTTTCGTGAGCTAATTGAGAAACATGTACTAGCCCTTCACAACCAGGCCATAATTGTACGAAGCATCCAAAGTCTTCAACTTTAACTACTTTACCAGTATATTTAACTCCGTCTTCAACTTCACGAGCAATATCTTTAATCATCTCTTCAGTCTTAGTAATTATTTCTTTATTAGTATGGTAAATAGTAACTGTACCATCATCTGCAAGATCAACTTTTACAGCATTGATATCTTGAACTGTTTTAACATTGGAACATTCAAGAATAATTTTTGTAATAGTTTCTCCACCTTTACCGATAACTTCTTTAATCTTATCTGGATTAATTTTAAATATTGATGTTTTAGGAGCATACTCAGAAACTTCTTCGCGAGGTTTAGCAATTTGAGCTTCCATTACATCTAATATTTCTAAACGAGCTTTTTTAGCTTGAGCTAAAGCTTCTTTTAATATTTCTTTTGTTATTCCTTTAATCTTGATATCCATTTGTAGTGAACAAATACCTTCTCTTGTTCCTCCAACTTTGAAGTCCATATCACCTAAGTGATCTTCCATACCTTGGATATCTGTAAGAATTGTATAAGATGATTCATCTTTACTTGTAATAAGTCCCATTGCAATACCTGCAACTGGCGCTTTAATTGGAACACCTGCTGCCATAAGACTCATACATCCTGCACAAATAGTTGCTTGAGATGATGAACCATTTGATTCTAAGATTTCTGATACTACACGAACTGTATAAGGGAACTCTTCTTCACTTGGCATTACTTGTTTTAAACATCTTTCACCTAATGCCCCATGACCGATTTCTCTTCTTCCAGGAGAACCATATCTTCCTGTTTCACCAACTGAGAATGCTGGGAAGTTATAATGTAGCATGAAATGTTTTTCAGCTTCTAAGCTTAATCCATCTAATACTTGATATTCGTTTAAGGCACCTAAAGTAGTTACAGCTAAGGCTTGAGTTTCTCCTCTTGTAAATAATGCTGACCCGTGAGTCCTTGGAAGTAAATCAATAGCAGTTGAAAGTGGTCTTATTTCATCCATCTTTCTTCCATCACTTCTTGTTTTTTCATCAACAGTAATTGAACGGAAAATATCATATTCAATGGATTCTAAGATAAGTTTAATTTTAGTTGTTAAAACTTCTAATTCATCTTTATCTAAGTCTGCGTTTTCTTCTGTATATTTGTTGATAACCATTTCTTTAACTTCATCAACTGCAGCATACATTTCCATTTTTTCTTTTATACGTAATGCTTTATTTAAGCCATCAGCTGCTAAATCATAAACAGCACTTCTTAAATCATCTTCAATCTCTAGGCGCTCATATTCCATTTTATCTTCGCCTATTTCATCCATGATTTCTTCTTGGAATTCACATAATTCTTTAACTGCTTCGTGACCGAACATTAAAGCTTCTAACATATCTTCTTCAGATACTTCTTTACTTCCTGCTTCAACCATATTGATAGCTTGTTTAGTACCAGCTACAGTTAAATCAATATCAGAAATTTCTAATTCAGCTGGTGTCGGGTTAATTATAAATTCTCCATTTATACGACCAACTTTAACTCCAGCAATAGGTCCATCAAATGGTATTTTTGAAATACTTGTACATAGAGATGAGCCAAACATTGCTGCTAGTTCAGGTGAATTATCAGTATCTACTGATAAAACTGTATTAACAATTTGTACTTCATTTCTAAAATCTTCAGGGAACATTGGACGCATAGGTCTATCAATCATACGTGCGGCTAGTGTTGCTGCATCAGTAGGACGTCCCTCTCTTTTAATAAATCCTCCAGGTATTTTACCTACAGAATATAATTTTTCTTGATATAAAACCATTAAAGGAAAGAAATCACTTAATATATTTGCATTATTACCAACAACAACTGTTGATAAAACTACTGTATCTCCATATCTTACAACAACAGCGCCATGTGCTTGTTTTGCAACTTCACCATGTTCAACAATTAATTTTCTTCCTCTAAAATCTCTTTCAAACACTTTCTTTTCCATACTATACTTCCTCGCTTATCTATTAATATTCTAACATTTTATAAAGAAAAAAACACTATAAAAATAGTGCCTACTTTCTAATATTTAATTTTTCGATTAATGTACGATAAGAATTAACATCGTTATTCTTTAAATAATCAAGTAAACTACGTCTCTTACCAACTTTCATCATTAATCCTCTTTTTGAATGATAATCGTGAATATGAATTTTTAAGTGCTCAGTTAAATCTCTAATCTCTTCTGTAAGAATAGCAATTTGTACTTCAGTAGCACCAGTGTCTTTTTCACTCTTACCAAATTCTTTAACTAATTCAGCTTTTCTTTCTTTAGTTACAGACATGATTTATTCCTCCTATTTATATTTTTTATGTTTAAACCTAGTAAGAAATCGGAGATTTTCCAAACCAAGTAAAAACTTTCTAGTTAATTATATACTAATGATTATAAAAAATCAACTTATTTTATTTATTTGTTAATTTTCTTGTTATATATATTGGGTAATTAATGCTTGGAGCAGTTTCTTTAATGAATTCTCTATCTTCTGGCAATGTAGATTCAATTAAATTTTCTAAGTATGCATACCAATCTTCAAGAGTTGCATTTTTATACTTTCCTGCTTCATCATATGGAAAATGTTTACATGCACATGGTAGTAAACATAAATCTTTATTTTTGGCATTAGCTAGTTTTATCATATCTAATGTTGCGCCACATGTTTGGATTCCATAAAGCAAATCAATATCCGTAATATCAAAATCTTGATTAAATTCTCTTCTTAACATTGCAAAGCCATAAGCACGCTCAAGTCTAACATTTGGATCTATTACAATTAATGAGCCACATCTTTGTTTTTTTACCATCATTTTGGCAAATGATGGTAATATTCCACATCCAACTTCTAATAATCTTTGATTAATACTCAAATAACTAGTCATTACATTGTAAAAGTCTGAATAAATATTATCTGTTACAGCATCATATACACCAATTTCTTGATATATTTCATCCATAATATCAATTGGTTTATTATCTTCAAAAGCGCGTCCTAAGAAGTAAGAATTAATCATGTACTTTTCTTCCTCCGAATAAAGATAAAAATATTCTTCCAAGAAATCAATTAGTTTTGCTTTAAATATAAATTTTTGTTCTTCTGTTAATCTACTCATATAGCCCCTCTTTTTGTTGGCTATTTTATAATACTTATATATTCATGTCAATGATAATTAATAAGGTTTTAAGTTTAGATAAAAAAAAAGGAAGCACGAAGCTTCCAAATCTATATAAAACGTTATATAACGTACAATATATTTTATGGTTGATTACTAAAAAATGTTACTTTTTCATAATAATCTATATTCTTTAGATATTATTCTTTCGTCACTACAGTATTCCATGATGTATTAATTATCTTTCTTACAAATAATAATACCTATTGTTTTATCTTGATTATTTTTCTTTAAGTTATTATCTATATAATTCATATAGATTTGTATTTGACCAATATGTTCTTTTTTTAATTCAGTTACTTTTAATTCAATTACTACATAACAATTAAAGTCAATATTATATAAAAGTAAATCTATAAAGTTATATCTATCTCCAAGTTTAATTTTATATTCACTGCTTATAAAACAGAACGAATCTCCTAATTCTTTCATAAAGTTTTCTATATCTTAAATGATTAACTTTTGTAATATTTTTCTGATATAATTTCATAATTATTATTTTTTTTTATAATTATTGGATTTTTAATTAAATCTTCTATCTTTGATTCTTCATGTTTTATTAACTTTAATTTAGTTTTTTCATCTAATCTTTCATATTCATTATTTTTAATTCTATTTCTTAACTCCCTGACTGATAGATTTTGTTCTACACTAATTTTTATGTAATAATTCATTTTGTTATAATCATCAAACCATATTAATTCGCAATAATGTGTATAAGTTAAAACGTCCGTCACTGATGGACATTTTGTACTAACTAAGTAAAATCGTCTAATTTATTTAAGTCTTGTAGGAGAATAGCCTTTACCAAACTCTTTAGTTAACTTTATTGAATATTCCTTTATTATTCCTTCGCCATAATGTCTACCAGCCTCAAAAAGTAATTTACCAACATTATAATAAGTATTTAAATCACTTCTATTCTTACTATAATCTTTTACTCTTTTTGTTATTTCATTATTAATAATTTGTTCTTTTATTTCATT
>JAFLUY010000019.1 GCA_022508565.1 Erysipelotrichales bacterium | reverse complement strand
TGGTTGGTGAATATGAATGTTCACAATGTAAATTTCATAAATCTATGAAAGAGAAGCCAGGAAAGAAATTTGAACCTTGTGATTACGCTAGATATTCTTATATTTGGGAAGGTGAAGTTGAATGTAATATTGATATAGATTATGAAAAGATTTAGAATAAAAGAAATTATATATAATGATGACAAAGTTGAATATCGCATTCAGAAACGATATTTGGGATTCATTTGGCTAAATATGCACATGAATAAAGTTGTTTGGCTTTCTGAATCAGATAGATTCATTTGCGATATTGGTAAAGAAAAAATAATTTCAGTAGATTCTTTAAGTAAAGCGCAAAGAATTAAAGAATGGGTAGAAATAAATGAATATTGTGTTATTGGTTATAATGATAGCAAAGATATTGTCTATCTATATTGGTTAGAAAATGAATCTAAACCATTTGCTCCAACTTATCTTGGCGATATTCATTTTGGATTTGCTATAGAAAAATTACAGACGCATTTAGATAACAAACCAGAAAAACTCAAAATAAAAAAGAAAAATTACTATTACTAAAATGATAGATATGCTCGGAATTCTACTAATAGTCATTATTGGTGGAACAATTTTGTATGTTAGTGAATTGTTTGACAAAAATAATTAAACAAAAATGAGAAAGAAATCACATTATATAATCATATCAATACTATTACTTATCTTTATTTATCATAATGCCTCTCAGATGTTCGCAGATAAACAAGAAACTCCAATAAATAGTGTTTATTATGTTGACGAAGCAGATGTCCCTGTCGATACTCTATTTAATCACAGCGATACATTAGAAAATGTTATTGAAGTTATATTTGACTCCCAATATAGAATATCAGAAGAAGGAAAGCAATTTATAATAAAATATGAGAAATGTCATTTAGAATCTTATAAAGATCTGGGAGGTGGCTATACGATTGGGTACGGACATCACACTAAAGAAGTAAAAAGAGGAATGAAGATTTCTCAAAAACAAGCAGAAGCATTTTTCGATGAAGACATTAAGAAAATAGAAAAATATGCTATTATGCTTATCGAAAATCTTCCTTATAAATATAGATTTTCTCAAGAATTTTTTGATGGATTATGTGACCTTGTCTATAATGCTGGACCAGGAGCAGTTCAGAGATCAGAATTCTATAAAAGACTTAAGAATTGTAGAGTAACAAATAATAAAATGAATAAAGAAGATTATGAATATACAATTTCTGCTGTGAAATTTCTTAATGCCCCATATAAGGGTCATAAGATCAGAAGACAAGAATGTCACGACAATATGATAAGAAAATTTTAAACAATAAATTTTTGAAAATTATTTAAAAGTTTCTATTTTATTATTGTAAAGATAAATAACAAAAACAATCAAAGATCATGGCAAAGAAATATTCATTTGATATTGAAATCAATAATTCGGAAGAAACTCGTGGAAGTTATCTTATGACAACTAAACCAATGACTTTCAAACAAGTGGAAGATAAAATGGTTAAGATGGGTAAAGATTTACTTCGAAATAATAAGCATTTGACAAGAATTTCTTATGACGCATGGGAAGCCGATTCAGAAAACCCTCAATACACATGGGCAATTGTTTCCAAAACTGGAAGAAAATTCTTTGTCTTAACTAATTCAATTGTAGAAAAATCTAAAAATAAATAATTTTCATTATTATGAAGGTCGCAATATATACTAAATCATTATTTGATTATTTTATTAAACATACAAAAAATGTTATCAATAAACTTTCGATTAATAAATTTTATAAACCAAATTGTAAGATTTTAGAAATCGAAGAATTGGACAAAAAACTTTCTGTCACTGTAGATAATGATGGAGATAAATCGGAATTAGAAATCCCAAAAGAAATACTTGGAACTCCTAGAGATGAAGATATTTTTGTTTCAGAATTAATAAATAAATAATATTATGAGTACAAGAAGCAACACAAGAATTAAAAGAGGTAATAACATAACTATTCTGTATAAGCATCATGATGGATATCCGGAAGGGGTTGGCGCTTATCTTACTGATATTCTTAAGAAATACGGATTCGGGCTTTTTAAAAGCAATAATTATTTGAATGTTTTGAATTCTGAAGATTCTGTGTGGTCTGGTTTTGAGGAAGATGATTATTACGCTGGAGACTCGGAATATATTTATACTATAGATTTAGACAATAAGACATTGTCATATGTTAGCAAATATGGGTTCGACGATGAATTTGATTTTGATGAAATCGACAATATGTCGCAAAATATTCTATATAAAGAACACAATGATGAGTATGTCAATTCATTGATTAAATCTATCAAATTTCATGAAGATATGATTAAAGATTTAAAAGAAAAATTAGCAAAATATGGAAAAAATAACTAAAGATGATTTATTGTCTTTGATAGATAGAGGTTTTTATGAATTAGTTAATTCAGATTTGAGGCTTGTTAAAATACATATATGTGCAATAATTGAATCTGGAGATTCGTGCGAATTTGAATATATTTGTAAAAATTCATACTATGTAGAAACAATCAATAAAGAATATTCCGATGTTGTTTATAATTTAACTGATTACATTTGGGAAAATTATGGTGATAAACTTGTAGTTTTACCGGAATTTAGATTTAGAAAAAACATTGATTTTGGAAGACAGGATATATATTTTAATTAAATTTTATTTATGACAACTGAAAACATATATAATTTAGAAGATTTCGACATTATCGAATTTGAAAAATATCATTGGAAATTCATTCAAAAGGAAGATCATATTGATATTTATGAAAATAGAGAAGGTAACGTTATCGGAGGTTTTTATTCACCGGAAGCTTCATTTACTCTAAAAGATATTATAGAGAAGACTCAAGATATGTCTGAAGAAGAGGCGTATGACTTCATTCATAATTATATTAAATATTATTAACTATATACTATTATAGATATGAAAAGTTTGGTTGAATTCATAAAAGAGTCTTTAGATGAATATTATCATTTCACTTCTATGGATAATGTTGTGAAAATATTAGAAGAAAATAGATTTAAATGTTCAACCAGAGAAGATGAATTTCTTATTGCTCAAAACGATAAAGAAAATGAAAACGATAGAAAGTATGATCTTTATGTAAGAGAATATGAAAGTAAATTTCCGTATTTCTTATGCACAACAAGACAGAAAAGCGGAAGCAATGGATTTGCTTTACAATCCAGAAAATTAGAAAATAGATGTAGAATTGTTTTAGATGGAAATAAATTGAATTCTAAATATAAAATAATTCCATATAATTTTTTCGGTAGTGAAGAAGGCAAACTTTCGGCGCATAGAGAATATAATAAAGACTATCAAAAATATGTCGGTAAAAATCGTGGAGATGAATCAGAAGATAGAGTATTGTCTAAAAAGAAATTCATCGATAACGCTTCTAACTATATAATCAGAATAGATTTTTGTCCAAGCGATTCAGAATATTTAGATGAAGAAACATTTAAACAATTTAAGAAATTATCTAAAGAAAGAAATATAGATATTTATATTTACCCAGATAAAAAGTCATTTGATCTTGGCAAAAATGATAAATCTTATAAATTAGATAATTCATCAAATTTTTTCAAAAGACTTTTTTCGTTTAAAAAGAATTAAATATGATTAAAATATCTGTTTACGGAAACATTGAAAACGTTGATTCTAGCGTTATCTGGGATGGCGAATATCCAGGAGATTTTGAAGATCTTAAAACCGCTCTAGATCAAATGTTTTGCGGGAAATTTGGAGAATGGCAAATCATCGGAGAATTCGAAGATAATAGAATTAAAGTTAATGAATTTTATAAATATGATTTTAAATTCGGAGAATTTGTTAAACGATCATTTGAAGAATTATACTTAGATCAAACAGGAGGTTGGTTTGGAATGGATATAGATAGAGTTTTTAAATTTTAAGAAAATATGTTGGAAAAATTTACAAAATTGATTAACAAATCGGAAACAGATTTTACTGCAGAAAGAGCATGGGTTGAGACAACTTACGGAAAAGATGCTTGGAGACCCATCGAAAAAAGAATAGCAGAAAAACAGAAACAAATCAAAGAAACAATTAAGGGAAAGTTTTTGTATAGTTCTGGAGGAGGAAATACAATATCTCTTAAATCTTATCGATGCGTTATTGATTTCGAAGAAGATCTCAAGAATAATATTGATGAAATTCTGAAGCCGTTTTATGATGGAGGTTTTGACATCATCAACCTTTCAGAGAGAATTCCGGAAATATATGATGAAAATGTCTATCTAATTTCTTGGAGACATATTTTCGATAAGAATATGAATAATTCAAAAACAAATATTTTGCAAAGCGAAGCGGATGAAAGAATGATTTGCAGTTAAATCAATTCATCTGAGATGAATATAATCTTATTTCATAAGATTTATTTTTAAATAATTTATAATTAGAAGATAATTAAAATTTAATATGAAATCATTGAAAGAATTTATCCTAGAAAGTAATTCATCATTAATAGACAAATTTCAAGATTTAAAAAGATTTTCAAAAAGATTATCTAAATCCGATATTAAACTTTCTACAAAAACACTTAAATGGATAAAATCTCAAATAGGTAGTACTAACCCATATATTTTAGATACTAGCGGATTATTAGATTATGGAGGACAAATTTCTGATTTCATTAAATCGTTTTATAGAAATTATGGTTATGCTTCTGACGAAAAACAATTAGAAACAACTAAAGATAAAGATTTTAAGTTAGATTCATTTAACGCCGGAAAAATAAGTAATAATGCTAAACTTATTACTTTAGTTAAAGATGATAAACATTGGATTTTATTCGTCTAAAATATATTTCTAAAAATATTATTTCAAGAGTTCTATGAATATCCCATAGGACTTTTTCTATTTTATAAATATGAATAACATATTTAATTACGCGGAAAAATTAGGATATAATGGTTCAGGAGATTTATTCGAACTTCATCAATGGTTATATGAAAATGATATTCTATGTTTAGTTAGTTCTGCTAATGAAAAGGCAGGACTTATAGATTATCATGTAAAGATTTATCCTAAATTTCATAAAGACGGTTCAGAAAATTTATATCATATTGAGAAAATAGTTTTTAAAGATACTTATAAAGAAGCATTTAAGGAAGCTCTTTATGAAGGTTTAGATTGTATTAAATATTATAGAATAGGTCCTTCAGAAGCTTTTAAAGACGTTTCATGGACCACCCCAAAATAAATTTTAAACGAATCATGTATTTTATAGAGCCAAAAGTAGAAATAATAGATCAAAAACCTGGAAAACAGGGAATTTTCGAACAAATAGAAAAGGGAGCACGGATCTGTTATAAATCAGAAAATAAAACAGAATTCAATGAAGAAGGAGAATCTTTGACAGCTCGTAAATTTGTTGACAATATTCTTAATGTTAAGAAGCATACATCTGTAGCTGAGCACGGTACGGTTTATCTTAAATTTCCAATTGATGATAAAAATGTCGAGAAATATTGTAACAATAAATATTCAAAAGTCGTTTCGGATCCTGATTATCTATATGTGACAACTAATTATCGAGTTCTTTTAGAAAACAATTGGTTAGATGATTTGAAAGCTCCTTATCTTTGTGAAGTACCTGAAGATAAACATATTCGTAGAATAACTGTCAAGTTTTGGACTCAGGTAGCAATTGCCAGAGAAGCTCATAGACATAGAGTCCATAGTCCGTCAGAAGAATCAACAAGATATTGCAATTATTCTAAAGATAAATTTGGAAATGAAATATCTATATGCGAACCTGAATTTTTAAAGAACGAGGGATCTTATTATAAGATAGCAAGTTATGATAATACAAAAAATAAAGAAGCTTGGTTATTGAATTATTGTCGTACAATCTCTAGCGATTATAATAATCCATGGTTTGACAAAGTTGATTATTGGTTATTTGCCAATATAGCTTGCGAATATTCATATCTTGGAATGATAAAACTTGGAGCAAAACCAGAAGAAGCCAGAACTATTCTTCCTCTTGATACTAAGACAGAATTTTATCATACAGCATTTGAAGATGATTGGAAAACATTTTTAGATATGAGAACTGCAAATGTTGCTCATGATGATATCAAAGTTCTTGCACATGATCTTAAAAAACAATTTATTGAACGAGGATATAAAGAATTTGAATAATTATTTGAAATTTTTTCATAAATTTCTATTTTAATTATGTATTTTAATAAATAAAGTATCATGAAAGATCAACTTATAAATGTATTGGAATTAGCGTTAAATTATGCAAGATGCTGCAATGAATTTTCTAATGCTTATGAAGAAGAGGAAAAACAATATGAAGAACTTCTTCACAAAATTAAAAAGGAAAATTATCAAGATTTCTCAAAAGAAGAAATAAATATAATTTTGGACGCTTGCGATAATGCTTACGAAAACGTTGAAATAAACGGAACTTATAATCAAAATACGTATGAAAGCGATATGGAAGATATATCAAGTATAATGTATAAATTTAAAAATTAAAATATTATGATTACTAGACAAAAACTTGCAGAATATTTGAATACATCAATTGATGATATTAGAAAAATAGATTTTAGAAGAGCTTACGATTGGGTTCACAAGAAAACCGGAAATTTGTACACATTAGATGATTTAGTTATAGATACAACAAATTCAACCGAAGGACGTATAATGGTTATTTATCATTTAGCCGGTACAAGAAGAGATTTTGATCTTTATGTTAGAGAACTTAAAGAGTTTTTGGAAAAATTCGAATGTCCTAAAGAAAGAATTTGACAACATATTTAAAATAGATTTTTATCATAACATGACATTAGAGTATAAAGATATCGAACGAGAATATAATTTTCTTATTATAGATGATGTTGGTGAATGCATGCATTACGAAGTAAAAGAAAAGGTTCTCGAAAAGCTAAGTTTAATTAAAGAAACCAGAAGAAACAATGAAAGATTCTTTAAGTTTCTTGACCAAGAATATAAGCCTGAAGAAATAACTTTCAATTTCCATCTATCTTCTTATGGTGGTACCGTTTATGATGGATTAGCTATGTGCGATATGCTTAGTCGATTAGACAACGAAGATAATGGGATAACTGTTAATCTTTTTTGTGAAGGTAAAGTTATGTCTATGGGTCTACCTATTTGTTTGAGCGTTAGAAATAGATATGCTAGCAAAAATACAACATTTATGTTTCACGATATCTCAACATTTTCTGTTGGTAAACTCGAAAACATAAAAGAAGATATAAAAGAAAGTGAGAGACTTCAGAAGATAGTTATGAATATCATAACAAAGAATTCTAAGATAACTCAATCAGAATTGAAGTCCTGGAATAAGAAAAAGTCAGATAAGTTTATGTCGGCTCAAGAAGCTTTAGATAAAGAAATCATAAAAGCTATTATATAAAGATGGATAACGAAGAAGATTATATTGAAAGACATGATGATACAACAGAAAGTCATGAAGATGATTATGAAAAATATGGTTGGTAGATATACTATGAAGAAGATATTTTTAAGTTTGATTTTAAGCTGCTTTGTTGCTTTATCTTATGCAGCGCTTCCTTCAGTTCAGTTAAAGAATATTGATGGGAAGACTGTAGATACTGCACAAATTGATAGTTCAGAAACTCCGGTAGTCATTTCATTTTGGGCAACTTGGTGCAAACCTTGTATAAGAGAATTGAATGCGATTCATGAAATATATGATGATATTCAAGAAGAAACTGGAGCAAAAGTTATTGCTATATCAATCGATGAAGCTCAGAATGTTCAAAAAGTCAAGCCGCTTATCAATCGAATGAATTGGGATTATGAAGTACTTCTTGATGAAAATTCCGAATTCAAGAGAGCAATGGGAGTTTCAGATCCTCCGCATGCTTTCATAATATATAAAGGAGAAATAGTTTGGAATCATCAAGGATATGTTGATGGCGGTGAAGAAGAAATTTTAGAAATTTTAAAAAATATTGAAAAATGAATTTTTACGGATTTAAGACAAAAAATGCTCAGTTATCTTATGATAGCGTAAGATTTGATATTGCTTTAAAATTGTTTGAAGTAAATGATTGGACATACGGAAATAAATATGGCGTAACAGAACCTGATCTTCGTGATTGTGTAAGAGGTTTGCTTAAATCTTCAGAAGAATATGTTGAAAAATATGGGCTACCCAGAGAAGAAGATACATATAGATTCTCTAGCGGCCGATGGACTGTTGTTGTTGATGAATTTGGTAGTTATGAAATTTTATTAGATTTCAACAACTATGTAGATTATGACGATGATGATCAAAATATATGTGAAGAAGAATAATGTGCATTCATAATTTAGAAGAAATTGGGATTTGTCCAATATGCGGCGGAAGATTCAATACAGATTATGGGATTTGTGAGAAATGCTCACGATTATCTATAGAATCTGAATTAGAATCATACGCAAGATATGAAAACAATAAAATAAAAGAGTAAATAGTATTATGAGAAAATTCGAATATAGTGAGAAAAACTCACAAGTTTCGAACCATCATAAGATGTTCGAATATACTTATGGTGTGATATATTCTGATTTTGATAATGAATTAGCTAATATCGGAGAAAATGGCTGGGAAATTTTTTCTATAGAAGAAAGATCAGATGGAACTTATAAATATTATGCTAAACGTGAAAAGATTGAAGAAATAGATCACAATAGATATCATATAGTAAATGAGTTTAGTGAAGATACATATTTTGATTCAAATGAAATTTATGTGAATATTGGAAATTGTTCTGGAGATATTTGGGAAAAGAACCTTTGGAAGAAAACATATATTGATTATATAGATAAAGAAGGCATCCATACTAAAGATTATGGAATTTTTAGAGATTTTATTCCAGTTGGGCTGTTTAAACCAAATAATTTAGATTTTTCACTAGAACGTATGTATCATTTTAGAAATTTTTAACAATGAAAACACTTAAAGAATTTATATTAGATAGTTTGATTTCTACAAAATTATTTGAGCAAGCATATAATAGAGAACAAATTATTAGAACTGTAATCAACTTGGCAAATCAAATAGTTGAAAATTGGGCGCTAATTCTTTATGTTAGACAGTATGACAAAGAAAATTTAAATTTAAATCATTGGAAATCTGAATTAGAAGCGCATTGTGAAAAAATCGACAATATGAATATCAAAGGAAATTCAGATAAGAAAAAAGCATTCAAACAAGCACTTATACGAAATCATGAATTAAATGATTCGAGTCAAGTTTTTAAAATACTAAAAAGAAAATTTAAAAAGGAAAATATAGATGAAGATATTTGCAAAGATATTTCATTTCAGATATCTCAAAATATAGAAGATCTTGTTAATGCTTTATCGGACAAAAATGGACCTTATGATTGGATAGAAAATCTTTAAATATATATAAATTATTAATATTATGGTAACAAGTTTAACACAGAATTTCGAAATAACTAATACAAAAGTTTTCGATAAAGAAATAGATATTAATTATGATTTAAACATTTATAATTCAACTGATGATAAATCATATATCAGTAAATAAAGATGAATAGTTTGAAAATAAATTGATTTTATCAATTATATTTTACATAGTAAACTTATTTTTGAAAAGAGTTTGAAATTTTCAGACTCTTTTCTATTTTAAATATGTAATTAAATTAAAATTGAATAATTTCATAAAAACAATCAAAAACCAAAAACTATGGAAAAGTGCTTTGAAGATCTCCAAAACGAAATTAGGGAAGAAATTAAATATCGTCTGGATAATGAAGAACTAAATGATTTCATTTTTGAAAACGATGATTTGTCAGTCGAACTTCATATTGATACAGAATGGAATGGCGAAGAAAATGTTTTGACAGATTTATCTTTTGGATATTTTGAATCAGATGTTTATCCTTACCATATATTATCAGATAATCTATATGAAATTTGCGAAAACCTTGTTTTTTACTTAAGTTAAAAACAAACATGGAAAGAATTATTGAAATATTGATGGAACGCGATGGAAATTCCCGAAAAGAAGCAATCGCAAGAATTAAAGAAGTCAAAAGATATATGGCGAATTGCAATTATGATCCATTCGCATGTGACTCTCTTATGTTAGACTATCTTGGTTTAGAACCTGATTATTTAATTGACATTTTAGATATTTAAATAATATTATGAGTACATATACAAACGCATTAATTCATGTATGGTTTTCTAATGAAACATTCGATAAGAAATATAAAGTTGAAGATTTCATTAGAGAACGAAATGAAGATATTGAAAGCGCTAAAGAAATTATACAAAGGTTGGTTTGGATGACCGAACCAAAGAAATTTTGCGATGACGATGAAAGCCCCGAATATTATGTATCGAACAATCTAAAATATGCTTTAGAAGAACTCGAAAAAAATTGTATTGATAAATATTTAGCCGAAAAGATTCTCGAAGGTTGGGATTATACGCATAATGAAAATGGAGAAGCTATTGGAGAAAAAGACCAAGATATGGATGAAATGCAAAGAATTTCTGGAGATTTCATAAAATTGGTCGATAAAGATGGCAATTCTATTTATGACGAAAATGATTTTTAATTATTTTAGTTAATTTTTGATTGTATTTTTACATATAAATATAATTAAAGATATGAAATCTCTAGCGCAATTTATAATAGAAAGCAATTTAGATAATTCAAAATCATTGATTGAACAAGGCTATTTGCTTAGTAAAATACATATCCATGGATGGGATAGTTGGTCGATGTTTGATCTTGATAAATACGATAAAGAATTAGAAAATAAAGATGTGACGCATCCGCAACTTGGATGGTGGACTGAAATTAGTGTTGGTAAAGGACAACATATTCCAGGTAACATGTCTGCAACGTTTGATTCTAAAACAGATAAAAAATGGGATAGAATACATTATGGAGAAGTTGCTCCGGTAGTTTACGCTTTATTATATGTTCCTAATGCATTAGAAGAACTTAAAAATTCTTGTAGTAAGAAAAATGTGAATACTGAATCTAAAGTTAGAGGAAAATCAATAACATTTATATTTACTTCTTCAAACGACTGGGCAAAAATAACATTTAAGAAATAAGATATGAAATCATTAGTAGACTATATAACAGAATCGCAAGATAATGGTATTAAAAAGATTGCGAAAAACATCGAATCTTATAATGATAAAGATCAAAGATGTACTCCAAATGAATCACAAGCTATCATTTTAGATACAATTAGAAAATTTGAAAAGGAGAACGCTAAGAAAATAACTAAAGTTCCATCTGATGAAGAATTTAAAGAAGGAACTTGGTTAGCAGTTCATGAAGATACTAATATGATTCTTTTTCAATGGGATTTCAATCATTTCAATACATATTATATTCAAGAGAAAGATAGAAAAGAATCAGTAATATGTGGAGCAATCTATATGGATTCAAAAGAGCTTAATGAATTTCTTATTGGTAAAATTGGTGGTGATCCGGTTATTTTCTATAATATAAATAAAGAAATGCTTTAAATTTTATGAAATCATTAGTTAACTACATACAAGAAAATTTATCTTCAACAATTCTTGAAGGCCATTTTAATTTAGGAGATTTAGATGAATCAAAATCATTAGTAGAAAATGGTTGCAAACTAAAATCTGTTGTTTGCGCTAGAGGATGTTTAGCGGCAAGAGCAATGAGATATTTTAAAGATATTTTCGGCGATATAATGAATGATTTTGATAACAAATCTAATGGATCCGAATATGTTGAATTCATTAAAGATAATTCTGTAAAGAATAATCCAAAAGTAACAAATCGTAAAGGTAAATATTCTAAACAAAAAGAATACGAATGTAAACCTGTTGAATTTACAAAAGATTCAATTCTAACATATCTAACTTATGAATTAATGAGTAAGCCAGGAATTATTAGAGAATTGATTGATGCTAAAGCCCCAAGAGAAGATCAATTGCGTAATGAAACTACTGAAAGTTTTATAATGAATGCATACGTAAAAGATGATAACAAATTAGTATTTCAAGTACATGGTTATGGTGCTCCAGATGCTCCAAGAAATACTAGACCAGAATATGATTATTGGTGGAACGAATATACGTTTACAATGCCAAAGAATAAAAAATAATTTAATATAGACTAATATGAAAACACTTAGTCAATTCGTAGAAGGAATGACTGATCCGGCATATAGAAAGAATCCAAAGAGATATCAAGAAATAGAAGATCAGACAAAGAAATTAGCAGAAGATGTCATAAAGACAATGGAAGATTATTGTGAAAATGATAAGCAAAAGCAAGATTTTTTCGATGCTCTTCTTAGAGAAATTTGGTTTGAAACATCTGAAATGGATCGTAAAAACAACCTTCTTCCAATAATTAAAAATTTTATAGATCAAGAATAATTCATCATTGAAGAAGATAAATTTATAAGATAAATTTTAAAGATATGAAAACACTAAAAGATTTTTTGAATGAAAAACTAGAAGAATATACTGATCCCGATACTGGAGAAACGTTTATGATAGAACGTCCTGATACTGATCTTGGCAGAGAAATAGCTAATGCGGCGAAAGATTCAGATCAAGAAAAAATGGGAGAGCTTTTTGAATTGAATCGAAAATATGCTGAATTAGATCAGAAACGCTGGAATATTCTTGACAATATAAAAGATTTGCAAATGAGATATAATGATCTCATGAACGATATGGAAGACGATCTTGGTGAAATCATTTCAAAGGGAGATAACCCAGAAGATAAAGCTCAAGAATATGGTAAACAAATGAATGACATCGATAAAGAAATCGAAAAACTTAAAAAAGAAATCTATAATATCGATAATCAAAAAGCAAAAATTAAAACCGAAATAGATAAGAAGCTATGAAATCATTAGATAAATACATATCAGAAGCCGCAGTTAAAGGGAAAAATTATAAATTATATCCTGTAACAGATACTGCAAATCAAGTTAATGTAGTTCAGATCGGCGAACCATTTGAATTGTATAATAGAGCATACTTTGGTAATGTTAAAAATGCTATCGAAAATATGATTGGAGAAGTAAAACCTCCTTATGATAAATATGAATCGGCAAAGAAAGCATTAGAAGAAGGCATTTTAGGGGAAGAAGAAATTGTATGGGTTTATGACGCCTCTGACGGTGATTATGGTTCATATATTATTCCCAAAAAATATATTAAGAAGATAAAATGAAATCACTAACTCAATTCATACAAGAAGCTCAAAAATCTGCATTTGATGGTAAAGATTTTTTCAGCGAATATTATTGGAAAATAGGCTACAAATACTATAATAAAGATACTGAAAAGCCCACTATCGAAGATATCGAGAAATGTTACGGAACAACTTCTAATGTCATGGGAGATCCGTCATTTATTAATATAGATGGTGCAACATTTTCAAAACTTAAAGATAATAAATGGCAAGCAGAATCTAATTTAGAGCATGTACTTAGCGGTTCAGTAAATGATAAAGAATTAATGAATCGTCTTGAAAACGCCAAAGTTTGGTATGCTATGCTTAGATTTTTTGATAAAAAGAAATGATATAAACTATGAAATCACTAAATAACTATATCGCTGAGTCAGCGAGATTTTCATCTAAAGATGAATACATATTGGAAACAAAGAAAGTTGATTCTAAATCATTGGCAGATGAATTTGTTAAAATGACTTTAAATGACAATGATGCAGAAACAATTGAAGACGATATTGAAATCTTCTTGGATGAGGTTGAAGAACAGCTTTATAATAAAGATAGAGATTCTTTCGAAAGATTTAGAAGCGCACTCATCAAACATGTAGATCGTTATTAAAATGTATTTTTATAGATATTTAAATGCTTAAGAGCTTGAATTTTTCAGGCGCTTTTCTATTTTTTAAATGTATTTTTACATATAAAAACAAAATTGATAATATATGAAATCACTTAGTCAATTCATAAATGAAGCTGCTAAAATAACCATCTCTAATGATGAAGAATATCAAAATAATTTAAAAGAGTGGAAATTTTTAAAGAATGCATCCATGAATCATAAATTATTGCTAAGAGATGCTAAGCAATTAGATAAACTAAATAGAGCTTTATCTGAATACGAAGAAAAGAACAATATAAAAAGAAAATGGTAATTAGATTATGAAATCACTTAGTCAATTCATAGTTGAAAATAAAGTGCATGGAACTTTCAATGAAGAAGTAAATATCTCTATGAAGCAATTTGAATCTTTAAAGAAAGATTTGAAAGATAAATATGAATTTCTTTATAGCGAAGATAATCAAATTTATACAATTCATGAGAAATCAGATAAGAAATTCTTTGTTGGTGATCATTTAGCAACTTATGTTTGCAAAACCGGAAAACTTTATTTTGATTCTGAAGGTCCATTATCTGAAGCAATTGAAAAATATATAAAATAAAGAATGAAATCACTTAGTCAATTTGTGGTAGAAGATAAATTTGATAATTATATATTGAATGATTATGAAAATCTTTATAAATGTTATACGAATTTAGTTTTTAATTTTATATATGAAGAGTTATCGCAATTAGATAATTTTAAAGAAATTTTTTCATTGGTTTATAACTTTATAGAGAAAAACATTAAAGATAATTTTGATGATAATCAACAATATACAATAAATGTTTCTAAAGCAAATGGATTTTTTAAATATGTGATTTTAAATCTTATTCATGACAAAGGGTTATATGCAGCGTATGATAAATCATTAACTAATGGCGAAAAGATTTATATTGAATTACACTTGCCAAATAACTGGGAAGAGTTAACATTTAACATTGGCGGTTTATTCATGCATGAATTATTGTATGCATATGAAGATATTCAAAGAAAACAAAATGATAAACCAAGTATTTTTGATGAAATTGGATTAGAATATCGAAATGCAATGATGAATATAAATCATCCAAATGAAAATGTTAAACAGTTTGCAGTTTTAAAATACTTTTTTAATCCTAAAGAAAGAAGAGCTTATATGTCAACTTTAGAATTAGATATTGATAAAGTAGTAAAGAATAGTAAAACTTCAATTGTTAATTTTAAACCAAGTGAAATTTTACAAAAACTTAAAAAAGATACTATTTGGAAAAATTATTTTGACTTTGGTAAATTTGTTGCATCGATTGATAACATAGAAGATAAAAATTTAGTTAGTGCATATCGTCACACAACTAAAACGGAAAAAACAGCAAATGAAATTCGTCAAGAGTCAAAAAATATTTTTAATAAATTCAGCAAAAAATTTAGCGTAGTTTTTCTTAAAATTTTAGGAAAATATATACAACAAAATTTAGAAAACAAATATATTAGTTTCGCATGAAATCATTAAGTCAATTTATAATGGAAGCTTCATTTACTAAAGAAATTGGTGATCATTTTGAAGCTAGAGTAAAAGATAAGAATAATTATAATGCAGAAGCATTGGATGAGTTAACCAATGAATTATTGAAAGAAATAAATGCAAAAGATTCCTCAATAATTAGATGGGTAGTAGATACCGATAATTTAAAAGGCACAATTCAATCTTCTGAAGTAAAAAATTATAAAAAGAGCTATGAAAATACATGGGTATGTGATCCGTCAGTCAAATCAAAAAATGATGATAAAGTAGAAAAAATATTGGGCAAATTCCATAATTCATTTCCTAATAAATCAACAATAACATTTAGTATAATAGGATGAAATCACTTAGCCAATACATTGCGGAAGTCAAAATCAAAAAATATTCAAAAGAATATTGGAGTGAATGTATAAATAAACATGCATTAGATTATTTACAACTAACATCTGTAAGGTCAGATCGTATACAAGATTTATACGATTTGGTAGAAGATGGTGACGAATGTTTTGTTTGCGATGAAATATTTGACTATATTTGTGAAAAAGAAAAACTAAATAACGAAAAATTATATAAATCAGAAAAATATTGGGATTCGTATGTGGAAGCTCTACAAGAATGGGCTCAATATATGATAGACAATAAATTGAATAAAATATGAAATCACTTAGTCAATTCATATTGGAAAATCAAAGCTTTTCCAAAATTTCATTATTAGAATCTCAAAACAAACGATTTGTCGATGTTATTGTAATCAATAAAGATAATGAGCTTCTTGTTCTTCGTCGAGCTAATTATATGAAGAATTTTAGAGGTATGTGGGGTGTTGTTGGTGGATCAATTGAGAATAATGAAGATTCTAAAGAAGCAGCAATTCGAGAACTTTATGAAGAAACTAAGATTGAAAAATCAGATATTTTAGATATTCAGAGATCAGAAGATATTGATCATGAAAATGGAAACATCACAGAAGTCTGGATAGTTAAAGTTGAAGATCCAAAAATTAAAATATCGAAAGAACATGCTCAATATAAATGGATATCTGATTTATCTGTTATCAAAGGCAAATGGATGCCTGATATCAAAGAAGTTTTAGAAAAAATTATTAAATAATATAAATTAATTATGAAAACATTGGTAGAATACATTTCAGAAGCAAAGAAACCAACTCTTAAAGATATTCCTCAGAAAGATCTTCAAACATGGTTCGGAAGATATATGGATCAGTGGTGTGTTGGTGGATATGAAAAATCTAATGACGGAGATTGCGCAGACATAAAACCATTAGATGAACAAGAAATTTTAGATATCATTCATTTCGTATGTAATGCACTTCCTTATAATGATCCTAAAAAAGTATGTCAAGGTACTTTGAATTCAGTATTAGAAGAAAAGGTTAAAAAAACTTACGATACTAAAGATATTGATATTGAATACAATTTCATTTTAGATGCCTTTACTAAACGCCGTTTAGATATTATGATATCAGCGTGGTCGATGTCTAAATCCGATAAAGCATCCATAGTTTCAGAAATATATCTTTATGCCTTAAGTACTTTATACGTAAAAGATCAAGATATGCTTTTAGATATTTGGCCAGAAGATGAAGAATAAATAAATATTGTAATATATATGAAATCACTTAAAGAATTTGTTAATGAATCTAAAAATCCTGTAAAAGGTGGCGTAAAAGTAGGGGATAGGTTATGGGTGCTAACTAATAGAAATAATTATAAAACTCCGTACGAACTTACAATTACATCAATTTTAGAGGTTCCTGGAGATGAAGATGAATATAGATTAGAATTTGAAGATAATGATGCAGACATTAGAAGTTTTTGT
>JAFLUY010000018.1:13034-20922 GCA_022508565.1 Erysipelotrichales bacterium | reverse complement strand
TGAAGGTAAATATATTAAACAATCTGGTGGACGTGGACAATATGGACATGTTTGGGTTAAATTTGAACCAAATCCAGGTAAAGGATATGAATTCGTCGACGGTATCGTTGGTGGAGTTGTCCCTCGTGAATATATTCCAGTAACTGATAAAGGATTACAAGAAGCAATGCAAGGTGGTATTCTTGCAGGATATCCACTAGTTGATATTAAAGCTACATTATTCGATGGATCATACCATGATGTAGACTCATCAGAAATGGCATTTAAAATTGCTGCTTCTATGGCTTTAAAAGAAGCTAAGAATAAATGTAAAGCAGTATTACTAGAACCAATCATGAAAGTTACAGTTGATGTTCCAGAAGAATACATGGGTAATGTAATGGGAGACTTAACTAGTAGACGTGGTAAACCACTAGGACAAGAATCAATTGGTAATACACTAAGAATTCAAGCTATGGTACCATTATCAGAAATGTTTGGTTATGCTACTGATTTAAGAAGTAATACACAAGGTAGAGGTAACTTCCAAATGGAAAAAGATCACTATGAAGAAGTACCTAAATCAATCGCTGAAGAAATTATTAAGAAAAACAGCGTAAATTAAAATAATACTTGATTTAATATCAAGAATTAGATAAAATAAATTTGTTATAGAAAACAAAAAAACAAAAGGAAAGAGGAAGAAAAAATGGCAAGAGAAAAATTTGACCGTAGTAAACCACATGTTAACATTGGTACAATCGGACATGTTGACCATGGTAAAACTACATTAACTGCCGCTATCTCTAAAGAATTCTCTAAAGAATTCATGGACTACGCTGCAATCGACAGTGCTCCAGAAGAAAGAGAAAGAGGTATCACAATTAACACTGCTCACGTTGAGTATGAAACTGAAAAAAGACATTATGCTCACGTAGACTGTCCAGGACATGCTGACTATGTTAAAAACATGATCACAGGTGCTGCACAAATGGATGGTGCTATCTTAGTTGTTTCAGCTGCTGATGGTGCTATGCCACAAACAAGAGAACATATCTTATTATCAAGACAAGTTGGTGTTCCTAAAATTGTTGTTTACATGAATAAATGTGACCAAGTTGACGACCCAGAAATTCTTGAATTAGTAGAAATGGAAATCAGAGAATTATTAGGAGAATATGGATTTGATGCAGAATGTCCAGTAATCAAAGGTTCAGCTCTTAAAGCTCTTGAAGGAGATGCTGATGCTGTTAAATCTATCCACGATTTAATGGATGCTGTTGATTCATATATTGAAGATCCTGAAAGAGATACTGATAAACCATTCTTAATGAGTATTGAAGACGTATTTACTATCTCAGGACGTGGTACTGTTGTTACAGGACGTGTTGAACGTGGTAGATTAAATCTTAACGACGAAGTTGAAATCGTTGGATTAAGAGATACAAGAAAAACTGTTGTAACAGGAATTGAAATGTTCAGAAAATCATTAGATTATGCTGAATCTGGAGATAACGCTGGTGTATTACTACGTGGTATCGCTAGAGAAGATGTTGAAAGAGGACAAGTTCTTGCTAAACCAGGAAGTGTTACTCCACATCATAAATTCAAAGCTGCAGTTTACGTTCTAAGCAAAGAAGAAGGTGGACGTCATACTCCATTCTTCACAAACTACAGACCTCAATTCTATTTCAGAACAACTGACGTTACAGGTGTTATCGAATTACCTGCAGGTGTTGAAATGGTTATGCCAGGTGATAATGTAGATATTACAGTAGACTTAATTTCTACAGTTGCTATTGAACAAGGAACTAAGTTCTCTATCCGTGAAGGTGGTAGAACAGTTGGTTCTGGTGTAGTTTCTGAAATTATTGAATAATTACACTAATTAAAAACATCTCTTATGAGATGTTTTTTCATGCACTGAATTCTTTTGACTAATAAAAGTAGAAATAGTAAAATTATAATAGGTGAAAGTATGAAGACTATTGATTATGATAATATTATTAATCAAGTTACCAAAAGAAATAGAATTAGTAGGCTAATTGTTTTATTGATAGGAGCTTTCATTGCTGGCTTAGTCTATAATGCCTTTGTTGTACCAAATAACGTTGTATATGGAGGCGTTGGAGGTATAGCAATTATTGTTAGTAAAACAACGGGAATAGATACTACTTTATTTATCAATTTGGTAACAATTATTTTAACAATTATCTCAATATTTATCTTGGGATTTAAAAAAACTTTGTATACAATAGTTGGTTATCTTGCTTATATTATTATGGTTAACTTAACTATACCAATTGCACCATATTTTAGTTTTCAATTTGAAAGTTATTTATTAACAGTTGTACTTTATTCAATTATAGGTGGCTTAGGTTTTGGACTAATCTATAAATGTGGGTTTAATACCGGTGGTATGGACAGCGTTATCTATATTTTTCAAAAATATTTTCCTGTTCCAACCAGTGAGTTATCAAACATCCTAAATGGTATAATAATCGTTGCAGGAGCTTTAACATTTGGCATAATTAGATCTATTTATGCAATTGTTTATTTAAAACTTCAAAACTTTATATCTAATAGAACAATACTTGGAGTATCAAATAATAAACTATGTTTCATTAAATCAAATAATATAAAAGAAATAGAAGACTTATTGACAAATGATTTAGAAATAGGTTATACCCTTATTGAATCGACAAATGGCATTGGAATTCTAAAAAGAAATATTATAATGTGTGTAGTACCAAGTGATCGTTTTTATGACTTAAAGCAAGAACTACTTAGTATTGATAAAAAGTCAGAAATTATTTCTAATGATTGTTATACAGTTGTTGGAGGTCATGTAAATAAATTAATAAATGTTAATATCTAGGATGTTTTAAACATCCTTTTTTACATATATGCGTCATTATTTATTTAATTAAATAAACGAACATGCTATAATTTAGGTGGTGATGACATGAATAATGAGAATTTAAATTCATCAAATGAAGTAATCGATACACTTGAAGAAGTAAAAACTGTAACAAACCAACCAAGTGTAATAGATATGTATGGCGAAATATTAACGGATAAACAATATATTACTAATCCAGCAATTGCTCGCGACGAAGAAATTAATAAAATGATACTTACGTTAATAACACCAGATAAAAGTGCACTTCTTGTTGGAAAACCAGGTATAGGTAAAACAGCATTAGTAGAAGGACTAGCATATAGAATAAATACAAACCAAGCACCGGATGTTTTAAAAGGATGGAGAATTATTAAAATAAATCTTCCCGCTTTATTAGGCAAAATGATAGTTAATGGAGTAGAGGTATCTAAACTTCAAATGTTAATTGATGAAATTGATAATATTGAAAAAACTATTCTATTTATAGATGAAGTACACTTACTTGTTGCTCATAATAATGGATCTGTTGATTTAGATTTTGCTAATATGTTAAAACCTTACTTAGATAGAGGACGTATTTTAATGATAGGCGCAACTACATCAGAAGAATATGAACAATATATCCTTCGTGACAGAGCATTTGTTAGACGTTTTATTAAAATCGATATAGCTGAAGCAGAGGCGTCCGATGTTGTTAAAATACTTGAAGGAACATTTCCAAAATTTGAACATCAAATGGGCGTTAAACTTGCATATACAGAATTTCAAAGAGAAAGAATATTTGAGTGGCTTGTTGAACATACTTCTGAATATAAAAGAGTTTATGAAGTTCAAAATAGATATCCGGATATCTGTTTAACAATTGTTTCAAGCGCATTTAGTTATGCTTTGTTTGAGAATTCATCAGTTGTAACGATGAAACACTTTTATTTAGCTATGAAAAACACTACAACGATTTATGAAGACTCTAAAGAAAAAGCAATAGCTGACTTTAAAGAAAGATTTAAAGAAATGCTTATAAAAGAAGGAATCGATGCTGAACAGATATAAAAAGCGACTTCTCGCTTTTTTTATTTTGGTTTACATTATATTTAATGTATATTTACACAAATATAGACAATTATAAGAATCACTTGTCTCAATATTTGATATATTATTAGTAGAAGAATTATTAAACTGGACAAATTAAGAATTTGTGGTATAATACGAAACCAATATTAATATTTTTTTGGAGAGTGACCATTATGAGAGAAAAATTTGATTATATTACTAGAAAGGCTACAATTTTTATTGGTATATTAGCAATTATTCTAACTAATTTTTTACCTATTGTTGTTTACGCAGCTGAGTCAAATAGGGAAGATTATGTATATTTAACTGATTTATGGAATACAAACAAATTATTAAAAAAAGAAAGCAGTTGGAATAATGTTAAAGCTTTAAAGATTAATGAGAATGAACCTGGAAATTTAATCTCCTTATTAATTGGTGGGGAAAAAACATACTTTTTAAATGGTTTATTTGCCCATGCCAATAGTACTTTAATTTTTGATATAAGTGAGTATACAAATAAGGGATATGATATATTTTCTGCATATATAGGTGTAGATACATATGCTAGTTCTAATGGAAATGGTGTTAAGTTTACTATTTCTGCATCAAAAGACAATGAAAATTATCAAATATTAAAGACAACTGAAATCTTTAAAGGTAATACTAATGGTGAAAGAGTTACTTTAGATGTTAGCGGATTTAATTATTTAAAATTATATGCAGATAATAATGGAAATAGTGCTTCAGATCACTCAGTTTATGCTGAAGCTATGATATATAACAGTAAAACTTATACACCAAAAGAATCAGCAAATTTAGAATGGGTTAAAAAAGTAAGTGAATACGAAAAAGATTTAAATAATAGAAATATTATTGATATTGTAGAAAATAGAGATTTACGTTTAAAATTACTGCAAAGAACACTAGTTTCTAAAGCAGACTATTTAGTATTACAAGCTTGGGCTAAATCTAATCGTGACAATGAAGAATTATTAAAATGGCTATTTAACGATGTTGGTCGACTAGAACAATATATTCTAGGTGGAGCTCCACTTGGTGGAAGTTACATAAAGTCACTTACAATATTATCTGACCTATATAGAGAACACAAAGAAGACCTTACGTCTGCTTATGGTGCTACTTTTCAAAAATTAATGTTTGCAATTTCTTTAACTCATACGCAAGATGTTAGCTCATGGTTTGCAGGAGCAAATGGTGCAAGAGTATATTCAACACCATTAGGACGCTATGAAGCAATTAAAGAATTATTTATAGGTGCAGCAGAAGGAAAAAATTGGACACAAAAAACTCATAAAGGCACAACTGTTCCTTATACCTTCAATTGGGAACAATTCCAAGATTTAACTGTTGAGGAAATGCGCTGGGTAACTGATACTAAGTTATCTGATGAAGAATTTTTATGGCTAAACTGGTATTCTACTATTACTAAAATGGGAGAAACTCAGTATTCTCAAGAGAATAATGGTAGTGGTGGTCGTGCAAACTTGAACCCATATACTTATATTAATTATGGTAATGGTGGAAACGTCGGAAGAGATGATTATTACACTAGTAGTCCTAAATGTGGTGTTGGTAATGAATTCTATAACCCAGATAAAAGAACAAGTGATTGTTATGATAAATACCAATTAAATGACTGGCCAAGTTTAAAAACAACAACTAAAGCAAAACCAACTTTATGGATTGCTTTTGAAGAAGATGGAGTTTGTGGAACATTAATGCATGTTGGTGTAAATTTAGAGGGAGTTTTTGGTACTCCAGCTGAAGGATTAGGACAACCTGGTCATGGTGCTTATATTTATGCAAATAGAGTATATAATAAAGAAAAAGGACGTTATATAACTAATCAATGGAATAGTTACAACTGGGTTTCAAACTGGGATCAATCAGAAAAAGGCGAGAGGATTCTATTAAACTGGGGTACTAGGGATAGATCTACAGTATTTAGTTCAACATATAACTTAATCTATATTCCACTTGCTCAACAAGCTATAAATGATTATGAAAATTATCGTATTTCTGAATTATACATGTTAATTTCTGAAATGAAAGTTGATTATAAAGATAAAGAAGAATGTTATAACAAAGCTTTAGAGTATATACCATATCATATTACTGCATGGTATAAATTACTTACATCAAAAGTTAATAATCCAGGCGAATCAGGAATAGATACAGCTGAATTAAGTCGTCTTGGACAACAAATGATAAGATCTGTTGGTAATGCACCAATAGCAATTGAAGAATTAGGAAGAATAATAAGAGATAAATTAGGAGATAATTCTAAAGAGTATGAGTCCGCTAGATTAATTGAATTAAACAAATTAGCAACTACTAATGATAGTAAATATATGAATGTTGGTGGAGTTAATAAAGTTGCTCAAAGTATTTTAGGAAAAGAAGATGAAACAAAACCAGCTACTTTCTCTTTTGACGATAATACTTTAAGACTAACTTTCGGTGATGCATTCTATTATTCACTTGATTATAATGCACAAGACTCAACAACTGATGTAGAAAAAGACAAAAAATGGACACCAGTTATTGGAAATGAAGTTGATTTAACTAGTAGACTGTCTGAAATATCTCCTGATAAGGATATTGCAGTTTATCTAATTGGTGTTTCAGAAAGTAATGTATATATTATCGATATAACAAAATCAGATGCCCCAAAAAATCTTTATGCTAATGATTTAGAAAATAAAGTTATTGGCGCAACAGATAAAATGGAATGGAAAAAAGAAAATACTAATGACGAATGGACTCCATTTGATGCTGATACTAAATTTGATGGCGCTCAATCTATTTTAGTTAGATATGGTTCTCATGGTACAACTCTTGCAAGTGAATCTGTTTCACTATCATTTGAAATTGATCCAGAACCTGATCCAACTAAGATGTATGTTCCTATTTCAAGATTAAAAGCAACAGCATCATCATCTAATAGTAAAGGTGAAGATGTCAGTCTTACTGTTGATGGAAATCCAAACACTTTTTGGCATAATACTTGGAGTAAAGAAGCAAACCCTTGGCTTCAAATCGAAATAACTGATGGACCAATTGAACTATCTAAGATAGAGTATATGCCAAGACAAGATACTGGTGTAAATGGAAGATTCATTAAAACTACAATTGAAGTAAGTGAAGATGGAACTAATTGGACAACTTTAGTAGAAAATATACTTTGGGGAAATGATAAATCCACAAAAACTTACATCTTAGATACTCCAACATTAGCAAAATATGTAAGATTTAAACCAACAGAATCAGTTGGAGGATTTGCATCTGCTGCTATGGTTAATCTATATGAAAACACAGTTAAAGATTCAGTATCAGTGGATGATTTATATATAAATTATATAACAAGTGGTTATGTATATAATGGAGAAGAGATAACGCCAGCTGTTACTGTTAAAGATGGAAACATTGAATTAATCAATGGTGAACATTACAGAATTGAATATGCTGATAATATCAATGCTGGTATCGGAAAAATTTTAATTCATGGTTTAGGTATCTACAATGGAACTAGAACGTTAGAATTCAATATTGCAAAAGCAGAGCAACCAAGTGAAATCCCAGCTAATGAAATTAAAGCTCAATTAGAAGCAGATTACTTAAAGGATGTACCACTACCACTAAATTGGGCTTGGTTAGATCCAAATACAAAACTAGAAGCTGGAAAAACTATAATTGCTATAGCTATCTATAATGGTGCTGATAAATCTAATTACGAGAAAGTTCAATTACCTATTGTAGTTACTAAAGAATCTGAACCTAAAGAAGATGAACCTGATAATAATAACCCAGGAATAGGCGATACACCAGAAAATCCAGATCAACCAGAAAATCCAGGAACAGGTGAAACACCAGAAAACCCAGATCAACCAGAAAATCCAGGAACAGGTGAAACACCAGAAAACCCAGATCAAC